>CAMDOQ010000111.1 GCA_945903685.1 Rhizobium sp. Q54
CTCTTTTTCGCGGTCGCCGGCTCGCTCGTGTTCGCCGCTGCCGACGGCATGCTCGAGCTCACCGCGGGCCGCGTCCTCATGGGGATCGGCTGTGCCGGGGTCTATATCGGCGCGCTCGTGGTCTGCTTGCGCTGGTTCCCGCCGTCCCAGTTCGCGACCGTCGCCGGCACCCTGGTGGCGCTTGGAAACTTGGGCAATCTGCTCGCCACGCAGCCGTTGGCCGAGGTCGTGGCGCTCACCGGCTGGCGTCCGACGTTCGTTGGCATGGCGCTGATCGCCGCGGCCGGCGCGCTGCTGGAGTTCGCGCTGGTCCGCGATGCGCCGCCCGGTCACGCGTTCCACGACCGCCGGCGCGATTCCCTGATCGATGTCGCGCGCGGGGTCGTCGAAGCCGTCAAGAACCCCAAGCTTCCGCCGATGTTCACGATCCAGTTCTTCGGCTACGCCAACACGATGACGATCCTCGGCTTGTGGGGCGGACCCTACCTTTACGACGTCCACGGCCTCGGCCTCGAAGCGCGGGGTGCCGTGCTGCTGTGGATGAGCGTCGGTTTGATCCTTGGGAGCCTCTGCTTCGGCCCGCTCGATCGCTTGTTCGATACGCGCAAGGGCGTCGTCTACGCCGGCAGCGCCGGCGCGTTCACCGCGTTAGTCGCGCTCGCTGCGATTCCATCCCCGCCCGTCTGGCTCGTCGCCACCCTGTTCGCCGCAGTCGCGTTTTTGAACGCCTACAATATCGTCGCGCTCACCCATGCGCGGACCATCTTCCCCGACCGCTTGGTCGGGCGCGGCATGACCATCATGGCGCTGGCGACCATGGGCGGCGTCGCCGTAATGCAGATTCTCACCGGGTTTATCGTTGGCGCTTTCGCCGATGCGACCGGTCGCGTCAGCGAGACCGGCTATCGCATCATGTACGCGGTCGTGGCGGCGACAGTCGTCGTCGGCGTTCTTCACTACAGCCGCAGCGTGGACGTAAAACCGTCGAGCGAGCGGGCGCGTTCCTCCTAGGGAGCCGGGACTAAGGCCGGGCCTCGCGGCCATGACGCCCGAAAACGGCTACCCCGCCTTGTTCGCAATCACCATCTGGGTCTGAATCACAAGCGCGGCGATGCGGCCGTCGTTGCGGGTGATCTTGGTCTGCATCACCATGGTAGTGCGGCCCTTGTGGACCGGTGTGCATTCGGCGCGGGCGGTATCGCCGACCGGGATCGCGGCCATGAAGTTGGTCTTGCTCTCGATCGTCGTCGTCCAGCTGTCGCGCGGCAGATTGGCGATCGCAGCAAGCGCCCCGACCGTGTCGGCGAGCGCCATCGTGGCGCCGCCGTGGAGCACGGCCGGGACTGTGCAGAGGTCGTCCCGCACGTGGAGGGTCGCCACGACCCGCTCGGGCGTGACGCTCACAATGTCGATCCCCATCATCTGCGCGAACGGCAGATCGCTCAGTCCCGCCATCGGTCCGGCCTCCTCGACTACCGCCGGGATGGTACTCCCCTTGCGAGCGGAGGCAGTTGTTCGTCGACGATCTCGAACACGACCGCGACCTCGGCCCGGATGTCGATCTCGCCCGGCGCGATCGGTACCGGGCCGGCCTGGGTCGCTTCGGCACGGAGCATTGCGCCTTCGAAAGGCTGCGGCGCGCGCCCGCCGCCGCCGGCTTCCGTCAAGCTCACCATGCGCCCGAGTTTGACGCCTACCCCCTCGGCGTAGAGCGCCGCATGCTCGCGGGCATTGCGGGCGGCGAGCCGTCGGACGTCGTTCCGCGCCTGATCGGCGTCGCGCAGCCCGAATCGGATCCCCGTGATGCGGTTGGTTCCTGATTCTACCAATTTATCAAGAACTGTTCCTAATATATTGATATCACGAATTTTAATTATAAGTTCGTTGGTCGCTTGATAGCCAATGATCGGCTGCCCCGGGGCGCGCGGGCGGTGGTCGTATTGAGGTTGCACCGAGACCGTGCGGGTACGCACGTCGCCCTCGGCGATGGCGAGCGACTTGAGCAGCCGGTGGACGTCGGCCATCTGGGCGGTGTTGGCGGCGATGGCGTCGGCGGCTTTGGCGGCCTGGGTGACGACGCCGGCCACGACTTCGACGAGGTCGGGTTTGACGCTGGTCGTGGCTGAGCCGTGGACGGAGATCGTCCCGGGGGTGCGGAGGCCTTCGATCGTCTTCGTGGGCTGGGCGTGACCTTGTTGCGCGAGCGCTAAGAGGACGAGCGCGAGCAGCGTTCCGGCGGCGTCGTTCAAGCTCATGGTTAACTTTCTCCTGACAATCGAGAAGTGATCCCACCCACCGCTGGGAGAGAACGCTCGGGCACGCGGATTTCATCCCGAGCGTTGGTCGAATTGGCGGCCGTTGCCGCGGCTCGCGGGGTCGGCCATTATCGATGACGCGACGCGGGCAGCCGCGGTCCCGACAAGAAGAAAGCTCCATCCAGAGGTTCAAGCGATGCTGATCGGCAAGGCGCTGAGGCGCGAAGAAGATCTCAAGTTCATCACCGGGCGTGGCCAGTACACCGACGACATGGCGATGGCCGGCATGGTCCACGCCGTGTTCGTCCATAGCCCGCACGCCCATGCGCGTATCAAGAAGATCGACAAGACCAAGGCCCTCAAAATGCCCGGCGTGCTCGCGGTCCTGTCCGACGAGGACTGGCAAAAAGAGGGCTTGGGCGCCCTCACCACCATCCACCCGGTCGACTACTACGACGGGCGGCCCATGAACCTGGCGCCGCGGCCGGTATTTGCGCGCGGCAAGGTCTGTTATGTCGGCGACAACGTCGCTTGCGTCGTCGCCGAGACCCGTTTCCAGGCGCTCGATGCCGCCGACGCGGTCGAGATCGACTATGAGGTCCTGCCGTCGATCACCGACACCGAGGCGTGCCTGGCGCCGGGCGCACCGATCATCCACGAGCAGTTCGGCACCAACGAAGCCGAGGAGTGGCGCTACGGCGACAAGGACAAGACCGAAGCCGCGCTCGAGGCCTCGCACCACGTGACGACGCTGAAATTGATCTCCAACCGGATTACCGGCAATCCGATGGAGCCGCGCACGTATCTGGGCGACTACGACCGCGCCCGCGACTTCTACACGCTCACCTGCTCCGGGCAGATGCCGCATTGGTACAAGCAATGGCTTTGCCGCGACGCGCTGTTCCTGCCCGAGCACAAGGTGCGCGTGATCGCGCCCGACGTCGGCGGCGGTTTCGGCACCAAGGCGTTCTTCTACATGGAGATGCCGGTGGTCCTATGGGCCTCGCGTGTGGTCGGCCGTCCGGTCAAGTGGACGCCGCTCCGGAACGAGACCATTGCCACCGACAGCCACGCCCGCGACCACGTCACCATGGGCAAGATGGGTTTCGACAAGGAAGGGCGGATCACTGCGCTCCACATCGAGACGATCGCGTGTCTCGGCGGCTACCACAATCCGTTCGCGGCCGGCATCGCCTGCATGTTCTATCCGGCGACGTTGACCGGGCAGTATAAGACGCCCGTCGCCTACGTCTCCGTGCGCGGCGTCTACACCAATACCGCGCCGGTCGACGCCTATCGCGGCTCGGGCCGGCCTGAAGCCACGTTCTGCAATGAGCGTCTGTTCGATAACGGCTGCCGCGAGATGGGGCTCGATCCGATCGAAACCCGGCTCAAGAACTACATCCAAGAGCACGAGTATCCGTGGTCGACGCCGATCGGCCGCAAGTGGGATTCCGGCAACCCGCCCGGCCTTCACGCCAAGCTGATGAAGCTCGCGAACTACAAGGCACTCCAGGACGAGCAGAAGAAATTCAACGCCGACGCCGCCAAGACCGGGCTGCGCATGGGGATCGGCATGGCCGCGTTCGTCGAGAACTCCGGGTCGGGTCCCTCGCGCCGGAACGCCAAGATCAAGCACTGGACCGGCGGCTACGACACAGCGATGGTCCGCGTCCACACCGACGGCAAGGTCACGGTCTACGCCGCGAGCCACAGTCACGGCCAGGGCCACGACGTGACGTTCCGCCAGATTGCGGCCGACACGCTCGGCCTCAACATGGAGGACGTGGCGCTGGTCGAAGGCGATACCGAGCGGGTCCCGTTCGGCTCCGGCACCTGGGGCTCGCGCTCGCTCTCGACCGCCGGCATGGCAATCGTCGAGGCCGGCCGCCGCGTCATCAAGAAGGCGACCCGGCTTGCCGCGCACTTGCTCGAAGCCGCGGAAAGCGATGTCGACTATGCGAACGGTGTCTTTACCGTCAAAGGTACCGACCGCCGGATTACCTTCGGCAAAGTCGCGCTGATGGCGTACTCCGGCTACGACTATCCCGAGAAGGGCTTCGAACTCGGGCTCGAAGAGACGGTGTTCTTCGATCCGATCGACTTGAACTATCCGACCGCCCAGCACTTGGTGGTCGTCATCGTCGAGGAGGACACCGGCCGGGTCACGCTCCGCGACTTCTTCTGTGTCGACGATTGCGGCCGCATCATCAATCCGATGGTGGTCGAGGGTCAGGTCCATGGCGGCCTGGCGCAAGGGATCGGCCAGGCGATGATGGAGCACGTCGTTTACGACAAGAAGTCGGGCCAGCTCTTGTCCGGCACCTTCATGGACTACGGCATGCCGCGTGCGCCCGACATGCCCAATATCGGTACCGACTTCCAAGAGACGCTCAATCCCAACAACGCGCTCGGCGTCAAAGGCGGCTCCGAGACCGGCACCATTGGCCCGCCCGCCGCGATCGGCAATGCGCTGGTCGACGCGTTCTGGGACATCGGTCTCCGCCACGTCGAGATGCCATATACCCCCGAAAGCGTGCTGAACGCGATCCTGAAGGCCAAGGGTAAGCGGTTACTGGCGGCGGAGTAGGGCGGCCGAAACCGTTCGGCGAGCAATGCCGGCGCCGCGTCCATGGCTCTCGGCAGTCGGCGGGGCGCTGGCGCTGACCTTGGCCGCGACCGCCGCGGTCGCTGCCGAACCATCGCTGGTCGGCGATGGCTCGACCGTCGACGTTGCGGTCGGCGTCAAGGGCTTCACCGCCCACGTCGCGCCGCTCGAGCGCCCGCTCGAACTAGCGGTGACCGAAGCCGCCAGCGGCACCGCCAAGGTGCGCGTGACCACGACCCCCGACGACGACGCCCCCGATACGTGGACGATGACGTTCGCGGTGACAGTCAGGTCCGAACCCGGCGGCTTCGCGCACGAGTGGATCGGGCGCGATTTCGTCGTGAACGGCCGCAAGTATGGAGCGGGCGCGATCGCGCGGATCGCGTTCTTCGGCACCGCCGACGGCAAGCTCGAGCCGGCGGAGGTGGCGGCGCTTGGCCCCGCCTTCGCCGAGCTGCCGCGCCAGCATCAGCCGGAGATCCTGATCGAAGCGATCGAGCGCAATCTGTTTCCCCGGCACGCGCTACGGCCGGTCGAGCCGGGCGGGGCGGCTTACGAGGATCTCAATTTTCTTCCGATCGTCGATTTTCTCCCACCGACCGAGCGCCCGAAATTCGTGGTGCGCGACTACCACGCCGCGACCGCCAAGGGTCTCGCCACCGTCAACGGCCGCGCGGCGGTAGTGGTCGAGATCGACGCCGACATGGTGGTCAAGGCCGGAACCGCGCTCCACGTCGAGGCCGAGGTCGAGGGCCATACCTTGATCGATGTCGCGACCGGTCAGACCTTGGGCCTCGTCCACCGGATGCGCTCGACCTACAAGGACCGCGGCACCACCACTTACGCCGGCACCGCGGTGATCGAACTGGTGTGGGCGCCGTGACCACGTGGGGGGCCAGCCGCATCCGAACCGCCGGCTTGGGCGTATCCGTGCGGGGCATTTAGGCAGGGCATGGCGGCACCGGAGCTGGCGGTCGAAACGTTGATCGCGCGGACGGCCTTGGGCGACCGCGGGGCGTTCCAGGCGCTCTATCGGGCGACGGCGCCCCGGCTGTTCGGGCTGGCACTATTGGTGCTGCGACGCCGCGACTGGGCCGAGGACGTGATGCAGGAGGCTTTTCTCGCGTTCTGGCGGCGGGCCGGCGATTTCAGGCCCGAGCGCGGGAGCGGGCTCGGTTGGATGGCGACGATCGTCAGGAACCGTGCGATCGACCGGCTCCGGCGCGAGCCGCGCGTGGCCGGCGAGCCCGATCGCGAGGCACCCGATCCGGCCCCCGATGCGCTCAGCCGGCTCGTGCAGTCGGACGAGGCCCGCCGGCTAGCCGGTTGCCTCGGCGAACTCGACGAGCAACCGCGACGCGCGATCACGCTCGCGTTCTATGAGGGCTTGAGCCACAGCGAACTGGCGGCGCGGGTGGGGGCGCCGCTCGGTACCGTGAAGAGTTGGATCCGACGCGGCTTGATGCGGCTCAAGGCGTGTTTCGAGCAAACCGAGGGCGGACGATGACGATCCGGGACGAGGACGAACGCGAGCAGCTCGCGGCCGAATATGCGCTCGGCACGCTCGAGGGCGCCGAACGCGAAGCGTTCGCGCGCGCACTCGCGGCCGACGCCGGGCTTGCGGCGCGCGTCGAGTTCTGGGGTCGCTTGCTCGCGCCGCTCACGGAAGCCGCGCCGGCGGTCGACCCGCCGGCCGCCCTCTGGAACCGGATCGAAGCCGCGCTCGTTCACCCTGCATCGACGTCGCTCGCGACGGCGGGTTGGTGGTCGAGCCTACTATTCTGGCGCCCGGTTGGTGTCGTCGGTGCGCTTGCGGCAGTGTTGCTCGCGCTCTATCTCGGGTTGGCGCCGCCCGCCGCGCCGACCCACGTCGCGGTGCTGAACGCCGAGGGTAGCCGCCAGGCCGTGGTGGTGACGGTCAATCTGGCGCGCGCGTCGATCGCTGTACGTCCCCTGGTTCCGTTCCCTGGCGCGGGCGCGCTCGAACTCTGGCTTCTCCCCGGCGCGGGCGCTCCGCCGCGATCGCTCGGGCTGATTTCGGCGACCGCCGCGGTCGAGCGCAAGGTCGCGACCGACCGTTGGCAGGGGCTCGCGGCCGACGCTGCGCTCGCGGTCAGCCTCGAGCCGGCGGGCGGGTCGCCGACCGGGCTCCCGACCGGGCCGGTCGTTTGCAGCGGACCGTTACTGGCGTTGGCTCACCGCTAGTTGATCCGAGCGGCGCATCCGGCGTCCTCGTCCGAACGTAACAGCCGAGACACCGTTCTCGCCGCCGGTTTAGTGGCGGCACGGCCGGCCGTTCTGTCGGTGTCCCCCCGCTGCCCCGACCGGGCGGCCGGCCGCTTTCTTTGATCAGGTAAAATAAGCGCGGCGGATTTCGTCCAAGTGGCTGGCTTCGGTTATCGGCCCGGTCCACGACACTTGGCCGACCGACAACACCAGGCAGCGCTCGGTCACGGCTTGGGCGATGTCGAGCTTTTGCTCGACTAGCAGGATCGAAACCCCGGACGCACGAATCTTCGCCAAAATTTCGACCAGTACCTTGACGATGCCGACCGCCAAGCCGGCCGAAGGCTCGTCGAGCAACAGCACGCTCGGCGCCGTCACCAGCGCGCGCCCGATCGCGAGCATCTGCTGCTCGCCGCCCGAGAGCGATCCGGCCGCCTGGGTGCGCCGCTCTTTCAGGACCGGGAACAGGTCGTAGATTTCGGCGAGCGGCCGCGGCGTCCGACCGCCGGCGCCGTTGGCACCGGCCATCAGCGTTTCCTCGACGCTGAAGCTCGGAAACAGTTCGCGCCATTG
>CAMDOQ010000112.1 GCA_945903685.1 Rhizobium sp. Q54
TGAACGGCGGCAGCGCTTAGGGCGTCTTCACCTGGGCGCGGACATAGTCGACGGTTCCGCCCGGCAGCGCTTGCACCGCAACCGACACGAACCCATCGATGTTGGCCCAACGGATCTGGCGCGGGCCGGCTTCGGTCGGCTTGCGATCCTTCGGCAGCCCGTAGGGTTCGATCGCCGAGAGCGCAAAACGGAGGTTGGCCGGATAGACCGTGACCCAGTCCGCCTTGGCGTCGCGGAACACGACCTCGACGGCGCCACCCTTGTAGAGACACTTGACCCGCGCGCCCTGGCGCTCGCACTTCGCCGGCTGGCCCAAGTAACGGGTTACCGTCGTGTCGTCCTGGTTGGCGACCTGGCGGATCTTGATCTCTTCGACCGTGCGGGGCTGCGGCGTCTGCGCCACGGTCGGAATCGGCCAAAAGCAGACCAAAAACGCGAGCCAGCGAAGCGGGTGCGAATGTTTCATGGCGACTTCCGATTCTCGCGCCCAGACGCTTAAGCGATCGTTAAGCGCGCCGCGCCCGGGCGCTCGGCCGGCAGGACCGCGAATCCCGCCGGCCGCAAGCGCAGCGTCGAATCAGGCCGCCTGCTTCCAATGCGGCGGGTAGGTGCGCTGGTAGCCGGGCTCGGCTTCGACCCGCTTCTGCCATCGGCCGATCGCCGGATAGCGCTTGGCGATCGACGCCAATCCCAAGTCGAGCGGCGCGGCGACGTCTTTGGCCCCGGCCCGCTCCAACAGCATGATCTCCGGGTACCACCAGACGTCGGCGGCCGAGGGTTCGTCGCCGACCAGCCAATTCGACTTGGCCAGTGTCGTTTCGAGACGGCCGAGCTCTTCGTGCAACGTGGCAGCCGCGGTTTTCATCACCGCCGCCTTATCGTCGACCCCGCCGAAAAAGATCGGAGCGATCACCTGGAACGCGGGCTGCTCAAAATAGCAGGTGCATTCGGAGATCGCCCGCATGATCGCCGCCGCTTCGGCGGGACCGCGGCCGAACAATACGGGTTCGGGCTGCTTGCGCTCGAGATAGGTCATGATCGCGAGCGTTTCATAGAGCACGAAATCGCCGTCCTTCAAGACCGGCACCTTGCCGCGCGGATTGAGGGCGAGAAATGCCGGCGCTTTGTGCTCGCCCTTCGAGAAGTCGATGAGTTTCGATTGGTAGGGGATTTTCTTCCACTCGAGCGCCAACAACGCACGCCACCCGAACGGACTGCCGCTACCCCAATAGAGTTCGATCGTCATTGCTTCCTCCTTGATTTGAGAGTTCGATTACGCACCTTTGAGCGTTGCGGTGACCCACTCCGGGTCCGCCTCAACCTGAAGCCTAGACCATCCTGGCCCCGACGCGGGTCGGGGTGTAGCTGCGCGGCAGCGCTCCGATCACCAAGGCACTGGCTGGCCGCGCCAGTCGAAGAACCCGCCGTTGGCGTCCGCCGTGAGTTGATCGACGACGCCGAGAAGATGTCGGGCTGCCGCCGCGGGAGAATGAACCTCCAACCCAGCCGCCGCGAACGGAGCGGATAGAGCCGTGGCGACCGTGCCGGGATGCAAGGCGATGCAAAGTGCGTCGGGAGATCGACGGGTCAATTCAACAGCCGCTGTCCGGACCAGTTGATTGAGAGCGGCTTTGGAAGCCCGGTAGGAATACCAGCCGCCCAGCCGATTGTCGCCGATGCTTCCGACCCTTGCCGACAGCGTCGCGAAGACGGCTTTGCCCGACCGCGGCAACCGCGGCAGCACATGCTTCATGATCAGCGCCGGTCCGATCGCGTTCAGCGCAAAGGATCGAGCAAGGTTGACCGCATCGAGTTGCCGCCAGCTCTTCTCCGGCCCTTGGCGATCATCGTGCAAAAACCCCGTGGCATCGATCACGAGACGAAGCTCACCCTGATCGGCGGCAAACGCCGCGGCGCGTTCGAGGCTGGCCTCGTCCAGAAGGTCGATCGATGGCGCAGTGCTGCGACTGAACGCAACGACATGCTCGAAACGTTTGGCGGCTCGAATGGCCTCGACCAATGCCCCTCCGATTCCGCCGCCCGCGCCGAAGATGACCGCTACCCCGACCTCAGCAAACGACCCAAGGTCAAACCCGGCGACGGTTGCGGCTTCGGGTTGGAATTGCTCAGTCACCGAGGTCTTGTTCCGTCGAAAACCGACTGAAGCTTCAGAACCCGTCCAAAGACCCGCGCGATGATCGGCCGGACCGGAAGAAACATTCGATAGCCCAACTCCAGGGCAGCCAGCGCACCCGGCAGCGATGCGGCTCTCGCCGCCCAGCGCCACTTGGGTAATCGAGTCCAAACCTCGACGAACGCCGCCGCTCCGGAGAGAACACTCCCATCGCTCGCGCGGACATGGAAACGTTCCATCGCTCGCCGCTGGGTAATTCCTTCCGGGGTTACGGTGCCGGGATCAGAGATATCAACAAAGCAAAGGGCGCCGGCTTGATCTTGGCGGCGATAATATCCGATCTCCGCCCGACAAAGGGGACAGGAGCCATCAAAAAACACGGTTGATTTCGGAACCTCTGACTCCATGCGTATCTCCTGAATATCGAACCGTCAGTTGACCAGCACGGGAGTTTGACGAACGTAAGTCTGATCCTCGATCTGTCGAACAAGGAATTCTGCAACGTCCGACCGTGCGATGATCCCGTTGCGCCACTGAGAGGCCTCGGAAAGAATCTTGTAGCGGCCTGTCCGCGGCCCACTGATCAGAACTCCGGGCCGCACGATCGTCCAATCGAGCCCGCTTTCCTTGATCAGGCGCTCCTGCAAGCTTTTGTCCTCATACGCGCGGCCAAAGACGATCTGGAACGGCAAGCGCTGCAGGCAGCTGATACTCGCGCGGCTATCGCCGGCTCCAAAACCAGTCACACAGATCAGACGTTTGACGCCTTTGGCCCTCATCGCCGCGATCAGCGTCCGGGTCGCGTCTGAGAAGAGGTGTACGGGTCGGAACAAGTCGCCCAGTCCCACGCCGAGGGTCTGTATCACGACGTCCACCCCGATCAGGGCGGCTTCCACATCCTTGGTTTTCAACGCATCTCCGCGAACCTTCTCGAGGTTCGGATCTGAGCGCGCCATTCCGGTAGCGGATCGAGCCAGGGCGCGAACGTGATGACCGGCCTCCAAAGCCTGGCGCGTCGTCTCCAGCCCAATTCCCTTGCTCGCGCCGATAATCAATACCCGTGTCATGAAAACCTTCTTGCGGCATGGCGAGGAACACTCGGCCGATCGCGCTCGTATCTGTTTGAGATACGTTCTCTCAAGTTATTTAGATCGGTTTCCTCTAGATACGAATGACCTCAGCCAACCCCCGTCTCCGGGCACTACGCCGCGGCCGAACAAGGCAGGTTCGGGCTGCTTGCGATCGAGATTGGTCGGCGATGTTGAACGTGGTGCGAATGCAGCTAATGCTAGTACAGCACCGAAACTATCGCGGCAGGTCGAAAACGAGAGGTATTGCGGGCCCGTCGGGCCGACGCAGGTTACATAGACGAGAGGTTCCATGATTCTCATCGGCCAGTACGACTCCCCTTACGTCCGACGCGTGGGTATCGCGCTGACGCTCTATCCGCTGCCGTTCGAGCACCGGCCGTGGTCGGTATTCGGCGATGCCGAAAAGATCCGCGCCTACAATCCGCTGGTGCGCGTACCGACGCTTGTGCTCGATGACGGCCAGGCGCTGGTCGAAAGCCACGCGATCCTCGATTACCTCGACGGGCGGGTCGGGCCGGAGCGTGCGCTCTTTCCGACGACCGAGCCTGCGCGCCATCAGGCGCTCCGGGTCGCGGCTCTCGCGACCGGGCTCGCCGACAAAGCGGTGAGCCTCCTCTACGAGCAGCGCCTTCATCAAGAAGCGTCCGCGCTCTGGGTCGAGCGCTGCCGCACCCAGATCGCGGGTGCGCTTGCATTGCTCGAGGCCGAGCGCGCCCGGCGGCCGGGCCCCTATTGGTTCGGCGCCCGCATCGGTCACGCCGATATCGCCATCGCCGCGGCGCTCCGGTTCATCGCCGAAGCGCACCCGGGCCTGATCGCGATGGCTGCCTTCCCCGCTCTCGCCACCCACGCCGCCGCGCTCGAAGCGCTGCCGGCGTTTTGCGCGATCAGCCAGCCCTTCGATCCCCCCACCTAGTCCAGGGCGGCTGCATACTGCTCGGGCTTGAACCCGACCAGCACGCGGTCGCCGATCGTGAGCACGGGGCGTTTGATCATCGTCGGTTGCGCCAGCATCAACGCGATCGCCCGGCCAGCGTCGAGCCCGGTCTTCTTCGGTTCGGGCAGCGCCCGAAACGTCGTCCCGGCGCGGTTCAAGAGCGCCTCCCACCCGACCGTTTTCGTCCAGCGCTCGAGCCGGGCGCGGTCGATGCCGGCGCTCTTGTAGTCGTGAAAGGAATAAGAAACGCCGCGGCCGTCGAGCCACGCCCGCGCCTTCTTCATGGTGTCGCAGTTCTTGATGCCGTAGATCGTTATGAGCTCGCGCTTGGGCACTTTGCCTCCCTGCGTCGTTACACTTGTTGAAGTTAGACTATCTGGCTATATTACTGGAAATACCGGGAAGTCCCATGGGCAGTTCGCAAAAACGTGCCATTCAAAATTATCGGTCTCGCCTCAGCGATCGGGGTCTGGCGCGCTTCGAGGTGCTTGGTCGCGATGCCGATCGCGACCTCATCCGGTCGTTAGCCCGTCGCCTGGCCGAGGATGGCCCGGACGCCTCGCGCCTCCGCGCGATTGTCCGCCAGACCATCACCGGCGAGCCGCCCAAAAAGGGCGGCATCTTGGCTGCGCTCCGACGCTCGCCCTTGGTGGGCGCCCACCTCGATCTGACCCGTCCGCACGAGGAGGGACGTAAGGTCGAGATCTGATGCGCTACCTGCTCGACACCAACATCATCAGCAACATCGCGAAGCCGGCCCCGTCGGAGTCGCTCCTCGTGTGGATGAGCGCGCAGGAGGACGAGACTCTGTTCATTGCCTCGCTGACAGTCGCCGAAATTCGCCGTGGCGTGCTCGACAAACCCGCCGGCAAACGGCGCGATCAGCTTGAAGCCTGGTTCTCGGGGCCGGAGGGACCGCAAGCGCTGTTCGCCGGCCGGGTGCTCCCGTTCGACGAAACTGCCGCCTTGGTCTGGGCGCGACTGATGGCGGACGGGAAGACGCGGGGCCGTCCCCGAAGCGCGCTCGATGCCATCATTGCGGCTGTCGCCGAGGCTCACGGATGCACCTTGGTCACCGACAACGAAAAGGATTTCCACGACGTCCGGATCGTCAATCCGCTGCGGGGCACCCAGTGACCGGTGCGGACGACCGCGTTGATGCTTTCGTCCCGGCGCCCGGCGCGAAAATCACCCGCGATGTCAGACATGACTGCAACGCTGGTATCCGCCGTGACCGGGCGAGCCCCTGTCTATCGGTCGTCACCGCCTAGTCGCGCGCCGGCCGGTCTATTGTTTTCGACGACCGCCGTCCCCGCCACGGCGTGATCTTCGCCAGCGCCGGCGCCAACGACGCGCGCGCGCTTTCGGTGTCGTAGTCGGCTTGGAGGCGAAGCCACCAACCGTCCGAGAGCCCGAAGAAGCGGCAAAGCCGCAGATCGGTATCGGCCGTGACCGAGCGCTTGCCCGCACGAATGTCGCCGATTCGCTGCGCCGGAACGCCGATTTCCTTGGCCAACCGATAGTTGCTGAGGCCGAGCGGCCCTAGAAATTCCTCCGCCAGCATCTCGCCCGGCGAGACCGGTTTTAGCTTCTTACCCATTCTCGTCACCGTCCGTGGTAGTCGACAATTTCAACATCTTCCGCATCGCTCCCCGACCAACGGAAACAAATGCGAAACTGATCGTTGACCCGAATGCTCCATGAGCCGCTGCGGTTGCCCCTGAGAGGTTCGAGTCTATTCCCGGGCGGCGCGCGAAGATCGTCGAGGCGCCGCGCAAGATCGAGTTGCTTCAGCTTCCGCAGCGCTGGCCGTTCGATGTTCACGAAACGGCGAATTCGCGTTAGCCGGAACAGTGCTTCCGTATCGGCATCCTTGAACGACTTGATTGGCACGACCCCGCATAATAACGAATTACGTTATTAACGTCACGCGTTATTATGATCGAGAATACCCCCTACTCCCACTCGATCGTGCCGGGCGGCTTCGAGGTGACGTCGTAGACGACGCGGTTGACGCCGCGCACCTCGTTGACGATACGGGCGGCGACGCGGCCGAGGAACGCGTGATCGAAGGGGTAGTAGTCGGCGGTCATGCCGTCGGTCGAGGTGACGGCCCGGAGCGCGAGCACGTGGTCGTAGGTGCGGGCATCGCCCATGACGCCGACCGAGCGGACCGGCAGGAGCACCGCGAACGCCTGCCAGATCTGATCGTAGAGTCCGGCCTTGCGGATTTCGTCGAGATAGATCGCGTCGGCCTTGCGCAGCACGCGGAGCTTGTCGCGATCGATCGCGCCGGGAATACGAATCGCCAAACCCGGCCCCGGGAACGGGTGGCGCCCGACCAGCCGGTCGGGGAGCCCGAGCTCACGCCCCAACGCGCGCACCTCGTCCTTGAAGAGCTCGCGCAGCGGTTCGACCAGCTTCATTTTCATGCGCTCCGGCAAGCCGCCGACGTTGTGGTGCGACTTGATCGTGACCGAGGGGCCGCCGGCGAAGGAGACCGACTCGATCACGTCCGGGTAGAGCGTCCCTTGCGCGAGGAAATCGGCGCCCCCCGCCTTCTCGGCCTCGGCCTCGAACACGTCGATGAAGGTCGCTCCGATGATCTTCCGCTTCTGCTCCGGGTCGACGATGCCGGCGAGGCGGGTGAGGAAAAATTCGCTCGCATCGGCATGAACCAGCGGCACGTTGAAGCGGTCGCGAAAGAGCGTCACGACTTCATCGGCCTCGCCTTCGCGCAGCAGCCCATGGTCGACGAAGACCGCAACCAGCTGGCTGCCGATCGCCTCGTGCAGGAGGACGGCGGCGACGGTCGAATCGACCCCGCCCGAGAGCCCGCACAGCACGCGCTCGCGTCCGACCTGGGCGCGGATTTTCCGAATCGCCTCGCCCCGGAACGCCGCCATCGTCCAGTCGCCCTGGCACCCGGCGATCCGGTGGGTGAAGTTGTCGAGGAGCTTCGCGCCGTCGGGCGTATGCACGACTTCCGGGTGGAACATGACGCTATAGAAGCGCCGCGCCTCATCGCACGCGACCGCGTAAGGCGCGCCTGGGCTCACCGCCGCGACCGAAAAACCGGGCGGCAACCGATCGACCCGGTCGCCGTGGCTCATCCACACCGGGTGCTCTTCGCCGACCTTCCACACACCCTCGAACAGGCGGCAGTCGGCGATGATATCGAGATCGGCGCGGCCGAACTCGTGGTGGTCGGAGGGCGAAACGCGGCCGCCCAACTGCGCGCACATGGTCTGCTGGCCATAGCAGATGCCAAGCACCGGCACGCCTAAGTCGAACACGCCCTTGGGCGCCCGCGGCGTGAACGCCTTGGTGACCGAGGCCGGACCGCCCGAGAGGATCACGGCCTTGGGTCGTGTGCGCTCGAGCCACGCCTCGGCCTTGTCGAACGGCACCACTTCCGAGAAGACACCCGACTC
>CAMDOQ010000113.1 GCA_945903685.1 Rhizobium sp. Q54
GAGAAGGGCTTCGCGACCGCCGACTTGGCGGTTCTCACCGAGCAGGACATCCTGGGCGATCGCATCGGCCGCCCGCCCAAGCGCGCCCGCCGCGCCGAAAATTTCATTGCCGAAGTCACCGATCTGGCGCCCGGCGATCTCGTCATCCACGTCGACCACGGCGTCGGCCGTTTCGTCGGTCTGCAGACCATCGAGGTCATGTATGCGCCGCACGACTGCCTGCTGATCCACTACGAGGGCGGCGACCGGCTGTTCGTCCCGGTCGAGAACATCGAGATGCTGTCGCGCTATGGCTCGGAAGATGCCGCCGCCTCGCTCGACCGATTGGGCGGGGCCGCGTGGCAGGCACGCAAGGCCCGGGTCAAGAAGCGGCTAAAGGACATGGCCGAGGAACTGATCCGGATCGCGGCCCAGCGTACCGTCAACGCGACCCCGCCGCTCGCGGTGCCGACCGGGCTTTACGAAGAGTTCTGCGCGCGCTTCCCCTACCACGAGACGGACGACCAACGGCAGGCGATCAGCGATGTGCTGGCCGATCTCAATGCCGGAAAGCCGATGGATCGCCTGGTGTGCGGCGATGTCGGATTCGGCAAGACCGAAGTCGCGCTCCGGAGCGCGTTCGTCGTCGCAATGTCGGGCCGCCAGGTGGCGGTTGTATGTCCGACCACGCTTCTAGCGCGCCAGCACTACGCGACCTTCACCCAACGGTTCGATGGCCTGCCGATCAAGGTCGCCCATCTGTCGCGCCTGGTGAACGCCAAGAATGCAGCGGCCGTCAAACGCGGGCTCGCCGACGGCTCGATCGACATCGTGATCGGCACCCATGCGATCTTGGCCGCGCAAATCGCCTTTCGCGATCTCGGCATGGTGGTGATCGACGAGGAGCAGCATTTCGGCGTCAAACACAAGGAGCGCTTGAAGCAGTTCCGCGCCAATATCCATGTTCTGACCCTGACGGCGACCCCGATCCCGCGCACGATGCAGCTCGCGCTCTCGGGCGTACGCGAGCTCTCCTTGATCGCGACGCCGCCGGTCGACCGCCTGGCGATCCGCACCTACATCCTGCCGTTCGATCCGGTGGTGGTGCGCGAAGCGATCCAGCGCGAGCGCTTCCGCGGCGGCCAAATTTACTACGTCGCCCCGCGGATCGCCGACCTGCCGGAGGTCGAGGATTTTCTGAAACGCGAATTGCCCGAGGTCAAGTTCAGCGTCATCCACGGGCGCCTGCCACCGACCGAGCTCGACGGCACCATGAACGCGTTTTACGACGGTGGTTTCGACGTCTTGATCTGCACCAACATCATCGAATCCGGCCTCGATATCCCGAGCGTCAACACGCTGATCATCCACCGCGCCGACATGTTCGGACTGGCCCAGCTCTATCAGATCCGAGGCCGCGTCGGCCGCTCCAAGGTCCGCGCCTACGCCTATTTGACGCTCCCGGCTACCCGCGCCCCCGGCGCGGCCGCGCTCAAGCGGCTCGAGGTGATGCAAGCGTTGGATGGCTTGGGGGCCGGCTTCAGCCTGGCGAGCCACGATCTCGACCTGCGCGGCGCCGGCAATCTCTTGGGCGAAGAACAATCGGGCCACATTCGCGAAGTCGGGCTCGAGCTCTACCAGCAGATGCTCGAGGAAGCGGTCGCGACCGCCAAGGCCGCGCCCAGGACGGCTGCGACCGACGATGCCGAAGCGTGGTCGCCGCAGATCCAGATCGGAACCTCAGTGTTGATCCCGGAAAGCTATATCGGCGACCTGACGCTCCGAATGGGGCTCTACCGCCGGCTTGCGCGGCTCACGAGCCGGGCCGAGATCGAGGGCTTCGCCGCCGAGCTGATCGATCGTTTCGGTCCGCTGCCCGACGAAGTTGAGCATTTGGTCAAGATCGTCGGCATCAAGCAGGCGTGCCTGCAGGCCTCGATCGAGCGGATCGAAGCCGGGCCGAAGGGGGCCACCATTGCGTTTCGCGGCAACCGCTTTGCCAATCCGGCCGGTCTCGTCGACATGATCTCGCGCCAGAGCGGGGCGATGAAACTCAGGCCCGACCACCGCCTGGTCTACCTGCGGGCGTGGGACAACGTCGACGAGCGGCTAAAGGGGATCTATCAGTTGGTCGATCGCCTGGCGGCGATCTCGGCCGCCGGCAAGCCGGCCGGGGTCGCCCAAGTGGTGGCGTAGGCGGTGGCGCCGGTGCCGACGTCGGCGCCCGCGCGCGCCGCCCTGATCGAACCCGGCGACATCGCGCCGGGGTTTCGGCTTCCGAGCGCCGCGGGCGCGAGCGTCGATCTCGATGATCCGGTGATCGCCGGGCGGTTTGCGCTGCTCGTGTTCGGAACCGGTGCCGGTCTAGCGGCGGCGATACCGGCGCTGGCGCCGTATCGGGGAGCACTCGACCGCGCCCGCGCGGCGCACTTCGCGATCGTTGCCAGCGAAAGCGAGATCGGCATCCCGACGCTCATCGATGGCGATGGCGCGGTCGGACGAAGCTACGGCGTGGATGCCGCGAGCGGCGTTGCGGTCATTGCAATCGCCCCCAACCGTCACGTGCTGGCGGCGGGGCAGGGCGGGAGCCACGATCTCGCGCCCCTCCTCGCCCGAGCCGCCGGCGCGATCGAGGCGCAGGAACGGGCATTCGCGCCCGGTGCGCAAGACGCCGCCCACGCTCCGGTGCTCGTGGTTCCCGGCGTGCTGTCGCCGGACGAATGCCAGCGGCTCATCGCCGTTTACCGCCTCGAGGGCAACGAGTTCCTCGAGCCCGGCCACGGCGAGCAGCAACGGAACGTCGATTACAAGATGCGGATTCCCGAATACGGCCGCGGCGATCGCATCGATCACTGGGTGATGAACCCCGCGACCAATGCCTGGATCGACCGGCGGCTCCGGGAACGGCTGTTTCCCGAGATCCGTAAAGCCTTTCACTTCCCGGTGACGCGGCGCGAGTTCTATCGGATCGGCTGCTACGAAGGCGCGCGCGGCGGCGAACTCCACGGGCATCGCGACAACACCGAGCCCCAGGTCGCGCATCGGCGCTTCGCAATGTCGATCAACCTCAACACCGAA
The DNA here is from genome assembly GCA_945903685.1 of Rhizobium sp. Q54. Taxonomy (GTDB): domain Bacteria; phylum Pseudomonadota; class Alphaproteobacteria; order SHVV01; family SHVV01; genus SHVV01. The sequence continues at coordinate 3,058 of CAMDOQ010000113.1, forward strand.
GCGTTTGCGGGCGGCGAGCTGGTCTATCCCGAGTTCAGCGGCCAGCGCTACCGGCCGGCTTCGGGCGCAGCGATCGTATTTTCTTCCTCGTTGCTGCACGAGGTCCTCGAAGTCACGTCCGGGCGGCGCTTCGTCCTGCTCGCGTTTCTGTTCGGCGAGCGTTAGGCGTTAAGCCGGCGCGCCGGCGGCCTCGCGCGCGAGTTCGTCGAACAGGTTCAAGAACTCCGTCGGGTCCTGCGCGCCCGAGATCGCATAGCGGCGGTCGACGATGTAGCAGGGGACGCCGGTGATCCCCATGGCCGCCATTTGCCGGGCGGTCTCCGCGACATGGTCGCGGTCGTCGCCGCCGGCCAAGCGCTCGGCGATCGCGGCGCGGTCCATGCCGCACGCGGCCGCGACGTCGGCCAAGACCTCGGCGGCGCCGATGTTGCGGCCCTCGAAAAAGTAGGCGCGGAACAAGGCTTCGACGACGGCGTCCTGAACCCCGGCTTCGCCCGCCCACTTGACCAGGCGGTGGGAATCGACGGTGTTGGGGGTGGTTCCGATAGCGTCGAAGTCGAAGGCGATACCCTCGCCGGTACCGGCGTCGCGGATACGGTCGTAGATCTGGCGGGCGCCGTCGGCACCGCCGAACTTGGCTTCGAGGTAACGCCGCCGGTCGAGCCCTTCGCGCGGCATGTCGGGATTGAGCTGAAACGGATGCCAGGCGATCTCGACCGCAAGGTCAGGCCGCGCCGCGAGCGCACGCTCGAGCCGGCGCTTGCCGACGAAGCACCATGGGCAGATCGTGTCGGAAACGATGTCGATGCGGAGTGGCGTATCAGTCATCGTCGTCGACCTCGGCCTTGGGCGGCAATGGTCGGAGCGGGCGCGGCGCCGCGCGCTTGGCATTGCCTTCGCATTGTTCGCGGGCGCGGGCGATCAGCGAATCGCTGTCGTCGCCCGGTTCGATTGCGGTATAGCCGACCGTGACCGAGACGGCGAGCGGCCCCTCGATACCCGGCAGCTTGAACTTGGTCTTGCCGATTACGCCGGCGATGCGCTGGAGCGCGAATTCGGCAACTTCGGGCGCGGTATCGGGTTCGATCACGCAGAACTCGTCGTTGCCGACACGAGCGACCAAGTCTTCGCCGCGCACAAGGTTCGCCATCAGATGGCCGATCTCGCGCAGCAGGAGATCGCCGGCGACGTAGCCGTAATCGAGGTTGATCGCCGCTAAGTCGTCGACATCGAGGTAGCCGACCGAAAGGTTCTTGTTCCAGCTGTGGGCGTCCTCGATCTGGCGCGCGAGGTGGGCGTGCAGGAAGCCGTGGCTGTAAAGTCCGGTTAGGCGATCGGTGGTCACGTCCTCGCCAAGCTGACGGTAGAGCGTACGCATCGCCTCGCGGTAGCGCTTCTGCTTGACCAGCGCGACCGCGCGGGTGCGGAGGTCCTTGATCCCGAGCGTGGTCGGTACGATGTCGTTGGCGCCGCTCACATAAGGCGCAACCGGATCCCGGAAGGTGCGCGCATCGGCGATCAGCACCAGCGGGACGGTGAAGTGCTGCGATTGGCCGCGCATCGCGGTACAGAAATCGAGCGCCGCCTTGCCATCCTCGCTGCCGCCGACGAACACGAGATCGACTGCCGCGCGCCCGAGGGCGGCGAGCCCGGCGGCATAGTCGCGGGCGTGGGCGACCTTGAGGGGCCCGCGGAGCGCACTGTCGATCCGCTTCTTCAACGGACCGTGGCAGGCGACGACGAGCGCGCGGCCGCCTTTGACGCTTTTGGGCGGGCGAACCGGGCGCGGCGTGCGGACGCCGAACTCGGCGGTGGTGGCGAGCCGGCGCTCGAGCTCGGTCTGCATGGTCTTGAGCCGCACCAGCGAGCTCAAGTGCGAGAACAGTTCGAGATCGTGGAACTCGCGCGGCAGGAACTCGGCGATCGCCGCGGCGCGGTCGTCGAGCGGCTGCGTACCGCCCTCGCCGCCGACCACGATCACCGGTAGGTGCCGGGTCGCCCACAGTTCCTTGAGCGCCGCATTCAGCCGTCCGCGCTCTTCATCGGGCACGCTCGCGCTCACAATCACGATGTCGAGCGGATTGTTCTTGGCGAGGTCGAGCGCCTCGTCGACCGAGCGCGCGATCAGGTTGTCGTAGCCGCGGTCGCCAAGCTTGCCGACGATGCGCAAGCGCTGGTCGGGGTCGCTGTCGAACACCAGAACGCGCGCGGTCAGGGTCATCGGTGACAATTCAATGAAAGGGCGGGGGAGCCTAGCAAATTTTTACGCCCCTCCTAAGGCAAAACCCGCAGAATCCGGGAACTCCCACGCCACGTACGGGCTCGCCTTGCCGCCGGTACGGCGCGAACCTAGAGTGCCTGGCACTCGATTCGGCCGGAGGGTGGCGATGTTCGGACTACAGGGCGAAACCGCGTTGGTCACCGGCGCCTCGAGTGGGCTCGGGCATCGATTTGCCGTCACGCTCGCGCGCGCCGGCGCCAAGGTCGCGATCGCGGCGCGCCGCACCGACCGGTTGAACGCGCTCGAGCGCGAGATCGCGGACTTCGGCGGGCGCGCGCTCGCGCTCAAGCTCGATGTGACCGACCCGGCCAGCATCGCCGCCGCGGTCGATGCCGCCGAGACCGAGCTCGGCGCGCTCGCGATCCTGATCAATAACGCCGGCGTTGCGCGGCCCAAATGGATCACCGATACCTCGCCCGAGGACTACGCCTTCGTGATGGACACCAACGTCAAGGGGGCGTGGTTGACGGCGCAGGCGGTCGGGCGACGGATGATCCAACACGGGCGCGGCGGCAGGATCGTCAACATCGCTTCGATGGCCGCGTTCAAGGTGTTGCCGCAACTTGCGGTCTACGCCATGGCCAAGGCTGCGCTGGTGCAGATGACCAAAGCGATGGCGCTGGAATGGGCGCGCTACGCGATTCGCGTGAACGCGATCGCACCCGGGTACATCGAAACCGAAATGAACAGCGACTTCTTTAAGACCGAAGCCGGGCGCAAGACCGTGCAGGCGATGCCGCGCCGCCGTTTGGGTCAACCGTCGGACCTGGACGGGACACTGCTGCTCCTGGCTTCGAGCGCAAGCGATTATGTGACGGGAACGGTGATCCCGGTCGATGACGGCCAGGCGCTGCTGTAGCGGCAACGCCTGGCCGGGTCGATGCGATCGGCTACTGCTTGGCCTTGACGCGATCGGTCGAGAACAGGAAATCGACGCCCTCGAGCCGTTTGTGGCACTCGAAGCACGCCTTCATGTCGGGATTCTCGAAGCGCTTGCCGTCGGCGAGGAAACGCGCGTACTCCCATTCGCCGTTGCGGATGTCGGCCGCGTACTCGCCGCCCCAACCGGTCCGCTTTTCCATCACGAATACCCCCGGCGCGCCGTCCTTGATCAGGCGCCCTTGCGCGTCCTTCTCCGGGTTCTACGCTGCATCGAGCTTGGCGCGGTAGACTTCCATCGTGAACACGGCGCCGCTCGGCGCGGGGCGACCGGCCTTGATCGCGTCGAACGCCGCTTTGTTGACGTAGAGATCGCGCACCGTCTTGTTGTCGGCGCGATCGACCGTGCCGTAGAAAGTGAAAGCCGTCTTGTAGTTCGACGGAAAGGCGACGTTGTCGGTGCCGGCGAGAACCGATGCCGCTGCGATGACGAGGGCGGCGGCAGCCGCGAGCGACATCGTGAAAACTGTACGCAAAGCCATGCGCGAGTGCTCCTCTTTCGGGTTACGGCGCCCGGTCGGGACGCTGGGTGGGGATCGTATCAGTAGTCACGGTTGTGTAGGGGACGGTAAGATAACAACTTGGTGTTGAGAGCTCGTTAAGACGTTCGCCAGGTCACGCGTCACGCACGGCCTGTTCCGTGCCCGTAAGCGCTCGCACGTTGTCGACTAGTCAGCTTACAGAGTCGCGATGTCCCCGAGCAAGAGTCGCGACGTCAATCTTCGGAGTCACCGTAGGCCGTTGGGTGCGTGGGCGTTATCGCGTTAAAAAAGGTGACTCGACGGAACGCTGAGCTTGGAAAAAGTTGGACTCTTTTTGTTATATTATTGCTTGTTATTGTAATAATCAGCCTCAATATGAAACAGTCGTTTGGTTGGTTATGATCACAAGTGAACTTCTCTATCGAATCCTTGAATATAAACGTTATTTTTGGAAAAATCCTGACTCATGTACCGGAAATCGTTCCACTCAGGCGAGACGGACGCCTGAGAATAGGGAGGTCTATCGACCCGGCCGTAGCTCATGCATGACCGTTGTGGCGATTTTCGCGGCTTCCGCACGTGGAGTCCCGGCTTTCATGCGCGGATCGTAGAGGATTTTGAGCAGAAATTTGTCGTGCTCGGTGAGGTCGACGTAGGGGCTGCGGTCGTTGAAGATCGATGGGTTGACTGACTCGCTGTCGTTGGGCAGGCCCATCACCTGGGTGAGTTCTTCGATCACGCAGGTCCTGACAACGTCGCGC
>CAMDOQ010000114.1 GCA_945903685.1 Rhizobium sp. Q54
CAAGGGCACCTTTGCCGCCCCGTCGATCGGGCCCGATGAGCTCGCGGCCGCGCGCAAGATCGGCGGCCTGATCGGCGCTTTCGCGTTCCCGCCGGCGGCGCTCCTCGGCCTTGGCGAGGTCGGCGGCAACGACAATCAGTGTCTGAAACTCGCGCAGGGCGAGGCCAAGGGAAGCGGCGCGTCGGCCGGCGCCGAGGGTGGGCAAAAGCCGCCGCAAAGCCCGACGGACAAAGCTACGGACGCCGTCAAAGGCGCCGCCGAGAGCGTCGGCCGCGGCATCCGCGGCCTATTCGGCGGTAGCAAGCAGTAGCACCCCGTTCCGCTCGTTCCCTCCCCCTGCCCGGCAGGGGGCGAGAAACCGGTCTAGCGCTTCTGTGCGGCCAGGATCTTGGCGAGATTGCCGCCGAGCACTTTGTCTGCGACCTCCTTGCCGAGCGCTTTGACGGTCGGCACCGCCATCTCGCCCTTCGGGTCGGCGATCTCGAACGGGTCGTCGGAGCCGTAAACGACCCGATCGGCACCGACCAGATCGATCAGGAAGCGAAGCGCCTTCGGAAACCCGACCGCGGTGTCGAAGAAGAGCTGCTTGTAGTAGGTCGAGGGCGGCCGACGAATGTGCTCGTGCGCGTCGGCGTTGTACTCGTACTTGGGCGCGGTGTAGCCCAAGTCGATGCGGCCCTGCATGAAGGCCAGGTTGCCGCCGCCGTGGGCGAGCGCGAGGTGAAAGTTGGGATGGCGTTCGAGCACGCCGCTATAGATGAGCCGCGTTACGGCGCGTGTCGTCTCGTGCGGCCAGAATAGCACTGTCGTCAGCAGGAACTTCTCCCACCGCTCCATCGTCTCGGCGCTGGTCGGATGCATAAAGACGATGAGGCCGAGCCGTTCGCAGGCGGTGAATATGGCGTCCAGGCTCGGGTGGTCGAGCGGACGGTCGCCGGCATAGGTCGGGAATTCGGCGCCGACGAAGCCGTGCTCGCCGACCGCGCGCTCGAGTTCGTAAGCGGCGCGCTCGGGTTCGCCGAACGGGACGGTGGCGAGCCCTTTGAAGCGCCCGCCCGAGCGCGCGACGCAGGCGGCGGTCGACTGGTTGAGCCGCCGCGACCACGCGACGTCGGAGGCGCCGCCCGGCCACGCCAGGAAGGTCGGCACCGGCGAGACCAATTGAACGTCGACCCCGCGACGAGCCAAATCCTGCAAGCGTTCCTCGTGCCGGTAGATCGGCGGGTCGAACGGGCCGTAGCCCGGTACCGAGTAGGTGCCGTCCGCTTGGCGCTCGAAGCCGAAGGTCCCGGCTTTGGCCAGCTCGGCGAGATAAGCATCGTCGAGAACGTGGGCGTGTACGTCGATGATCACGGGTTTTTCTCCCCCAGGAAGCGACGAGCCTATCGTGTCAGCCGCCGGCCGCCTACCGGCCGCGTTGGCCGCGCTGGGTCAAGAACAAGCCCGCCAGGACCAGGGCGGCGGCAACGCCCTGGGTGAGCGAGACGCGTTCGTCGAACAGAATCCAGCCGTACGTCGTCGAGAGCACCGGGATAATGAGAAGTGCGGCGGCATTGATCGAGGCCGACAGGCGGCCCGCGGTGTAGGTGAAGATCGAAAGACCGATCACGTTGATCGTGACGGCGAAGGCAAAGAGGAGCCCCCAGCCGAACGCGGTCCGCGCCATGATCGGCTCGCCCACGGCCACGGTGTAGATCAAGAGCATCGGTGCCCCCAGCCCCATGTTCCAAGCCATCGTCACCGGGGTCGAAAGCGACCCGCGCTGGGCCTTGGCGAGCAGAACCCAGACGCCGAAACTCACGGCACCGATGAGGGCCAAGAGGTCGCCGCGTTTCACCGCCGTCCATGGCCCTGCCCCACCGCGAATCAAGAGCGCGGTCCCCACCAGGGCGAAGACCAGCCCGACCCAGAACGGCCACGACATCCGCTCGCCGAACAAGTAGTAGGCCCCAATCGCGACCATGATCGGGTGGAGGTTCGCGAGCAGCACGGCATTTGCGATCGAGGTCTCGATGATCGCGGCCTGCCAAGTGACGACGTTCGTGGCGAGCATCAGCGCGGCCACGAACAACGACGCCGCCTCGCGCCGGGTCGGCAACACCCGCGTCGGCCGGCGCCGGACCAGGATCGCGATCCAGACGATCATGAAGGGAACCGTGAACGTATAGCGCCAGAAACCGGTCGCGGCCGGACCGACCTCGGACAGGCGCACGAACACGGCCGTGAACGAGAATAGGGAGCAGGCAAAGAACAGCGCCGCGAGGGCGGTTCGCTCGCGCTGCGCTGCCAGATCGGCGTCGGTCACGACCGCCGCCACTGACCGGATTGCGCGACCAGGATGCCGCCGAGGATGCAGGCAGCGCCTGCTGCCTGCCACGGCGCCACGGTCTCGGCGAACACGACCCAGCCCCAGCTCGTGGCGAGCACCGGCACCGCCAGCAGCGCAATACCGTTGGTCGAAGCCGGCAGGACGCGCATCGTGAAGTTGAGGAGCGACCAGCCGATCACGTTGATCAGGACCGCGAACGTGACCAGGTTGAGCCAGCCCCATACGGTCGCCGGCAACAACGATTCATCCAGAACGACCGCGAAACCGAGTCCGATCACGGCGGCGACCGATAGATTCCAGGCCATGACCTCGGCGATCGAATGCGATCGTCCGAGGCCTTTGAGACACAGCACCCACACCCCGTAACTCGCCCCGGCCAGGATCGCGAGGATATCGCCCCGCGCGAATCCGCCGACGCTGCGTTCCCCGGCTTGGGTCAGGAACCAGACACCGACGAACGAAAGGGCGAGGCCGACGACATAGCTGCGGCGAATCGGCTCGCCGAAGAATAGCGCAGCGCCCGCCGCGACGACGATCGGATGAAAATTGCCGAGTACGGCTGAGTTCGCGATCGAGGTTGTGAGGATCGCCGCCTGCCAGCTCACCAGATTGAGCCCGAGCACGCTCCCGCTCAGCGCCAGCCGGACCGCATCGCGCCCGGCCACCGACGCGCGGCGGCCGCGGCTGCGTTCGAGGGCAATCCAGCCATAGAAAAAAGGCAGCGCCAGCATCAACCGCCAAAAGCTGGTTGCGGCGGCGCCAACCTCGCTCAAGCGCACGAACGTCGGGGTCAGCGAGAAACAAGCGATCGCGATTGCCAGCGCGGCGGAAGCCGTGCGAACGGAACCGGAACCGAGGAGCGGGAAGGACATTGGGGCCGGACCTTAGCACCGACCATGCAGTCGGACAGTCCCGCCGGCGCCGCCGATGATCTTGAGATTCCAAGACAGTTGGGCGACAGTACCGCCTCCACGGCGGGGGAATAACGGACACCTCGAGAGGGTTCGTACTACGCCCGTTTTTTGATCCAATCAGGGAGGCCACAATGCTGAAAAGACTAGCTGCGGTCGCGGTAGCGGCCGGCGCCATCGCCGGATTCGCCGCCGATGCGCTCGCGCAGCAGGACGTAAAAGTTGGCTATTCGATCGGCCGTACCGGCCTGTTGGGCGCCGCGGTCGCGGTCCAAGAGCAAGCCTACATCCTTTGGCAGGAGCAGGTGAACGCCAAGGGCGGCCTGAACATCGGCGGCAAGGAAAAGCGCAAGATCGGAAAGTTCATCTCCTACGACGATCAGTCGGATCAGGGCAAAATTCCGCAGATCTACGAAAAGCTCATCACCGACGACAAGGTCGACCTGCTGCTGGCGCCGTACGCGACCTATCTGCACGTCGCCATCACCAACGTGATCGAAAAGCACAAGTTCCCGCTCGTCGGCAACACGGCCTCCTCGGTGCTCGTCCGCGACCTCAAGGCGCGGTACATGTACTTCACCGAGTTGCTGCCGGACGCTTACTCGAAGACGCTGGTCGACTTCTTGAAATCGGAGAAGATCACGTCGGCGGCAATGTTCACGCTCCAGCTCACCTTCAACCTCGAGATGAAGAAGTTCTCGGGGCCGTTGATGAAGGAAGCCGGCATCAAGGTCCTGGTCGACCAGGAGTATCCGCCGGACCTGAAGGACATGACCTCGATCGTGAACGCGATCAAGCAAGCCAAGCCCGACGCGGTGCTGGGGTTCAGCTATCCCGGCGACTCGGTCATGTACATGGATAAAGGCCGCGAGCTCAAGATCGACTCACCGATGCAGTTCCTGCTGATCGGTCCGTCGATCCCGTTCTTCGCGCCCAAGTACGGCAAGAACCTCGAAGGCATGCTCTCGGTTGGCCACTGGAGCCCGAACGCCAAGTTCAACGGCGCCAAGGCTTTCAGCGACGCCTACCAAGCCCGCTGGAAAGAGCCGCCGGACTATCTCGATAGCGTGATCGCCTATGTCAGCTGCCAGATTCTCGAGGCGGCGGTGGCCAAGGCAGGGCTCGACAAGGAAGGGATCCGCAACGCGATCGCGAGCGATACCTTCGACACGATCATGGGGCCGGTCAAGTTTACCAACAACAACAACGCGACCACCAGCCCCGGCATTCTCCAGTTCCAGAACGGCGTCAACCAGATCGTGTGGCCGCCGGAAATCGCGACCGCCAAGTACATCAAGAAGCCGGCATGGCAGTAATCGCCGTCTAGCTTCGTTATTCTCGTTCGTTCCGACCGGCTGGCTGCAAGGCCAGCCGGTTTTCTTTTGGATTCGCGTTAGCGATAGGAGTGCGCGACTATGTGGACGCCGAGCCGCCTGGGAGCTGCGAAGGCCGGGGCTTCGGTTCGAATCCTAACATTAGGGGAGGACTCCCGATGATGAAGCGCGTACTCGCTACCGCGGCTGCGATTTTGGCTATCGCCGCGTTTTCGACTGCGGCCGATGCCCAACAAAAAGTGCGGATCGGCTATTCGGTCGGCAAGACCGGCCTGCTGGCCGCGGCGTGTCCGGTCCAGAAAGAGGCCTATGAGCTTTGGCGCGACCAAGTGAACGCCAAGGGCGGCCTTCAGATCGGCGCCCAGGGCAAGCGGATGATCGAGTTCGTCGAGTATGACGACGCCTCCGACGCCGCCAAGGCGGTACAGATCTACGAGAAGCTTATTTCCGACGACAAGGTCGACCTGCTGCTCGCGCCGTGCGCGACCTACATCCACATCGCGATCGTGCCGGTTCTCGAGAAACACGGCTTCCCGGTGGTCGGCAATACTTCGATCTCGGCTCAGGTCCGCGACCTCAAGGCCAAGAACATCTTCTTCGTTTACCCGCTGCCGGATCAAATGGCGGTGTCGCTCGCGAATTTCCTCGCTGACCAGAAAGTCAAATCGATCTCGATGATCGCGTTGCAGCTTACCTTCTCGCTCGAAGCGAAGAAGTTCCTGCTGCCCGAGCTCGCCAAGCGCAACATCAAAGTCGCGTTCGACCAGGAGTATCCGCCGGACGTCAAAGACATGACTTCGATCGTGGCGGGCATGAAGCGTGCTAACGCCGAGGCGATCGTGGCGTTGACCTATCCCGGCGACTCGGTTCTCTATATGACCGCGGCGCGCGAGCAGAGTTTGAGTGCGAGTTCCGGGTTCCACCTCGTCGTCTTGGGCCCGTCGCATCCGTTCTTCGTCGAGAAGTTCGGTAAGAACGCGGAAGGCATCGTCTCGCTCGGCATGTACAGCCACAAGAACGCGAAGTGGCCGCGCGCCAAGGGCTTTTTCGACGCCCACGTCGCCAAGTACAAGAAGGCGCCCGATGTCGTCGACACCACCGTCGGCTACGCCTCGGCCGAGGTACTCGAGCAGGCGGTGGCCAAGGCCGGCATCGACCGTGCCAAGCTTCGCCAGGTGCTCGGTACCGACACCTTTGACACCATTCTCGGTCCGGCCAAGTTCAAGGATGGCTACAACGAGATCTTGCCGGCGGGCTGGGCGCAGATCCAGAACGGCATCAACGAGATCGTGTGGCCGGCCGATATCGCGACCGGCAAGTTCATCTCGAAAGGCCCGTGGATGAACTAGTCGCCATTGCTGCCAATTAGCGAAAGCCCGGTCGGGTAACCGACCGGGCTTTTTCTTTGCCGCTCATCTCAGTCGATCAGCGCGAACTTCGGATTCGCGACTAGTACCTCGGCTTCGGGCAGCCCGAGTTCGTGCCGGATGATGTTGGCGCCGCGGACCAGCGAGACCATCTTGTAGAGCGCGTGGAGCCGGCTCATACCCTGGCGGCCGAAGCCGCAGTCGCTCGACAGGATCAGTCGCTCGGGCTCGATCCATTTCATCGCCTTGCGCACCAATGCCGCCACTTCCTCGGGGCGCTCGACCTGGAGCGTGCGGTGGTTGACGACGCCGATCGCGATTTTCTTGTCCTTGGCGACGCCCTTGCCGATCACCTCGAAATCCATGCCGTCGTTTTCGGCACCTTCGAAGGTGAGGACATCGACATCGAGCTGGTTCAGGTAGGGGATCGCCTTGGCGTAAGAAATATCGGCGTGCTCGACCCGCTGCGCCGCCGGGCTGCCCCAGCAGGTGTGGCACCAAACCTCGGTCTTGGCGCGCAGACCCTCGACTTCGGCGTTGAAGGCCTTGACGTAGAACTCGGGCGTCAGGATCGGGTCGTCGACGATGCCGACCCGGCCGTGGATCGCCGGTTCCTCGATCTGAATCACCGGCGCGCCGGCATCGGCGAGATCGTGGTACTCGGCGTTGAGAACGGCCGACAAATCGATGATGAGATCGCGCCGATCCTTGTAGTGTCGGTTGACGGTCATTCCTTCGACCAATCCGGCCGAAATGCCGCCGATCTTGACCGGCTTGGTCGTGAGCGATTGCGCCGATCGCCAGGCACGCGCGTATTCGAGCGGTCCGCGCGTAACCGGCCCGTCGACATAGGGCGGGAGCCGGGTTTCGACCACCTCGTACATGATGTCGCCGGGGCGCTTGTCGCGCGCCGCGGCGGTCGAGTGCTTGGAGACGTGCGGCTCGGTCATGCCGCCGATCCGCTCGAGCACGTAAGCGAACCAGCTCCGCCCCGCGAAGTCGTCATCGAACCGGCTATCCCCGTCGGTCACGATGTCGAGCCCGGCCCGCGTTTGATCGACGATCTGGCTCGCCAACGCGTCGAAGTACTGTTCGCGGTAGGCGCGCTCGCCCAACGCCACCGAAAACGGCCGCCCGGCGAGGTTCTTGGTGAACCACGACGGTCGCGGCAACGATCCGGTGACGGTCGTGGCAAGCGCCAACCCCTTGGTGGCAACAAACACCGGCGACCTCGATTCTGGCCGTTAGCTCTGCAGCCGGAACGGGAGCATGGCGAGGCGCGGGTCCGCCGCCAACACCGGCGCTTCGGGCAGCGTGAGTTCGCGTCGGACGATGTTGGCGCCCTTGACCATCGAGACCATCTTGTAGAACGCATGCGTACGGCTCATGCCCTGCCGGCCGAAACCGCAGTCGGTCGAGAGGATCAACCGCTCGGGCTCGATCCACGTAAGCGCCTTGCGGATCAACGCCGCGACCTCCTCGGGCCGCTCGACCTGGAGCGTGCGGTGGCTCAAGACGCCGATCGCGATCTTTTTGTCCTTCGGTACGCCTTTGGCGATGATCTCGAAATCGGCA
>CAMDOQ010000115.1 GCA_945903685.1 Rhizobium sp. Q54
GGAAAGATGGATTTTCGTGTGGAGCCGGTCGCGTTGGCATCGTTGGTCGAACAAACCATCGCAGAGAATCAGCCCTTCGCCGACAAGTACAACGTGCGTCTATCGAACGTCGGAACCGTCGCCGGCGCTTGGGTGCGGGGCGATCCCGACCGCCTCAGCCAAGTCCTCACCAACCTGATTTCCAATGCCATCAAGTTCTCGCCGCGGGGGAGCACCGTCGAGGTCGCGGTAAAGCGCGGGCCCGCCGACTATTGCATTGCCGTGTCGGACCAGGGGCCTGGGATCCCCGAAGAACTCCGCGATCGTATTTTCGAGAAGTTTTTCCAATCCGATTCACCCGATACGCGAAAAAAAGGCGGCACTGGCCTCGGCCTCAGCATCGCCCGGACTATCGCGCGGCGTCACGGAGGCGATGTCGGCTTCGAGTCCAAGATCGGCGTTGGGACCACGTTCCGATTTACGCTACCCGCGCAGGGAACGATCGCGCGCCCCCCAACAGAACGAGCGACCGAGGGGGTCGCCGACCGCGGACCAGGATAGTCGCGCCAGGAGACCCTAGGAGGCATGGTGCGCGCTCTCAAAAAGGTCCTGCATATTGAAGACGAGGCCGACATCCGCGAAGTCGTGAAGCTCGCGCTAGAGGCGGTCGGCGGCCTCACCGTTGAAAGCTGCGCGTCCGGACGGGAAGGGCTGGAGCGGATCGAAGCTTTCGGTCCGGACTTGGTACTCCTCGACGCCATGATGCCGGAAATGAGTGGAGCCGACACGTTGGCGAAGTTGCGTGCCGCGCCGGCGACCGCAACCACCCCGGTTATCTTCATGACGGCAAAGATCCAACCTACAGAGGTCGAAGGCTTTCAACAGCTTGGAGCGATCGGCCTTGTCGCAAAGCCGTTCGACCCTATGACCCTCGCGGACGAAATCAAGGCTATCTGGGTCCAATCGGAGTCGCTGGTGGGGCGCTAGGCGGCGGGCGAAAACTTGTACCCATAGCCACGAACGGTAAGAACTAACCGCGGTTGGGCGCCGTCGCGGTCCCATGCGGCCATTGAGAAGAACCATCCGAACCGCCTACGCTGATCCTCTTCACTCACGGGGGCCCCTGGATCATGCGTACCCTCACCATCGCGCTCGAGCGTCTCGATCGCCACGTCCCGTTCTTCACGGGAACCGTGGCGTGCCCCGAGGGCGTCGCGTTTCGCGCACTGGAGGTCGCGGTCGGCAACTATCCCGGCCGACGCGATGGCATGGACCGCCACGGGCGGATGTTCCGCGACCGCGAATTCGACATCTGCGAGCAGTCGCTGGCATCGTTCGTGATGGCGCGGAGCCGGAGCGACGACTTCATCGCGACGCCGGTCTTTCCCCACCGCTACTTCAGCCACAACTGCATCTTCGTCAATGTCGACGCCGGCATCGCGAAGCCGGCCGACCTCGTCGGCAAGCGGGTCGGAGTGTGGTCGTTCCAGACCACGCTCTCGGTGCTGGCGCGCGGCGATTTGAAATCCGAGTACGGCGTGCCGTGGGAGCGGATCGAGTGGCACGTCCAGCACCAGGAACTGGTGCCGTGGCAGGCGAACGGCGTCACGGTGCTGCCGATCCCGGCGGGCCGGGATGCCGGCCAGATGCTGGTCGCGGGCGAGCTTGACGCCATGGTCCACCCGCTGCCGCCGGCGGCCGTGCTCGCCCGGCCCGACCGCGTGCGCCGGCTGTTCGCCGATCCGCGCGACGAAGCGCTCCGCTACTTCAAGAAGCACGGCTATTGCCCGATCATGCATCTCCTGGTGTTCACACGCGAACTGGTCGAGCGCGAGCCGTGGCTGCCCAAGGCCATGATCGCCGCGTGGGAAGACGCCAAGCGCCAAGCCGCCGCGTTCTACGACGACCCCGGCTACGCGCTCCTTTTATTTGCGCGTAACGAGTTCGAGTGGCAGCGCGACACCTTCGGCGCCGATCTGTTTCCCTCAGGGTTTGCCGCCAATCGCGGCAATCTGGAGCGGTTCATCGGCTACCTCGCCGATCAACGGCTGATCGAGAAAGCGGTCGCCCCGAGCGACCTCTTCGATCCCTCGGTGCTCGATACCTGAGCGGCTCGCTCCCTCGCCCGTCGCGCCGTGAGCCGATTGGCTGGCGCCTTTGTGCTATGGCAAGTCCGTAGCACGAGCCCATAGAACCCCTCGTCTTTTCGGCGATCCTCGCGGCGGCGGCGATGCACGCCGGCTGGAACGCGGTCGTCAAGATCGGCCTCGACCGCTTCGCCTCGATCCTGCTGCTGGCGCTCGTCCAAAGCGGGATCGCGCTCGTGCTGTTGCCGTGGTTCGCGGTCCCGGCCCCGGCGGCATGGCCGTGGCTCGCCGCGTCCGCGCTCCTCCACAGCGGCTACAAGATTTTTCTGATCCGCGCCTACGCGCACGGCGATCTGAGCCAGGTCTATCCGCTCGCGCGCGGCGCGGCACCGATGGCGGTCGCGCTGGTTGCGGCCGGGACGCTCGGCGAAGCGCTGAGCCCGGTCACAGCAGCCGCGGTCGCGGCGATCGGCGTGGGCGTGATGGTGATGGCATTCAAGGGCGGCGCCGGGCGGCGCGCGATGCCGCCGCGCGCCTTTCTCTACGCGATCGCGACGGCTGCTTTCACCGCCGCTTACACCCTGGTCGACGGGATCGGCGCTCGGCTGGCCGGCACCGCGTCGGGATTCACGCTGTGGCTGTTCGTGGGCGACGGCCTCGTCATGATTGCTTATGCACTATCAGCCCGCGGCACGGCCGCGTTCGCGCCGTTGGCATCGTCCTGGCGTTCCGGGCTCGTCGCCGGCGTGCTTTCGCTCGGCTCCTACTGGATCGCAATCTGGGCATTCACGCTGGCACCGATCGCGCTGGTTGCCGCGCTCCGCGAGACCAGCGTCCTCTTTGCCGCCGCAATCGCGGCCGTGTTCTTGAAAGAGCCGGTCAGCCGCTGGCGCTGGCTCGCGATCGGCTTAGTTCTCGCCGGGATCGCGGCGATCCGTCTCGCATAACTCGGCGACCCGGCGCCGAATAAGTTTGACAGCCGGTCGAATGAGGCCGAGGGTCGGAAACAACATCCGCCAAGCGGATGCGACAGTGGCGTCGGTGCGTCCGCGCGCCACGATTTGCGACATAGCAGGTGATCCGATGGCGAGACCGAGCAGAGATCGGGACGAAGCGACACGCTTGAGCGCCGAGATCTGGCGCGCCAAGGTCAAGCGCGATGCCGCGCAGGCGGTGAAAGAAGTCGAGCAGGGCGCGGCCGCGAGCCTGGCCAAGACCCAGCGCCTGCGGGCACTCCGACTGGCCAAGGAAGCGACCGATAAAGAGGCGGCGGTAGCGGCCCAGGTCGAGCGCAAGGCCAAGCTCGCGGCGAGCGCCGAGCGCAAAGCGGCCCGGAAAAGCGCGGCCGCCAGTTAGCGGACCGCCGACCGAGTCGCGATTATCCTTGTAAAGCCCGCGAATCGGCCTACATTAGCGCCATCGACATTTGGCCGGACCATCGGGCCGTTAGCTAGCGCACAGCGCCGGCGCACGTTCAGACTCTCACCAAACATCGACTGCTGTCTCCTGTGGCGCGCTTCGGCGCCCCTCGGGTCGCAGTAGATCATTCAACTCACGTAAAGGACTGAAAAATGAAGACTGGTATCGTCAAATTCTACAACACGCAGCGCGGCTTCGGCTTTATCCAACCCGAAGGCGGCGGACAGGACGTGTTCGTGCACGCCACGGCGCTTGAGCGCGCCGGCATGCAGCCGCTGGCCGAAGGTCAGCGCGTGTCGTTCGACACCCGGACCGATAGTCGCTCGGGCAAGACCGAAGTCGGCACGATCGAGGCGGCATAACCAGCCGACTCTCGTCGCCAAGACGAAGAAAAGCCGCCCGCGAGGGCGGCTTTTTTCGTTCGGGGGCCAGAAAAAAGCGCGCGGCGGGAGTCGCCTCCCGCCGCGGCCCAATCTGCGAAACGTCGCCTACTGAATCTTGAGGATCGTCTTAGCCTTGGCGAGAGTCGCGACCGACTCGGCATGCTTGCCGGCCTTGTGCTCGTCTTCGCCCTGCATGCGGAACTTCTTCACGTCGGCGGACTGCGCCGCCGTGATCTGCGGGTTCTTGGCGAGCGCTTCGTCGATCGCCTTCATGTGGGCCGGGCACGATCCGGCGAAAGCCGGGGTCGCGAGCAGCGCGAGCGCGCCTACTGCCATCATCATCCGTTTCATGACGTCTCTCCTTGTTGGTGGTGGATGCGCCGGCATAGATCGGCGCATCCGGATCGAACACGCTGGCGCCCAAACTTATTCCAGTCCGGGCGGGCGTTAGCGTCGCGCTCGCTCACGAATGCGTGACACCTGACGCTTGGCAGGCAAGCGCGGACGAGGCATGGTGCTCCGATCCATGTCCATCCCGCATTCCGATTCCGTCGACCCGGCCGGCCAGCGCTGGCACGAGCGTCCGTCTTATCCCTGGATCAGGCTAGTCGCGTCGCTGCTCTTGGGCACGATCGGCGGCGCCGGAATGTACGTGGTCGTGGTGGTACTGCCGCTGGTGCAAGCCGAGTTCGCGACCGCGCGCATGGGCGCGTCGCTTCCCTACACCATGAACCTGGTCGGCTTCGCGATCGGATCGATCAGCATGGGCATGGTCTCCGACCGTTTTCGCGTGTGGATCTCGGTCTTGATCGGCGCCGCATTCGTCGTGGTCGGTTTCGCGATCGCCGCGTACGCGCCCTCGATCGCCGTGTTCGCGGCTGGAAGCTTCGTGATCGGAATCGGCAATTCGGCGACCTTCGCGCCGCTGGTCGCCGACATCTCGTTGTGGTTCGACCGCCGCCGCGGCATCGCCGTCGCCATCGTCTCGAGCGGCAACTACCTGGCCGGTGGGGTGTGGCCGATGCTCTCGCATGCGCTGATCGAGGCGCATGGCTGGCGCGATACCTATATGGCGATCGGCCTCGTCTCGTTCGTATTGATCGTCTCGCTGGCGTGGCTGTTGCGGCCGGCGGCCCCGGCCTTCGCTGCGCCCGTGCGCGCGACGCCGCAGGCCGCGCGCGCGCCTGCCGTATCGGCGGCCGAGCGTCCGCTCGGGCTCCCGCCCAACGGCTTGCAGGCGCTGCTCTGCGTCGCCGGGGTCGGCTGTTGCGTCGCCATGTCGATGCCGCAAGTTCACATCGTCGCGCTCTGCACCGACCTCGGCTATGGCTCCGCACGCGGCGCCGAGATGTTGTCGGTGATGCTGGCCAGCGGCGTCATCAGCCGCCTTGTCTCCGGCTGGATCTCCGATCACATCGGCGGCGCGCGCACGTTGCTTCTGGGCGCGGTGCTGCAGGCGATCGCGCTGGTCCTGTTCCTGCCCAATCAGTCGCTCGGGATCCTCATGGTGGTATCGGCACTGTTCGGCCTGTTCCAGGGCGGGATCGTGCCTTCCTACGCGATGATCGTGCGCGAACACTTCCGCCCGTCCGAGACCGGGACGCGCGTCGGTCTCGTCATCACCGCCACCTTGCTCGGCATGGCGTTCGGGGGCTGGGTGTCGGGCGCACTGTTCGACTGGACTGGGTCGTATGATGCCGCCTTCGTCAACGGCATCCTCTGGAACATGGTTACCATCGCGATCGCTCTATTCCTGGTTGTACGCGGGCGTCCCTTGCTCCGCGCCCCGGTCGCCGCCGGCGGTGTTGCGTAACACCTTCTACGGCCAAGAAGATTCAGGGAAATTTGCGAGCAACGGCCCGCTCCCGAGCGCGATAATTTCCGCCTAACCACTTGATTTTTAAAGGCGAAAGGTGCTATTGGCGCGCCGCTGGGCCGGTTCCGCTCGGCGGCGTTGGCATGGAATAGTCTTCACGCCTAAGCGTTTACGGATTGGCTCGTACGGACGGCCGGATCGACCGGCCCCGAACGGGTCCACGTTGGGCAGCAGCACACCATTCACGAGTATCACCGTCCATGCGCAGTCTGCGGGTTCTCGTAACCGGCGGCGCCGGCTACATCGGCAGCCACACGTGCCGGCTCTTGGCCGAGCAAGGTCACGTTCCCGTGACGTACGACAATTTGACCACTGGCCACCGCTGGGCCGTACGTTGGGGGCCGTTCGAAGAAGGCGACCTCGCCGACACGCTGCGTCTGGTCCGGACGCTGACGCACGAAAAGATCGACGCCGTCGTTCATCTCGCCGGCTCGGCCTACGTCGGCGAATCGATGGCCGACCCGGCCAAGTATTTTCGCAACAACGTGCTCGCCACCGCGAACCTGCTCGACGCTATGAACACGGTCGGCGTCCGCACCTTCGTGTTCTCCTCGACCTGTTCGACCTACGGTACGCCGGCGACGATCCCGATCGTCGAAGACACGCCGCAATGCCCAATCAATCCGTACGGCGAGTCGAAATTGATGGTCGAGAAGATGCTGCGCTGGCACGGCGACGCCTACGGCTTGAAGTGGACGGCGCTCCGCTACTTCAATGCAGCCGGTGCCGATCCGTCAGGCGAGATCGGCGAAGTACACGAGCCCGAGCCGCACCTGATCCCGCTCGCGATCCAGACCGCGCTCGGCCAGCGCGAGACGCTCGCGATTTTCGGCGACGACTACCCGACCCCGGACGGCACCGCGGTCCGCGACTACGTCCACGTCACCGACTTGGCCGACGCGCATATCCGCGCGATCGAATTCCTCACCGCCGGCGGCCGCCCGCAGGCCATGAACCTCGCGACCGGCCGCGGCCACTCGGTCGCCGCCGTGGTGGCTGCGGTCGAGCGCGTGAGCGGCCGGCGCATCCTCACCGTCAAGGCGCCGCGCCGCGCCGGCGATCCGCCGGTGTTGGTCGCCGATCCCGGCCGCGCCACGGCGTTGCTCGGTTGGCGGCCGCGTCATTCCGAACTCGACGCCATGGTCGAAAGCGCGGTTCGCTGGCACGCGAGCCAGGCTGCGGCGCGCGGCGAACGGACCGCGGCCGGACCGCTCCGAGCGGCCTAACAAGAAGAACGCTCGCCTGAGGAGCGTCGTGCCTCGGCGATAAGAGGCACCGACAGACCATGCAACCAGCCCTCGCCGACCGCGCCGAACCGACGGTCCTCTCGACGTCGGCGCTCGGATCCGAACGGATTACCGTTCGCGGCAAGTCGTTTTTTCAAGGTACCCGCAAGCATTTCATCAAAGGCGTCACCTACGGCCCGTTCGGGGTCGGCAGTCACGGCGCTCAATTCCCGGAGACCGCGATCGTCGAGCGCGACTTCGCGCTCATGGTCGAGGCGGGCGTCAACACCGTCCGCGTTTTCACGCCGCCGCCGCGCTGGCTCTTGGACCGCGCCGCAGCCCACGGCTTGCGGCTCTTGGTCGGGCTACCGTGGTCGCAACACATCGCCTTTCTCGATTCGAGCCGCGAACGCCGCCGTATCCGCGAGACGATCCGCGACGGCGCGCGCCAACTCGCCGGCCACCCGGCGACTTTCGCGATCCTGGTCGGGACCGAGATTCCGCCCGACATGGTGCGCTGGCATGGCGCGCGGCC
>CAMDOQ010000116.1 GCA_945903685.1 Rhizobium sp. Q54
ATTTGACGGCGGTGCGTTTAGCCCCCGGGCCGGCGCTGCAATGAGTATGGTCGCGCACCATGGCTGAACCCGCACCGCGTCGCGCCCACCTCACCGCCGTCGAACCCAACGAACCGACGTTCCGGCGTATGCCGCAGAACGCCGAAGCCGAGCAGGCTTTGTTGGGCGCGATCCTCGTCAACAACGACGCCGCCCTCAAGGTATCGTCTTTCCTCCGGCCCGAGCACTTCATCGAGCCCGTCCACGCCCGCATCTACGAGGCGGCGCTCAAGCTGATCGAGCGCGGCCACTTGGCAGATCCGGTCACGCTCAAAGGTTATTTCGAGCGCGACGATGAGCTCACCGGCGCCGGCGGCGCCACCTATCTCGCGCAACTCGCCGCCGCCGCGGTCACGATCATCAACGCCGAAGACTACGGTCGTACCATTTACGACCTCGCGCTGCGCCGTCAGTTGATCGGAATCGGCGAGACCATGGTCAACACGGCCTACGACGCGGCGATCGAGGAGACTTCCTCGGCCCAGGTCGAAAACGCCGAGCGCCAGTTGTTCGGCCTGGCGCAGATGGGTCAAGCGGAAGGCGGCTTCAAGTCGTTCATCCTGGCGTCGAGCCTCGCGCTCGAGAACGCCGAGGCCGCCTATAAGCGCGACGGGCAGCTATCGGGCGTCACCACCGGATTCTCCGACCTCGACGAGAAGCTGGGCGGGTTGCACCGCTCCGACCTCATCATCCTCGCCGGGCGCCCGTCGATGGGAAAGACCGCGCTCGCCACCAACATCGCCTTCAACGCCGCGCGCTCGTTTCGCGAGGAAATCGGCACCGACGGCCGGCCGCAGGTGGTCGACGGCGCCGCGGTCGCATTCTTCTCGCTCGAAATGTCGGCCGAGCAGCTCGCTACCCGGATCCTGGCCGAGCGGTCGAACATCCCGTCCGAGCGCATCCGCCGCGGCACCATCTCGAGCGAGCAGTTTTCCAATCTGACCCGCGCTGCGCAGGAGCTCGAGACGCTTCAGCTCTATATCGACGACACGCCGGCGCTTTCGATCGCCGCCCTCACCACCCGCGCCCGCCGCCTCAAGCGCACCCACAATATCGGCATGATCGTGATCGACTACCTTCAGCTCGTGCGGCCGGCGCGCAACCGGCGCGACGACAACCGCGTGCTCGAAGTGTCGGAAATCACGCAAGGCCTGAAAGCGCTCGCCAAGCAGCTCGATGTCCCGGTGCTGGCGCTCTCGCAGCTCAGCCGCGCGGTCGAGCAACGCGACGACAAACGCCCGCATTTGGCCGACTTGCGCGAATCGGGATCGATCGAACAGGACGCCGACGTCGTCATGTTCATCTACCGCGAGGAGTACTACATGGAGCGCGCGAAGCCCGCCGAGGGCTCGCCCGAGCGGCTGGCGTGGGAGACCAAGCGGAAGGAGATCGAGGGCATCGCCGAAGTCATCATCGGCAAGCACCGCCACGGCCCCACCGGCACCGAGCAGCTTCTGTTCCACGGCGAGACCACCAAGTTCGCCAACCTCGCCCGCGCCGAACGTCTACCGGCCGACGTCCCGTTCTAGGGCTTGGAGTGTGAGCGGGGCCGCGCTCCAGTCCGTCCTGGCGATCGACCTCGGCGCGCTCGCTCGCAACTACCGGATGCTCGCCGCCCGTGCCGCGGCCGCAGCGTGCGGCGCCGTGGTCAAGGCCGACGCCTACGGTCTTGGGGTCGGGCCGGTCGCGCGCGCGCTCTACCGCGCCGGCTGCCGGACGTTCTTCGTCGCCACCTTGGCGGAGGCGCTGGCATTTCGTCGCGAGGCCGAGCTGCCGCCGTCGGTCGAGCTCCTCGCGTTGAACGGCATCGCCGATACCGATGCCGAAGCGGCGCTCGCCGCGGGCGCCGTCCCGGCCCTCAATGCGCTCGACGAGGTCCGCGCCTGGAACGCGGCCGCCGGCCGCTTGCACCGCAAGGTGCGGTGCGCGCTCCACATCGACACCGGCATGAACCGCTTGGGACTCGATGCCGAGGCCGTGGCCAAGCTTGGCGAGGACGCCGCCTTGACGGACAGCCTCGAGATCGCGCTCGTCATGAGCCACTTGGCCTGCGCTGAAGAGAGCGCGAACCCGCTCAATTGCGAGCAGCAGCGGCGCTTCGAAACCTTGCGCCAGCGCCTGCCACGGACCCGCGCCAGCCTCGCCAACTCGTCGGGCATCTTCCTAGGTCCCGATTTTCACTACGATCTGGTTCGTCCAGGGGTCGCTTTGTACGGCGTTAATCCGCTCATAAACGACTTAAATCCGATGTCAGAAGTCATTAATATTAAAGGAAAAATAGTCCAAGTTCGCAACGTTGACAGGGGTGGGAGCGTTGGTTATGGTGCGACCCACCTCGTAACCCGGCCGGCGCGCATCGCAACAGTCGCCGTCGGCTACGCCGACGGCTATCCGCGGTCCTTGAGCAATCGCGGGCACGGCTATCTCGGTGGCACGCGAGTACCGCTGGTAGGACGCGTCTCGATGGACCTCACGACATTCGACGTGACCGACGCGGACCCGGCCCTCGCTCACCCCGGCAACACGATCGATCTCATCGGTAACGGAGCCGCCATCGATGACGTCGCGGCCCAAGCCGGCACCATTGCCTACGAACTGCTGACCCGCCTCGGCCGGCGCTACGCCCGCGTCTATTCGGGCGAAGCTGGATGATCGCGATCGACTTTCTCGGTGCGATCGGCCGCCTGTTCCTCGGCTTCCTGCAGGCGATCGGCACGCTCTCGGTGTTTACGGCCAACGCCGTTTCGCACTGCGTCCGCCCGCCGTTCTACTTCCGCTCGATCGGCCAGCAGATGCTGGTGATCGGCTACTTCTCGCTGCCCGTGGTCGGTTTGACCGCGGTCTTCACCGGCATGGTGCTGGCGCTCCAGATTTATGAAGGCTCGTCGCGCTTCAACGCCGAGAGCGCGGTCGCGACCATCGTCGTGATCGGCATCACCCGTGAGCTCGGTCCCGTGCTCGCCGGGCTGATGGTCGCCGGCCGGGTCGGCGCGGCGATGGCGGCCGAAATCGGCACCATGCGCGTTACCGAGCAGATCGATGCGCTCACCACCCTCGCGACCAACCCGTTCAAATATCTGGTGGCGCCGCGGCTGATCGCCGGCACCTTGATGCTGCCGGTCCTGGTCCTGGTCGCCGACATCATCGGCGTGTTCGGCGGCTACATCATCGGTACCAGCAAGCTCGGCTTCAATCCGGCGACGTACCTGCGCAATACCGCCGACTTTCTCGAGGCGATCGACGTCATCACCGGCCTGGTCAAAGCCGCGGCCTTCGGCTTCATCGTCGCGCTCATGGGCTGCTATCATGGCTATTCGAGCAAAGGCGGCGCGCAGGGTGTCGGCGCCGCTACCACGAACGCGGTGGTGTCGGCTTCGATCCTGATTCTCGCCGCCGACTACCTCATTACCGAGCTCTTTTTCTCGAAATAGCCGATGGCCGTCGACACCCGCATTCCCAAAGTGAGCCTCCGCGACGTCCACGTCGCGTTCGGCCCTAAGAAAGTGCTGCAAGGTTTCGATCTCGATGTCATGCCGGGCGAATCGGTCGTGGTGATCGGCGGTTCCGGCACTGGCAAGTCGGTCATGCTCAAGTGCCTGCTGGGGCTGGTCACGCCCGACCGCGGTTCGGTCAAGATCGACGGCCAGGAAGTGGTCGGGATTTCCGACCGCGAGCGCGAGCCGATTCTGCAGAAATTCGGCATGCTGTTTCAATACGCTGCGCTGTTCGACAGCTTGTCGGTGTGGGAGAACGTCGCATTCGGGCTGACCCAAGCCAAGGGCATGACGCGCGAGGAAGCCAAGCCGATCGCGCTCAAGAAGCTAGCGCAAGTGGGGTTGGGCGCCGATGTCGCCGAGCTGTCGCCGGCCGAACTCTCGGGCGGCATGAAGAAGCGGGTCGGCCTTGCCCGTGCGATCGCGATCGAGCCCGAGATCATCCTGTTCGACGAACCGACCACCGGGCTCGACCCGATCATGGGCGACGTCATCAACGATCTGATTGTCGCCTGCGTCAAAGACCTCGGCGCGACCGCGATCTCGATCACGCACGACATGGCGAGCGCGCGCAAGATCGCCGACCGCGTCGCCATGCTCTACCAGGGCAAAGCGATCTGGCAGGGCCCGGCCGCCACCATCGACAAGAGCGGAAACGCCTATGTCGATCAATTCATCCACGGCCGCGCCGAGGGCCCGATCCAGGTCGAGGTTCGCGCGTGACCCGGGCCGTCCGTCGTCGCCTCGCGCACCGCCGGAGGCGGCATGGCTAGGGCCGCCGCACGCTACGCCTGCCAACAGTGCGGCGCCGTCACGTCGCGCTGGACTGGCAAATGCGAGGCCTGCGGCAGCTGGAATTCGATCGTCGAGGAAACGCCGGTCGACCTGACGCCCAAGGGACTGGGTGCCGGCAAGGGCCGCACCGTCGAGCTCGTCGGCCTCAAGGGCGAGACCGAGGACGCAGCCCACGTGCCCTCGGGCATCAAGGAGTTCGACCGCGTCTGCGGCGGCGGCCTGGTACCCGGCTCGGCCCTCCTCGTCGGCGGCGACCCCGGCATCGGCAAATCGACGCTCCTGCTCCAGGTCGTGGCTCGGCTGGCCGGGCACGGGATCCCGTGCGGCTACATCACCGGCGAGGAGGCGATCGGCCAGGTGCGGCTCCGCGCCCGCCGGCTCGGGGTCGCCGACACCTCCGTGACGCTCGCCGCCGCCACCGCGATCCGCGACATCGTTGCGACCCTCGATAAGCCCGGCGCGCCCCGAGTCGTGGTGATCGATTCGATCCAGACCATGTACGTCGACATGCTCGATTCGGCGCCGGGCACAGTCGCCCAGGTGCGGGCGAGCGCCCAAGAACTGATCCGCGTCGCCAAGCGGCGCGGCTTGACCCTGCTCCTGGTCGGCCACGTCACCAAGGAAGGCACTATCGCCGGACCCAAGGTGCTCGAGCACATGGTCGACACGGTCCTTTATTTCGAGGGCGAGCGCGGCCACCAGTTCCGCATCCTGCGCACGGTCAAGAACCGTTACGGACCGACCGACGAAATCGGCGTCTTCGACATGACTGACCGCGGTCTGAACGAGGTGCCGAACCCTTCGGCCCTGTTCCTGGGCGAACGCGGGCAGGCGGTGAGCGGCGCCGTGGTGTTCGCCGGGATCGAAGGCACGCGGCCGATGCTGGTCGAGATCCAGGCGCTGGTCGCGCCCACGAGCCTGGGCACGCCGCGGCGCGCCGTGGTCGGCTGGGACGCGGGGCGGCTCGCGATGGTGCTCGCGGTGCTGGACGCACGCTCCGGCTTCACCATCGCCGGGCAGGACGTGTTCCTGAACGTGGCCGGCGGCTTGAAGATCGGCGAACCGGCGGCCGACCTCGCGGTCGCGGCGGCGCTGGTCTCCTCGGTGACCGCGACCCCGGTGCCGCGCGAGACCGTCGTATTCGGCGAGATCGGGCTCTCGGGCGAGGTTCGCCCGGTCGGCCAGACCGACGCCCGCTTGAAAGAAGCGGCCAAGCTGGGTTTCGCCCGCGCCTGGGCGCCTAAGGGGGCGCGCAGCCGCGGCGCTGGGCTCGAGGTCGAGGAAATCACGCGGCTCGATGAGCTGGTGGCGCGTCTGGGCGAGCGCCCGCGCGCCAAAACCGGCGCCGGCGTTCTGGAGCGTAGCCGTGTTTGACGCGTTTTCGATCGCCGACATCGTTATCGTCAGCGTCATCTTGCTGGGCGGCCTGCTCGCGCTCCTGTGGGGCTTCGTCCGCGTCGTCCTGGTGATCGCGGCCTGGGTCGGCGCATCGTTCGTGACGCTCTACCTCTTTCCGCTGTTGAAGCCTTACGCCCGCAACATGATCCCGATCACGTTCGTCGCCGATGCGATCGCCGGAATCGGCATTTTCGTGGTCGCGCTGGTGCTCCTGTCGATTGTCGCCGATCTCATTGCCGACGCAGTCCGCGGCACCCGGATCAAGGCGCTCGACCGCTCGCTCGGGCTGCTCGCGGGGCTGGTCCTGGGCGGGGTCGTCGTGTGCGTGGGCTACGCCGGGCTTACCATCGCGATCGGCACCACCGACCCGCCGAGCTGGCTCAAATCGGCCAAGCTGTTACCGATGGTTGACTACGGGTCCAAATTGATCTTGAAGCTTGTCCCCGATCGCCTGCGCGAGGCCGGGGTCGCGCTCGGCGATCCGACGCCTGCCGGCGCGCCGGCCGCAGGCTACAAACCGGGAGAACGCCAGGCCTTGGACCACCTCATCCGGACGCGGCAGGAAAATTGATGACGACCGACCGGCCGACCCGCGTACTCGACCCGTTCGACGACGACCGGGTCCATGAGGAATGCGGCGTGTTTGGGATTTATGGCACCGCCGATGCTGCTGCGCACACCGCGCTCGGCCTCCACGCGCTCCAGCACCGCGGCCAGGAGGCAGCCGGGATCGTCTCCTACGACGGCCGCCAGTTCCATTCCGAGCGGCACCTGGGTCTGGTCGCCGACGCATTCTCCTCGCAAATCGTGATCGACCGCCTGAAGGGGCACTGCGCCGTCGGCCACAATCGCTACGCGACCACCGGCGAAACCGTGCTCCGGAACGTCCAGCCCCTGTTCGCCGAGTTCGCCTTCGGCGGCCTCGCAGTCGCCCACAACGGCAACCTCACCAACGGCTTGGGCGTCCGCCAGCGCCTGACCGAATCGGGCTCGATTTTCCAATCGACCACCGACACCGAAGCGATTGTCCACCTGATCGCGACCTCGGGCCACAAGGGCGTGATCGAACGGCTGATCGACGCGCTCCGCCAAGTCGAGGGAGCGTACTCGTTCGTGGTGCTGACCAAGGACACGCTGATCGGGGTGCGCGATCCCTTGGGCGTGCGGCCATTGGTGATCGGCCGGCTCGACGGCGCCACCATCTTGACCTCGGAGACCTGCGCGCTCGACATCATCGGCGCCGAGTTCGTGCGCAGCGTCGATCCCGGCGAGATGGTCGTGGTCGATGCCGGCGGCATCCGCAGCCTGTTTCCGTTCCCGCCGGCCAAGAAGCGGTTCTGCGTATTCGAGCTAATTTACTTCGCCCGCCCCGACAGCCTGGTCGACGGCGTCTCGGTCTACGAGAGCCGCAAACGGATCGGCGCCGAGCTCGCGCGCGAATCGCACGTGCCGGCCGACGTCGTGATCCCGGTACCCGACTCCGGCACCCCGGCCGCGATGGGGTACGCCGCGGAAGCCAGCGTCCCGTTCGAGCTCGGCATCATCCGCAATCACTATGTTGGCCGCACGTTCATCGAGCCCTCGGCCCACATCCGCCACCT
>CAMDOQ010000117.1 GCA_945903685.1 Rhizobium sp. Q54
CGTCGTCCACACCGGCCGCAATGACCTGAACGAGTTCAAGGCGGCGTTCGCGACCAAGACCGATGCGCGCACGCTCGCCGATGCAATGAAGGGCGCCGACGTCTTCATCGGCGTTTCCAAGAAGGACGCGGTCAAGCCGGACATGGTCAAGAACATGGCCAAGAACGCGATCCTGTTCGCGATGGCCAATCCGGACCCCGAGATCCGCCCCGAGGCGGTCGCCGAAGTACGCAAGGACGTGATCGTCGGCACCGGACGCTCGGACTACCCGAACCAAGTCAACAACGTGCTCTGCTTCCCGTTCATCTTCCGCGGCGCGATCGACTGCGCCGCCAGCCAGATCACCGACAAGATGAAGATCGCGGTCTCGAACGCGTTAGCCGAGCTGGCGCGCAAGCCGGTGCCGGCTGAGGTCGAGCAGATCTACGGCCGCAAGCTCGAATTCGGCACCCAGTACATCATCCCGACGCCGTTCGATCCGCGCCTGATCACCGAGATTCCGCCGGCGGTCGCCAAGACGGCGATGGATGAGGGCATCGCGCGGCGTCCGATCAAGGACATGGCCGCATACAAGAAGCAGCTCGAAGCGCGCCGCCCGCGCTAGCGTCCGGCATCCGGCTAAAAAAACGGCCTCGCGCGAGCGGGGCCGTTTTATTTCCTCCAGCGGGTCGTCAGCGTCCGCGCGGTCAGCTCGCGGCGATGATCTCGTTGCGTTCGAAGTGGGCGGTGTACTTAGGCGCAACGCGCTCGATCGGCAGCACGATGAAGACATCGGTGGTGCCGAACTGCTCGTCGAGCACCGCGCCATCGCCGATGAAGGCACCCAGGCGCAGGTATGCTTTGACCAGCGGCGGCAACAGCTTGCGCGCTTTGGCCTTGTCGACGGCGTCGGGCGGCAGGATCCGCATGTCGACGCGCCGCCCGGGCAGCGCCTGCACCCGTAGGTACTCCGGCGCCAGGTGCTCGTAGTAGAGATGCGAAAGCGGCAGCGCATGCTTGGCGACGTCGGTACCGGCGAAGCTCGCGCAGCCGAACAGGAACTTGACCTGATGGGCGGCGATGTAGCCGGCGATGCCGCGCCACAAGAGCTGGATCACCCAATTGGTGCGGTAGTCTTTGTGGACGCAGCTGCGCCCGACCTCGACCATGCCGCCCAGACTCGAGAGATTGGAAACGAGCGGCATGATGTCGTACTCGCCGGCCGAGTAGAAACCGCCGTGCTTGAGCGCAACCTCGTGCCGGAGCAAGCGATAGGTGCCGACCACCGCCTCGGCGCGCGGCCGGCTATGGTCGATCACCAGCAAGTGGTCGCAATAAGCGTCGAACTTGTCGAAGTCGCGGCCGCTCCGGGCGGTGGCTGCGTCGGCTTTGGCGCCGAGTTCTTCGTAGAATACGCGGTAGCGGAGCGCCTGCGCGGCGGAGATGTCGGCGCGGTCGCGGGTGATGCGCACCTCGAGCCGGCCTTCGGCCGCGAACAGCGAATAGGGCAGCCTGAGCCGCCCCCCCGGCATCCGAAACTTGAGCAGAAGCCGCGGTTTCTTCAGCCAGTTCGGACGGTGCCAGCGGAACTTGCGCCCCGCCCTGCGAGCGAGCAAGGCGCGACGCTTCAGCCTTCGACCCAGTGTCGACATGCTACGACCGTCGCTATCGATACGTTACGCGCCCCTCAGCGGGAGCGTCGCCGATCTTGTCGTCGCGCCGCCGTCTAACCTTCGTTATTGATCGGCGGCAGCGGTTCTTGCGGTGTCGTCATCACCACCACAGGGCGCGTGGTTTCAGCCGTGTGAACGCCGGAGCACATGCCGCCCGCGAGCGCCGCGGTCGAAAACGCTAGCATCGTGACAACGACGAGCGCCCATCCGAATTTGCCCATGACGTGTTCTCCCAGTTTTATTCGTTGAAAAAGTGTAGGGGCGACCCCGGGGAGGGTCAAACCCGATTATCGGTTGACTTTGTGACAGGCCTAAGACCCCGGCGGGCGAGCGAGGGCGGCGGCGAACGCTTCCAACGCCGCCGCGCCAAAACAAGCGAAGATCACGCGTTCGAGCCGGGTCGTGCGTTCGGCGAGAAAGGCCCGCACCGCCCCGACCGCGACCACCGCGGCAAGGCCTATCGGATAGCCGTAGATGCCGGTCGAGATCGCCGGCAACGCGATCGACCGGGCGTCAACTTCGGCGGCGAGGTCGAGCGCGGCGCGGTAGCAGGCGCCGAGCAGCTCCGCTTCGCCGGCGCCGCCACCCTGCCAGACCGGGCCAACCGCGTGCACGATGTGGCGGGCCTTGAGGTTAAAGCCGGGAGTCAGGCAGGCCGAGCCGGTCAGACAGCCGCCGATTGCATCGAGCGCCGGTTGCAGCGCCGGCCCGGCGGCGCGGTGAATCGCGCCGTCGACCCCACCGCCGCGCTTCAGCCGCGCGTTGGCCGCGTTGACGATCACGTCGACATCGAGTTGGGTGATGTCGGCCGCGCGTGCGATAAGTTCGGCCGTGGTCGCCATGAACCAAATCTAGCGCGATGACCGCCTGCCAGGTATGCGGCGCCGCGGATCGCCGCCTATTCATCCGTCACCACGGCTACGACCTTTACGAGTGCGGCCGCTGCCGCTTCGTCTACTGCGACCCGATGCCCTCGGCGGCCGAGGTCGAACGCCTCTATACCGACGCCTATGCCGGCGCGACTCAGGGCTACTTCGCCAAGGTCGATGCCAAACTCCATCGGATGCGCTTGCGGCTGCGCTGGATTCTAGCGGCGAGCGGCCTCAACCCGGCGATGGCGGCGAGCGGCATCGACCCGGCTGCGACGGCGCGCCGCTTTCTCGATGTCGGCGCGAGCGGCGGCTTCATGGTCGAAATCGCCCGCCGCACCGGGCTCCGGGCGACCGGACTCGAGCTCGATCCGGTCTCGGTCGCGTACGCCCAGCGCCACTATCCGGGCGGCGATTTCGTCCACGGCCGGATCGAAGCTTTCGCCGCGACAGCGCCGCCGGCTTTCGACCTCGTCCATTGCTCGGAAGTGATCGAGCACGTGACCGACGTCAACGCGTTTGTCGCCGGAATCGGACGCGTCATGAAACCGGGCGGATTTCTCTACCTCACAACCCCCGACCTCGGCCACTGGCGGCGGCCGCGCGATATCACGCGCTGGGACGCGTTCGCACCGCCGGGGCACTGCCTCTATTTCCGCGCCGCGAATTTGACGCGGCTGCTCGAGCGCCACGACCTCGCACTCGTCAAGCGGCGCCGGTCGTGGAAACCCGGACTGCGGATGCTGGCGCGGCGTCGCTGAAGCCCCAGCGTCGGCGCATCAACAGCCAGAGCAGCGCGAGACCGGGGACCGCGGCCAGCGTGGTCAACAAGAAAAACGCCGGCCACCCGAGCACGGTCGCGAACCAGCCGGCCGAGGCCGACAGCACGGTGCGCCCGACCGCCGCCAGCGCCGACAAGAGCGCGTATTGGGTCGCCGTGTAGGCGCGATCGCGGCAGAGCCCGGCCAAATACGCGACGAACACGGCCGAGCCGAAGCCGCCGGCCGCATTCTCGACCCCGATGGTCGCGACCAGGAAACCGTAGTCGCGGCCGACATAGACCTGCGCGACGAACATGAGGTTCGACACCGCCTGGATGAGCGCGCCGGCCCACAGGCTCGCGCGCGTGCCGAGCGCGACGACCGCGATCCCGCCGATGAGGGTCCCGCCCAAGGTCGCGCCGAGGCCGAACACTTTTACGATACGGCCGTAGTCGGTCTTGTCGAAGCCGAGATCGAGCACGAACGGCGCGGTCATGATGCCGGCGAAGGCATCGCCGAATTTGAACAACATGACGAAAAGGAGAATCGCGACCCAGCCGTCGCGGCTCATGAATTCGGCGAACGGCTCGCGCACGGCGCGGAGGAGCCGCGCCTGCCAGCCCTGGCGCGGACCCGGCGCGGGCGCGGCCGGCGGCTCGGGCAGGGCGAGCGCCGCGGCGACCCCGACCAGGACCATCGCCGCCATCGCCGCGTAGCCCACCGACCAGCCCGCGGCGCCGGCCAAGCCGTGGCCCTGTAGCACCGCCACCAGCTCGAACACGCCGGCGGTCGAGACCAGCATCGCGACCCGGTAGCCGGCGGAATAGGTGGCAAGCCCGGCGGCCTGCTGGTCGGGCGCGAGGGTCTCGATCCGGAAGGCGTCGATCACGATGTCCTGCGAAGCGGACGCGAACGCGACCAGGAGCGCGAGCGCGACCGTCGCCCACGGCGATGCGACCGGATCGACCCGGCTCAAGCCGACGACGGCCAAGATCAGGAGGATTTGCGTCGCGACCAGCCAGCCGCGGCGCCGGCCCAAGGCCCGGCCCAAGACCGGCACGGCGAACGCATCGATCGCTGGCGCCCACAGGAACTTGAGGACATAGGGGACTCCAACCAGGGCGAAGAGGCCGATCGTGGTCAGCGAGACGCCGGCTTCCTTCATCCAGACCGCGAGCGTTTGGCCGGTGAGGGCCAACGGGATGCCGGCCGAGAAGCCCAAAAACACGATCGCCAGCACGCGGCGATCGCCGTAGACCGCGAGGCCGCGCCGCCAGCGTTCGAGCGAGGAAGATACCGCCAACGGCTACCGTCGCGCCTTGTCGGCGCCGAGCGTGCCGCCGGGATCCGGGTAGCGGTAGAGCGCGCCGGCGAAATTCCGGACCACCAGGTCATCGCCTTCGCGCCCGACGATCGAATCGGGCACCAGCGCGACCTTGCCGCCCCCGCCCGGCGCATCGAGCGCGAAGTGGGGCACTGCGTAGCCCGAGGTGTGGCCGCGCAGGCCCTCGATCAGCGCGAGGCCAGTCGCGACCGGCGTCCGGAAGTGGCCCGAGCCCCGGATCGGATCGCACTGGAAGAGGTAGTAGGGCTTGACCCGGCGCTTGATGAGCCCGTGCATCAGCGCCCGCATGACGGCGAGATCGTCGTTGACCCCTTTCAGGAGCACGGTCTGGCTGCCCAAGGGAACCCCGGCATCGGCCAGGCGGTCGAGCGCCAGGGTCGCCTCGGGCGTCAACTCGTTCGGGTGGGTGGCATGGAGGCTGAGCCACGGGCGGTGGCGCTTCAGGACCCGCGCCAGCGCCCGCGTGACCCGCATCGGCAGCGCGAGCGGCACCTTGGTGCCGATCCGGATCAGTTCGACATGGCCGATGCGCCGGAGCCGCCCGAGCAGCCAGTCGAGCTTGTCATCGGCGATCGTCAAGGGATCGCCGCCGGAGATCAGGACATCGCGCACTTCCGGGTGCGCTTCGATATAGCTGAGCGCCGCTTCCCACTGCGCGACCGAAAACGTGTGCTCGCCCTTGGAACCTACCAGCCGCGAGCGCATGCAGTAGCGGCAGTAGGTCGCGCAGAACTTGGTGATGAGAAAGAGGACCCGATCGGGATAGCGGTGGACGAGGCCCGGCGCCACCATGTCGGGCTCTTCGCCCAAGGGATCGTCGTCCTCGCCCGGGAGCGTCGTAAACTCGGCGCCGACCGGGATATGGGTGCGGCGCAGCGGTTCAGTCGGATCCTCGCGCCCCATCAGGCTCGCATAGTAGGGCGTGATCCCGACCGGAAGTCCGCTGGTCCGGCGCACGACCGCGGCGCGCTCATCGTCCGAGAGACGAAAGACGCGCTCAAGGTCGGCGAGCGTGCGGATGCGGTTTCGCGTCTGCCAGCGCCAGTCCGACCACTCGGCCGCGCTCGCGCCGGCGAAGAAGCGGCGGCGGAACGCATGGCGCTCGGGCGCGATCGCGAAGCGGGCCCGACGCGCGGCGCGCACAGGCGCGGGCAGCGCGGTTTCCGCCGCGAGCGGCGTTGGCGCACAGGGCGTGGACGATGTGTTTAAGCGGGTGGTGTCGGTCATGGGCGCAAGAATGTTTATAGCAGCGCGCGAAACGCTTCAGGAGTCAGTTGCGCGGCGTGGAGAATGCCGCTGCGGGAGGACTCACAGCCATCGCCGCACCCGGGATTTGTACTCACGATAGGGCTGGCCGAACTTTTGTTCGAGATACGCCTCTTCTCGACCGATCACGCTGCGTTGGATCACGAACAAGAGTGGCGCCAGCAGCACCAACGACACCAGACTGTCCAGCATGACGGCCGCTCCCGCATAGATCATCGCCATGCCGAGATACATCGGGTTGCGCGTAAAACGATAGAGGCCGGTTTCCACGATGGCGGAACTGCTCCGCCAAGGTTCGGGGCGCGTGCCCGCTCGACGAAAAAGATTGAGCGCCATGGCGATGGCGAGAACACCGAGCAGCGTCAGCAGCCCGCCCAGAATGTAGCGCGCGGTGGCGCCGACGGAGGTAGCGAACCCGAGCAAGAAGCGATCCAGTGCAAGCCCAGCCACCAGCGCAACAAGGAAAATTAGCGGTGGGGGAACAATGACGCCGGGACTATCTCGCTCGGCCATGATCCCTACTCCCTCACGCCGCGATCACCCGGCAGCTTGCTTTTCCGCCGCGGGCGGCGCTGGCGCGGACGATGTGCGTGAGCGGGTGGTGTCGGTCATGGGCGCGAGAATGTTTATAGCAGCGCCCGAAACGCTTCAGGAGTCAGTTGCGCGGCGTGGAGAATGGCGCGCATCGTCCCCGGCTTAAGGTCGCGTCGACCGTGGACCGGCACGACCACCATGCGCGAGCGATCGTCGCCGTGCACCATGATGTGGTGGCTTCCTCGGATCCTGGCGCAAACAAAGCCCGCCCGCTCGAGCGCACGGATCACCCGCCACCCACTTGCCGTGGGAAGCACCGGTTAGGACGCCGCTGCGAGAGAGACCTTTCGAATGCGTGGCGCGACATCGCGCGGGATCGGCAAGCCGCTCGCACGGCGATGGTCGAGCGCCAACGCGATCGCCTCTTCGACCATGCGCATGGCCTCGGCCGTCGTCTCGCCCTCGCTGACGACCTCGGGCAGCGCCGGCACGAGCGCGGTGAAGCCGCCCCCCTCTTGGGGTTCGAGGACGACCGTATAGCAGCGCTTCTTTGCCACGACCTGACCGTCGTTATCGCTCGGCCCAACCATACCATACCTCCTTAGCGTTGACCGATGACCACTGCCCGCCGATAGCCGAGCGCTTCGGCGATGTGGACGCGGCGGACGGCGTCGGCGCCCTCCAAATCGGCAATGGTGCGGGCGACGCGGAGCACGCGGTGGTAGCCGCGGGCCGAGAGACCTAACCACTCGGCGGCTTGGGCCAAGAGCGCGCGGCCGTCGGCGTCGGGGGCGGCGATCCGGGCAAGCAGCTCGCCGTCGGCTTGCGCATTGGTGCGGACGCGGGGCGGCGCGCCTTCGCGGCGGGCGCGCTCGGCCTGGCA
>CAMDOQ010000118.1 GCA_945903685.1 Rhizobium sp. Q54
TGGTCTCCTCCTCGGAGAAACCCAGGCGCGGGCAGAGCTGGTGGGCGACCTCGGCGCCCAGCAGCGAATGGTCGCCGCTGCGGCCCTTGGCGATGTCGTGGAGGAACAGCGCGAGATAAAGCGCGCGGCGGTATTTGATCTTGGCGACGATCTCGTTCGCGACCGGATGTTCCTCGGCGAGCTTGCCTTTTTCGATCGCGGCGAGGATGCCGATCGCGCGGATCGAATGCTCGTCGACCGTGTACACGTGGTACATGTCGTACTGCATTTGCGCGACGACGCGGCCGAAATCGGGCACGAAGCGGCCGAGGACGCCGGCTTCGTTCATCCGCCGCAGCGCCGTTTCCGGATCGCCGCGCGAGGTCAGGATTTCGAGAAAGAGCCGGTTCGCTTCCTTGTCGCTGCGTAGACGCTTGAGCAGGTGAAGGTTGCGCGTAATCAAGCGCAGCAGCGCCGGATGAATGTCGAGACCGCGCTCGTCGGCCAGGTGGAACAGGCGGATCAGGCGGCGGGGCTCAGCGGCGAATACGTCGTCGTTGGCGGCGTTGAGCCGGCCGCCGTGGATAACAAAGCCGTCGATCTCGCGGACCCCGATCGCGAGCCGCGGCAGGCGCAGGAGCGGCCGCCGCCGATGCTGCTCTTCGAGTGCTGCGCAGAAGATGCGGGTGAGATCGCCGACGCTCTTGGCCACCAGGAAGTAGTGCTTCATGAAACGTTCGACCCCGGTGGCGCCAGCGTGGTCCTTGTAGCCGAGCCGGCGTCCGATTTCGAGCTGGAGGTCGAGCGTCAGACGATCCTCGGCGCGCCCGGCGCGGTAATGGAGCTCGCAACGGACCGCCCACAGAAACTTCGCGTCGCGCGTGAAGCGGTGAAATTCGCGCGCGGTGAGGCCGCTCTTCTCCACCAACTGGCGCATGTCGTCGACGCGATAGAGATACTTGGCGATCCAATAGAGCGTGTGCAGGTCGCGCAACCCGCCTTTGCCTTCCTTGACGTTAGGCTCGACGACATAGCGCGAATCACCCATCCGGCGGTGGCGTTCGTTGCGTTCGGCGAGCTTGGCATCGATGAAGTCGGGCCCGCTTCCGGCCACGACCTCGCGATCGAAGCGGCGGCGCATTTTCTGGAACAGCCCGCGGTCGCCGGCGACGAAGCGCGCCTCGAGCACGCTGGTGCGAATCGTGATGTCTTGCGTGGCGTAACGGATCGCTTCGTCGAGCGAGCGCACGGCATGCCCGACCTTGAGACCGGAATCCCACAGCACATAGTAGAGATACTCCACCACTTGCTCGGTCCACGGCGTCGGTTTGTAGGGGTGGAGGAACAGGAGATCGACGTCGGAAAAGGGCGCGAGCTGGCTGCGACCGTAGCCGCCGACCGCAATCAGGGCGAGGCGTTCGCCGGCGGTCGGAGTGGTGGCGTGAAACAAGGTATCGGCGGTGAAGGTGTAGAGCGTGCCGAGCATGGCGTCGATCAAGTCGCTGTGGGCGGTTGCCGTGGCGAGCCCGTCGAGGCCGGCTTCGAAGCGGGCGCGGATCCGCGCTTGCCCGTCGCCGATCGTGCGCCGTACCAGCGCCGCAACTGCTAATCGCCCGGCGCTCGATTGGGCGCGATCGGAATCGGCGAACGCTGCGAGTGCCGCCGCGAAAGCGGCGCCATCGATCAATTCTTGGCGGGTCGGCACGGGAATCCGCATGGCGGCCCCATCTTAGGGTATTTTATCGACCGGCTCCCCTCCACCAACGTCGCACCCCCCGGATCCCGCCGCCCGATCCCATGACCGCCGCTTCGGTATCGCCGCCTTCCGCCGCTTCCGGGCGCGGCATCGCCTTTGCCGCCCTGATGATCGGCGCGATCGGCTTTGCGTTGACCCCGAACATCGTTCGCCTGAGCGAGGTCGGCCCGATCGCAACCGGATTCTGGCGCGCCGTCTTCGCGTTCCCCCTGATGCTGGCCCTGTCCCGGATCGAGCAGGGCCGCGACCCGGAGCCGCCCGCCCCGTTACGCTCGCGCGACTATGGCTGGCTGGCCTTCGCCTCGCTGGCGATGGTGGCTGACTTGATCCTGTTTCCGTCGTCGGTGCACTACACCTCGATCGCCAACGCCTCGCTCTTGGGGGGCCTCAATCCGATCATCGTGACGATCGGCGCAGCGTTCCTGTTCGGCGAGCGCATTGCGCCGTTGTTCGTCGTTGGGATGGCGATGGCGCTGGTCGGCACCACGCTCCTGGTCGAGGCCGGGCCTGCGGCGCTGGCCGGGTTCAACGCCGGCGACGCTTTGGCGCTCGCGTCGGCGTTCAGCTTCGCGTTCTATACGCTCGGCCTCAAGCAGCTGCGCGGTCGGCTCAAGACCGGAACCGTGGTCGTTTGGAACATGGGGATCGCCGCGCTCTGTTTGTTGCCGGCGGCGGCGATCGCGGGCGAGACGCTGGTGCCAACGAGCGCCGCAGGCTGGGCGATCCTGGTCGGGTTCGCGGTCGCGGTCGACCTGATCGCGCGCAGCGCCTACACCTTTTCGTTCGCGCGCCTACCGGCGTCGTTCAACGCGGTCGGATTGCTGAGCTTCCCGGTCATCGCCGCGCTGATCGCCTGGGTCCTGTTCGGCGAGGCGTTGAGTTGGCAACAAGGCGGCGCCGCCGCCATCGTTCTCGCCGGCATCGGCATCGCGCAGCGAACCGCCCGGTAGTCAGCGGATCGCCGCAGGTGTGGCGCGCGTCGCGGTCGCCAGGTACACGCCAACCACGATCAGCGCGAAGCTCAGCACGTGATAGAGCGCGAATTCTTCGCCGAGGAACCCAACTGCGAATACGGCCGCGAACATCGGCGCGAGGTAGCCGTAGGCGTTGGCTTTATTGGCGCCGAGCGCGGCGACGCCGCGCATGAAGCAGAAGTAAGCGCCGATCGACATGAAGAGCGCGCCGTAGACGATCGCGAGCAAGGCCGGAAGATTGATCCGTACTGCGCTGTCGTTCACCGCCACTTCCCAGGCGAAAAAAGGAATCGTTCCGACAAAGCCGGTGATGAACACGCCGCACAACAAGCTCATTCGGTGGATCTTGAGGTCGCGGATCTTGAGGAGAATCGAGTAAGCCGCCCACGTGATGACCCCGACCATCAGGACGATGTCGCCGGTCGCGATACGAAACTCGGCAAGTACCGACACGTCGCCCCGGCAAATGACGACGACGACGCCCAGAAATCCGACCGCGAAGCCTGCGCCTTGCGTCGGCGTCACCCGCTCGCCGAGCCAGATCCACGCCGCGGCGATCGAGAACGCCGGGATGGTCGAGCCGATCAGCGACAGGTTGATCGCCGGGGTCGTCTGCGACGCGACATAGAAGGTGATGGTGTAGGCGGTGACGCTCGACAAACCGAGCAAGGTGATGAGCCCGGCATTGCGGACGATTTCGGGCCAGTCCTTGCGCAAGTACGTCCACACGAACGGCAGCAGCACGATGACCGCAAGCAGCCAGCGCCAAAACGTGAGCGAGAACGGATCGATGTCGTGGATCACGGCGCGTGCAACCACGGCATTGGCGCCCCAAAACACGCTGGCGTAGACGAGCGATAGGCCCGGAGAGGCGAGCGCGCGCAGCGCGCCACCGACGGCAGGAGCGCTGGAGCTCACGGCGTCTTTGCAGCTTTAAGCTCGTCGAAAACCTTGCGCCCGAGTCGAAACGCCTCGACCCCGGCCGGGGCTCCGCAGTAGACCGCGACCTGCAGGCAGGTGTCGCGCAACTCGTCGAGTGTGCAGCCGTTCCGGATCGCGCCGCGGAAGTGAAGTTCGAACTCGTGCGGCCGGTTGAGCGCCGCCAGCATGCAGATGTTGTTCAGGCTGATCTGCTTGCGCGATAGCACGCTCTTCGCCCATACCCTCCCCCACGCGACTTCGGTGACGTAGGTCTGAAGCGCCGTGGTGAATTCATCGGCGCTCGCCAGCGACCGCTCGACGTGGTCGGCACCCAGCACTTCGCGGCGAACTTTGATTCCGCGTTCGAATTCTTCCGAAGCCATTCGTTCCTCCCTCAGCCGCCGGCCGCGGCGGCGTCATCCTATCGGCGCGCGCGCGACCCCGATAGCAGCGCTCACGTCCGCGTCGTCGCCTGGGCCGCCAAGTAGACCCCGGCCAGCACGAAGACCATTCCGGCCAGGTGATAGAGCTCGAACGCCTCGCCCAGGAACAGGACCGAAAGTGCGCTGCCGAAGATCGGAATCAGGTTGTTGAACTGCCCGGCGGCACTCGATCCGATCGCCAAAATGCCGCGGATGAACAGGAGATTGGCGAACACCGAGATCACCGCGCCGGCGTAAAAGATGAGCGCGAGATTCGAGGGTGTCATCGCGATGAAACGGCCGCGGCTCATTTCCCAGACATAGAACGGCGCGAAGGCGGCGACGCCGATCACCATCAGCACGGCCACCAGCGCGAGCGGAGAAAGGCCGGGCGGGCGGTACTTGAGCAGCACGGTGTACGCCCCCCAACTCACCACCGCGAGCAGGATGAGGATATCGCCCTCGCGAACGGTG
Source organism: Rhizobium sp. Q54 (assembly GCA_945903685.1). Taxonomy (GTDB): domain Bacteria; phylum Pseudomonadota; class Alphaproteobacteria; order SHVV01; family SHVV01; genus SHVV01. The sequence continues at coordinate 4,527 of CAMDOQ010000118.1, forward strand.
AGGTCGGCCAGGACGGCGGGGTCGCCGCGGGCGACGATGATGAACACGCCGAGAAAGGCCGCGGCCATGCCGAACGCCGTCCGCCAGCCGACGGTCTCGCGAGTGATGAGATAGGCGGCGAGCACAGTCGCCGCCGGCGCGGTGCCGGTCGCGATCGCTGCGTTAATGCCGGTCGTCGTCTGCAGGCCGACATAGACCAGGGCGTTGAAGATGACCGGCCCCAGAATCGAAAGCGTCACCAGCATGCGCCAGTGTGCCCGTAACGTCGGCAACGCGTGCCAGATCTCGCGCCAGGTGAACGGCAGCAGCACGACAACCACGGTGACCCAACGCCAGAAGCTGACCCCGATCGGCGGCATGTCGATGACCGAGAGGCGCGCCGTGACCGTGTTGCTGCCCCACAGAAACATCGCCGCGGTAAGGCTGAGATAGGCGAGGAACGTGTTGCGGTTCAGCGACTTGAACATGGATTGGCGGGGCTGGGTGCGGGTTCAGGCGCCGGCGGCGGTGAGCCAGCCGGCAACGAGCCGATGCGCGCGCCGATTGAGCGCCGCCCCCCACCGTGCGGCGCCGCGCCTCAGTCCGGCAACGCTCGCGCCCGGCGTGGTCGCGATTTCGAGGGTATGCCCGATCAACCACGGCTCGAGTCCGGCGGGCGTCACTTCGATGTGGAATTGGAGCGCGAGCGCCGCCCGGCCGAACGCGAATGCCTGGTTGGCGTAGGCGCGGGTCGAGGCCAACCGCTCCGCGCCGGCCGGCAGATCGAACGTATCGCCATGCCAATGCAGGACCGGGTCACGCCCGAGCGGAGCCAGTGCGGACGCGCGCCCAGCAACGGTCAAGCGAACTGGAGCGAAACCAAGTTCCTTGACCGGCCCGGCATAGACGCGGGCGCCGAGCGCCCGTGCCATCAACTGGCTGCCCAGGCAGATCCCGAGGGTCGGTAGGCTGCGGGCGAGGCGGCGTTCGAGCAGGCGCAGCTCGTCGCGGATGAAGGGATACGTCTTCGCCTGGTAGACCCCGATCGGGCCGCCCAACACGACCACGAGTTCGGCGGCAGCGAGGTCGCGCGTATTCATATCGTCGATCGCGGCGTCGCGGTATGCGACATCGTAGCCGCGCTGGTGCAGCAACGCAGCCAAGACGCCGAGGTCTTCGAACGGGACGTGGCGGATTGCGACCGCGCGCCGGCGTCGAGAAGGGCGGCTCATCCCGCCTCATCGGCGGCGTACGCCGCTTTCAGCCGATAGAGGAATTCGAGCGCCTGGCGCGGCGTCAGATCGTCGACCCGGAGTTCGGCCAACAGCGCGGCCACCGCCGATGGCTTGGCCGGCACCGGTTTTGGCGTGGCGGCGGCGAACAGCGGTAGATCCTCGGCCAAGGCGGCAATCGCGCCGCGCTGGCGCCCGGCTTCGAGCGTCGCCAGCACCGTTTCGGCGCGCGCCAGCACCGCCAGCGGCAGGCCGGCCAGACGCGCCACCTGAATGCCGTAGCTGCGGTCGGCGGCGCCGGGCGCGACCTCGTGCAGGAACACGACGTCGCCCTGCCACTCCTTGATCCGCATCGTGCGGCAGGCGAGCGATTTCAGTTGCGCCGCCAACGCCGTCAGCTCGTGGTAGTGGGTCGCAAACAGGGCCCGGCAGCGGTTGACGTCGTGGAGATGCTCGATCGCGGCCCACGCGATCGAGATTCCGTCGAAGGTCGCGGTCCCGCGCCCGATCTCGTCGAGAATGACGAGCGAACGTTCGCTTGCCTGGTTGAGGATCGCAGCGGCTTCGATCATTTCGACCATGAAGGTCGACCGGCCGCGCGCCAGATCGTCGGCGGCGCCGACGCGGCTGAACAGGCGATCGACGATCCCGATTCGGGCCGAAGCCGCCGGCACGAACGAGCCAATCTGCGCCAGGATCGCGATCAGGGCGTTCTGGCGGAGGAACGTGCTCTTGCCCGCCATGTTGGGCCCGGTCACCAGCCACAAGCGCTGCGCCTCGCCGAGATCGCAGTCGTTGGCGATGAACGCGGCGGCGTGCGATTGGGCGAACACCGCGTCGACCACCGGGTGGCGCCCGCCGCGGATCTCGAAGGCGAGGCTGCGATCGACCGCGGGCCGCGCATAATTCCGTTCGACCGCGAGCTCGGCCAGCCCCGCCGTCACGTCGAGCGCCGCCAAGGCATCGGCCGCGGCCGCGAGCGCTGCGTGCTGCGACAGGATTTCCGCGGCCAAACCGTCGAACAGTTCGAGCTCGCGTGCGAGCGCCTCATCGGCCGCGCGCCCGATCTTGCCGGCGAGCTCGGAGAGTTCGGCGGTCGAATAGCGGACCGCCGATGCCAGCGTCTGCCGGTGGATGAACGTGCCGTGGCGGTGGCCGATCTTCTCGGCGTGGACCGCGGTCGCCTCGATGAAATAGCCGAGCACGTTGTTGTGCCGGATTTTGAGGCTGGCAATACCGGTCTCGGCGGCGTAGCGCGCTTGCAGCTCGGCGATCGTCTTGCGGCTGTCGTCGCGGAGCCGGCGATGCTGATCGAGGGCATCGTCGAACCCGACCGCGATGAAACCGCCATCGCGCGCGAGGAGCGGCAGCTCGGGCGCGAGCGCCGCGGCAAGACGCTCGCGCAGGGCAGCGTGATCGCCCAAGCCGGCGACGAGCGTTCCCAAAGCCGCCACCGGCGCCAGCGCGTGGCCGATCGCTGCCGCGGCGCCGAG
>CAMDOQ010000119.1 GCA_945903685.1 Rhizobium sp. Q54
CATGTAGCCGGCAACCACGAGCGTCGCGACGAAGGTGAGGACGAGACCCTGGACGAGCCCGGCGCGAACGATCGGCACAAGCCCGCGCCCGCCCTGGGGCCGCGCAATCAGGATGCCGTAGACCAACGCGGCCGAAGTCAGCGTCGTAGCCAGGACTCCCATCACGCCGTAGAGCGCCGCCCAAAGCGGCGACTCAATATTGAAGTGCGAGGGCACACCGAGGAGAGCGGCGGCGCCGATCCAAGCGATCTCGGCCGCGGCGCTAGCCGCGACGATGCCGCGATAGAGGCGGTACCACGGTTTCGCGGTCGTCCCCGGCGGAAGCCAGGCGGCGAACCAGGCGAGCGTCACCAGATAGATCGCAAGCGCCGCCTCGAACTTGAGCGGCTTGATCCATACATTGACGTCGAGGAGCGTGCGCACGTCGAGCGCGGCCGCGATCAACGTCGGCGCCATCAAGGCGGCCATGGCGAAGCCGGCGGCTGCAAACACGGGCTCGTTGCGAAACAAGGCGTCCAATGCGCGCCCGATGGTCGTGGGCCGATTCGGCACGAACGGCGCGGCGAGGATCGAGACGGTCATAGCGGGGGCTCCGGGGTCAAGGGTTGCGGGGAAACGTTACGCGGCGGCGGCTCCGACCATGCGCGCGCGTAGCGCGCGCAGGACTTGGAATGCGAGAAATCCGATCGGGCCCAAATAGAAAGTCAAGGCGAGGCACGGCGCGACGAAGACGAGCGGGATGCGCTCGGCACGCGCGGTCCGCACCTCCCACGCGCCCACAAAAAGATCGAAGGCGAGGTAGTGGAGCCAGCCGGCGAGGAGAATCTCGCGCGTCTGAAAAAGGCGGGCGACGTTGTCGAGACTGTCGAACCCGCCCTCAGCCCCCGACCAGAAGGCGAGCACGAGGCCCGCGTAGGCGATCGCGAGCAGGCTCGGGATCACAACGCCGGCGCTCCACTCGGCCCAGCGCGGTATCCAACGGCTCGCCAGCAGAACGATCCAGCCTGCCGCGGCCGTGGCGGTGCCAAGCGTGAAAATCAGGTCCGGGGTCATCGGCCAACTCCAATCTTTCCTCTGTAAAGATCATGGTTCGATATTTGGCGCTTTATCTTTCCACCGTCAAGTTATATTTTGACGGTGTCTACATAAAGGCTACGAACGCTGCCCCATGCCGACCAAACGCCCCGCCCGGCGCGGACGTAAGTCCGCCTACCACCACGGCGACTTGCGCAAAGCGCTCATCGACGCCGGCGAGAACGAACTCGCGGCAAACGGGATCGAGGGCTTTACGCTGCGCGGCTGCGCCAAGCGGGCAGGCGTCTCGCATGCCGCACCCGCGCATCACTTCAAGGATGCGAACGCGCTCCTGACGGCGCTGGCGACACTCGGCTTCACGCGTTTCGCTCAAGCCATGCGAGCCCGCCAGGCGAAATCGTCAGCCGAACCGCGCGCCCAGCTCGTCGCAGCCGGGCTCGGCTATCTCGACTTCGCCCTCGCCCACCCCGCGCTCTTTCGTTTGATGTTCGGTTCGCGCCGCCCCGACTTTGCTGACGCCGGCCTTCACGCCGTCGCCGAGGAAAGCTTTGCCATCCTGGTCAGCGCCATCGCGCGTGTGCGCGGCCGCGATCCCTGGGGCGACCCGCGCGCCATGGAAGACGTCGCCGCGTCGTGGGCACTTGTTCACGGCATCGCCATGCTGACGCTTGCCGGTTCCGTGGCGTTCCAGGCGGCGCTGCCCAAGGAACGGTGGGAACACGCCGTCGACGCAATTATTGGCCGCCTGGTTCCGCCCGACGCGCCGCGCGCCTAACGTCGCGCCCGCCGGCCGTCAGCAATCCTAGTCCTTTAACCGGTGCAGCCCAGCGCGGCTGCGCTTGGCCAAGTCCTGGTACGCCTCGGTTGCAGCTTGCCATTGCTTGAGTTCGTCCGGCGTCAGCTCGCGCACCACCTTGGCCGGAATCCCGACTGCGAGCGACCGCGCCGGCACTTTCATGCGGGCCGGCACCAGCGCGTTCGAGCCGACCACGCTGTCGGGCCCTAGTTCGGCGAAATCGAGGACGGTCGCGTTGATCCCGACCACGGCGTGGCGATCGAGGGTGGCGCCGTGGATGATGGCGCCGTGAGCGATGTGGCTCCCCGGCCCGAGCGCGGTGACGCGGTCGGGAAAAACGTGGATCACGCAGTTGTCCTGGACGTTCGAACCCTCGCCAACGTCGATCTGGCCCCAGTCGGCCCGCAGAACTGCCCCGGCTGCGATGTAGCAGCCGGCACCGATCCGGACGTCACCGATCAGGACCGCGTCGGGGTGGACGTACGCCGTCCACTCGACCGAGGGCGATTTACCTTCGAAGCTGTAGTAGGGCATCGGACCATCCTGAGTCGGGCGGACGCTCTGCGTTAAGCCCTCATGGTGAGCGTGTCGAACCATGAGGGTCCTCGTCCTTCGACGAGCTCAGGACGAGGGTTTCTTCGAACAGGACGAAGGTTTCTTCGAACCTTCGCAGTGTCATCAATCTGTGATTCCGAGTACTAGCGCACAAGCGGCTTGCGGTTGTCGATGACGCGCTTCGACTTGGTCATGGCGCGCTCGAGCGAGCCGGTCGGGACGATCTCGACCGCGAGGCCCGACCCGGTCTCGGCGCGGAGCTTCGCCGCGACCCGCTCAATCAGCGTTGCGTGCGCCTCACCCGCGACCGCGAACCCGGGTGCGAGCTCGACCCGGACCGTGCAATTGTCTGCGCGCTTGGCTGCGTCGTGCGCGAGCACGATCCGGAACTCGGGTGCCAATTCGGCGAACGCGCGCACTGCGTTCTCGACCTGGGTCGGGTAGAACTTGGCGCCCTTGAGGTTGATGCGGTCGTCACCCCGCCCGACGATGCCGCCGGGCGCTCGCGCATGCGTCCGCCCGCAGGCACAGCGCTCGCGAACGAGCCGTACGAGATCGTTGGTCCAGTAGCGCAAGAGCGGCACCGCTTCGCGCGAGAGATCGGTCACCACCAGCACCCCAACCTCGCCGTCCGCGACCGGCTCCTTGGTCTCGGGATCCAAGACCTCGACGATCGCGTGGTCTTCGCAGAAGTGGATGCCGTCCTTGGCTTCGCACTCGGGCGACATACCGGGACAGATTTCGGCCAAACCATAATAGTCGCGGGCATCGAGCCCCAAGCCGGCCTCGAGCTTAGCCCGCGTCGCCGGCACCGCTGTCCCCGGCTCACCGCCGAAGCAACCGATGCGGAGGCCGAGGCTCTCGGGCGCGACGCCAGCTTCTTTCAGGCGTTCGGCTAGGTACATCGCGAACGAAGGTGTCGCGAAAAGGGCCGTGCTCTTCAAGCCGGTCAGATATTCCAAGTGCCGTTCGGTGTTGGTGGCGCCGATCGGCACCACCAGGCAGCCCAGTTGCTGGCAAGCGAGGTGGACGTTGACACCGGCGACGAACAGTCCGTACGCGAAACCGATTTGCACGATATCGCCGGGACGAATCCCCATCGTCCACACCGTGCGGCGCATGACGGCGTGGGTGTAGGCCAAGTCGTTCTTGGTCCAGACGCAGTGGAACGGCCGGCCGGTAGTGCCGGTGGTCGAGAGCGTCTCGATGAAGTCCGACGCGGGCACGGTCGCAATGTCGCCGAAGTAGGGCTTGGCGGCTTGGGCTTCGCGGAGCTCGGACTTGGACAGGATCGGGAGCTTTCGCACGTCCTCGGGCGCGGCGACGCGCGGGCTCGCGCTGAAGCCGGCCGCGGCGTACTTGGCGCGGTAGAACGGACTCTTGGCGATGACGCGCGCGACTTGGGACGCGAGTTTCTCGGCCTGCAGCTTTTCAAGCCGCGCGCGCGGCAGCGTTTCGATCTCGGGGTCGAGGTAGCGCGGATGCACGGGTTAGCGCTGCCTAGCGGCCGCGGTACTTCGGCTTCCGCTTCTCGATGAACGCCCGGTAGCCCTCGTAGGCGTCTTCGGTCGCGTAGAGCACGTTCCCGGTCAGCACCTCGAGCTCCAAGCCGGCGCGCGGGTCCATGCCGAACGAGCGATCGATCGCCTTCTTGGCGAGCCCGACCGCGAGCGGCCCACACGCCTTGAACTGATTGAGGAACTCGATCGCCGCCGGCTTCAGGTCCTGTTGCGTCGGCACCACGCGGTTGACGAGCCCGATCCGTTCGGCTTCCTCGGCCCCGATCATCTTCCCCGTCATCACCAGCTCCTTGGCACGACCCAAGCCGACGATCCGGGACAGGCGATGGCAGCCGCCGGCCTCGGGGATGACGCCCAAGCGCACCTCGGTGCAGCCGGCGCGCGCATCGCGGGTCATGATGCGGAAGTCGCAGCCGATCCCGATCTCGAAGCCGCCGCCGGCGGCGACGCCGTGCCAGCAGCAGATGACCGGCTTTTCCAAGGCCTCGATCTTCTCGATGAAGACGTCCTGTGCCATGCGCAGGAAATCGCGCCCGGTCGGGTTGTGGATGGTCTTGTCGTGAAGGAGCGTGAATAGGTTGATGTCGAGCCCGGCGCAGAACACCCGCCCCGCCCCCGCGATCACGACGCCGCGTACTTTTTCGTTCCGGTGCGCCTGATCGATCGCGGCGCCAAACGCGTCGAACATCTCGAGCGTAAACGTGTTCAAACGCTCGGGCCGGTTGAGAGTAATGAATTGAATGCCGTTCTCGACTTCGACCTTGACCGCGGACCCGGTCCCGCGCCCCTTTTTCTTACCCCGGCCGTTGGCCATAACCCCTCCCCCGTCTGTGAAATTTGCCGTTGCCGGCAAACGGATAGCCGGTTGTAGCGCCAAAGTCCAAGCGCGCTCAAGGCGCTATCCCGGGCGCCGATCGGTAAACCCCCTAGGCCTCATTTTAAGCGTTTGTTAAGCATAAGCCGCGACACTCGCCCGCGTGTGGGAGCCCCGTCCTGTCGGCGGGGATGACAAGAGTGCCAACCAACCAACGCGAGTTCGAGGATGGGGTCCACCCCAAGCGGCCGACATGGCCGCTCGATCCGGTCAAGCGGCCGGGGCGGGCGCTCGCGGTCGCGCTCAAGGCCGAGCCCGATTCGAAGGCGCCGCCCAAGGTCGTGGCGACCGGCAAGGGCGCGGTTGCCGAACAGATTCTGGCGCTCGCGTTCGCCCACGGCATCAAGGTCCGTGAAGACGCCGACCTCGCCGAGGTTTTGGCGCAGCTCGATCTCGACAGCCCGATCCCGGTCGAGGTGCTCGCCACCGTCGCCGAGATTTTGGTCTACGTCTACCGCGCCAACGGCGCGGCACTGCCAACGCTAGAGGTACCGACATGACGAAACCCGCAAGCCCGCTCATCGAGGCCGTGCTCGCCGAACTGGCCGAGCTCGAAAAAACCATGGGCGCCACCCGGCGCAAGATCGCCGGCGGCGAACGGCTCGACCTAACGGGCCTGGCGGCGCGGACCCAGAAATTCTGCGAAAAAGTGGTCGCGATCGAGCCCGAATACCGGATCAGCTTCTCGCACCGGATGGGCGCGCTCGCGACCGACATGGACCTGCTCAAGGAGCAGCTCGTCTACGAGCAAGCCAAGCTCCAGGCCGCCCGCTAGACCTCGCCGCACCCTCCGCCCGCCATCATGGAATTCACCGACTACCTGCGCTTCGTCGCCGCACTGGCGTTCGTGGTCGGCTTGATCGGGCTCCTCGCCATTGCCGCCAAACGCTTCGGCATGGCGCCCCGGATCGTCAAGGACCCCGGCCGCAAGGGCCGCCTCGCCATCGTCGACATGGCTCCGCTCGACGGCCGCCGCCGCCTGGTGCTGGTCCGGCGCGATGACGTCGAGCATCTGGTGATCCTGGGCGCGAACTCCGAGACCGTGGTCGAAACCGGCATCCCGGCCACGCGCGCCACCGACGCCGCCGAGCCGACGGCGCGCAAAGCCAACGGGCTCCGCTCGATCATGCGCCCGCGTTCGGTCGATGGCGACCTCCGCGGATGAGCTACGTCGTCCGCTTCTTCTTCCTGATCGGGCTCGCGCTGCTGGCCGGTATTTCCGCGGCCGCGGCACAGAGCATCAACCTCGATCTCGGCGAGTCGGGCCCACTCACGGGGCGCATCGTTCAATTGATCGCGCTGGTCACGGTCCTGACGCTCGCGCCCTCGATTCTGATCGTGCTCACCTCGTTCACCCGGATCGTGGTGGTACTCTCGCTCCTGCGCAGTGCGCTCGGCGTCCAGCAGACGCCGCCCAACGTCGTCATCATTTCGCTGGCGCTGTTCCTGACCGCCTACGTGATGACGCCGACGTTTCAAAAGGTCTACGACGACGGCGTCCAGCCGCTCATCAACGAGGAGATCGAGGAGCGCGAGGCGTTCGACCGCTCGATCAAGCCGCTGCACGAATTCATGCGCACACAGGTACGTCCCGAGGACCTGGCCGCGTTCATCGACATGGCCAAGCTCGAGACGCCGCCGACCGCCGAAGACACGCCGCTCCGGGCGCTTATCCCGGCGTTCATGGTGAGCGAGCTCCGGCGCTCGTTCGAGATCGGATTCTTGATTTTTATCCCATTCTTGATCATCGACATGGTGGTCGCCTCGGTCTTGATGTCGATGGGCATGATGATGCTGCCGCCGATCATCATCTCGCTACCGTTCAAGCTGATCTTCTTCGTCCTGGTCGACGGCTGGCAGCTGATCTCGTCAAGTCTGGTGCAAAGCTTCGCTACCTCGCCCGCGGCGGGGTAACTCTTCCGTACAAGCGTCGACCTTCAAATCCGTCGCGCATGCACGCAGCGCTCTCGACGTCGGGCCGGAATTGGCAGGCGTTGAGCATATCGGCGATCGTATCGAGACGTAGTCCGGCCGGGGCCTCCGTTCGCGCCGCCGGCTGCGCTTGGCGTTGGATCTTAGCTGCGTACGCCGGCTAGCGCGGCGAGGCCGGCGCTTGCGGCTGCAGCGATAACGATGATCGTTTGAACCATGCGCGATCTCCCTTCGATCCGGGCTGATCGTCCTCGCTACTCGGGCGGCAACGCGCCGGCTTTGACCCGGGGTTGTAGTCCGGCTCACGCCGACTTCCCCGACGGGTTAGTTGACCTTGGGGGCGCCGTTGGTGGCGGCGAACGCGGCGTTCTTCTTGGCGAGGTCTTTGTAGTTCGCCATGAACGCGTCGACCATGCCGAGCGCCGCCACTTCCTTGGCGAGTTCGCGGAACGGCGTCTTGGTACGTTCGAAGTCGGTGGTGAGCAAGTCG
>CAMDOQ010000120.1 GCA_945903685.1 Rhizobium sp. Q54
CAACATGGAAGGCGAAGTGATCGGCATCAACACGGCGATCTTTTCGCCGTCAGGCGGCAGCGTCGGGCTCGGCTTTGCGATTCCGGTCGCGCTGGCGCGGCCGGTGATCGAGCAGTTGATCGAGCACGGCAAGCCGCGCCGCGGCTGGCTCGGCGTTCGCATCCAGACCGTCACCGATGAGATCGCCGAAAGCCTCGGGCTCGGCGAAGCCAAGGGCGCGCTCGTCGCCGGCGTCACCGACGACGGCCCGGCCAAGGTCGCCGGTATCGAGTCGGGCGACATCATCGTTTCCTTCGACGGCAAGGAAGTGAAGGAAATGCGCCGTCTGCCGCGCTTCGTCGCCGAGACCAAGATCGGCAAGAGCTCGAAGGTCGTGGTCTGGCGCAAGGGCAAGCAGATGACGTTCGACGTCAAGGTCGGCGAGCTGCCCGAGGACGAGCAGCGCGTGGCCGCGGTTGATCCCAAGGCCCGTACCGAAAAAACCGAATCGCTAGGTGCGCTCGGATTGACGCTTTCGGGTGTCAATCAGGAGATGAAACAGCGCTTCAACCTGGCCGACGGAACCCGCGGTGTCGTCGTCACCGATGTCGCCAAGGACTCGCCCGCCGCCGAAAAAGGCATCAAGCCCGGCGACGTCATCGTCGAGGTAGCCCAGGAAGAAGTCGGCACGCCGGCGGAGGTTGCCGACAAGGTCAAGAAAATCCAGGACGGCAAGCGGAAATCGGTGCTGCTCCTGATCCAGAGCGGCGAGGATCTTCGTTTCGTCGCGCTCCGGCTGGACGTCGGCTAAGGCGCGAGCCGCGAAGACCGCGCAAAAGGGCGGGGCCAGGCTCCGCCCTTTTTCGTTAGGCCGGCGCGGTCAGTGTATCCGTCCGGACGACCAGCTCGTCCTCGCGATAGCCCTGGAGGTACAAGAGCCCGGTCAGATCGGCATGGTCGAGGCGTGCATCGGCGTAGTCGGCAAGGGCCGGTTTAGCGCGGTAGGCGACGCCGAGGCCGGCCCCTTCGATCATGCCGCGGTCGTTGGCCCCGTCGCCGACGGCGACCGCTTCGCGCAACTCGATCTTGAGTTCCCGTGCCGTTTGTTCGAGCACGCTGCGTTTGGCGATGCCATCGAGGATCGGTTCCTTGACGACCCCGGTCAGTTTGCCACCGACGATCTCGAGCACGTTGGCGTGCACGCGATCGAAGCCGAGTGCGACGGCGACGCGCTCGGTGAAATAGGTGAAGCCGCCCGTCACCAGCACGGTAAGTGCGCCGTGCTTCTTCATCGTCGCGACTAGCGTCGCCGCGCCTTCGCTGACCGCGAGCCGGGCGTAAGTTGCATCGAGCCTGTCTACCCACAGGCCGGCCAGCGCGTTGACGCGCTGTTTGAGCGACTCGGCATACTTGAGCTTGCCGTCCATGGCGAGCGCGGTGATGCGGGCGACCTCGGCTTTCTTGCCGACTTCGGCCGCAAGCTCGTCGATGGTTTCGCCGACGAGAATGGTCGCATCCATATCGGCAACCAGGAGCTTCTTGCGCCGACCCTCGATCGGCTGGGCGTAGGAATCGTAGGGCTGGTCGCCGATCGCCGCACGCACGATCTGAAGCGCCTTGAGCGGCTGCAGCCCATCGAAGCGGATGTCGACGGCGCGCTTCTTGGCGAGCCAGTCCGGCTTGTCGAGCCTGGCGTCGGCGCGCGCGAGCGCGGTCACGGCGGTATCGACAGCCACCATGTCGACCGGCTTGGACTTTGGGTTCCCGATGAGGGTAATGACGTACTTCATGAGATCGCGTGCCATCCTGATAGCCGGACCGACGGCGAGCGGCAAGTCGGCCGTTGCCCTCGCGCTGGCCGAAGCGCTCGCGGCGCGGGGCGGTGCCGTCATCATCAACGCCGACAGTCAGCAGCTTTACCGCGACCTCCGCGTTCTGACGGCGCGGCCGAGCGCGGCCGATGAGGCCCGCGTTCCGCATCGGCTCTACGGCATCCGCGATGCCGCGGAGCGTTGCTCGGCGGCCGTTTGGTGCGAACTGGCGCAGCGCGCCATCGCCGAGGCCGAACAAGCCGGCCGGGTGCCGATCGTTGTCGGCGGCACCGGCCTTTACTTCCGGGCGCTGACCGACGGTTTGAGCGCGATTCCCGCGATCCCCGACGCGATCCGAGCCGCGGCCCGTGCCCGCCTCGATGCGATCGGGCCCGCCGCGCTCCACCGTGAACTGGCGGCGCGCGATCCGGTAGCGGCCGAACGGCTCGAGCCTGGCGATCGCCAGCGAATCGTGCGCGCCCTCGAGGTGATTGAGGCGACCGGGCGCTCGTTGTCCAGTTGGCAGGCGAGCAGCGAGCGAAGCGAAGGGCTCGCGGCGCAGCTTGCTCTCGCGCTCGTGCCGGCGCGTGCGGCGCTTCATGAGCGAATTGCGGCCCGCTTCGCCGCCATGGTCGATAGCGGCGCCATCGATGAAGTCCGGGCGTTGCTGGCGCGCGGCCTCGATCCGACGCTCCCGGCCATGAAGGCGGTCGGGGTCAAGGCGCTCCAGGCCTACCTGGCGGGAAAACTCGACCGGGCCGCTGCGATCGCCGCCGGGCAGGTGGCGACCCGCCAATACGCCAAACGGCAGATCACCTGGATTCGCCACCAAATGATGGGATGGCGGACGATCGATGCGCAACAAACGGAAAGAATCGTTCACCAAATCTTTTCATTTATTTGCTAGTTTTTGTTGACCGACGCTGGCCGGCGAACTAGTTTTGCGCCGTTTTTAACGCTTTCCCGCGCGTTTCAAGGGCCCCGGGCCCGTATGGACCGGGGCGAACGTCGTTTGGCCGAACGGCCGGGAGCGTTCGCTCGCAAAGCGGAGCGTCGAGCGGCAGCCCGTCCGGGGCGGCAAGGAGCAAGAGCGATGTCCGAGTACCAAGAGCTGACCGGCGCTGAAATCGTCATCAAAGCCCTCGTCGATGAGGGTGTGGACATCGTTTTCGGCTATCCCGGCGGCGCAGTTCTGCCGATTTACGACGCGATCTTCGCTCAGAACAGTCTGCGTCACATCCTTGTGCGCCAGGAGGCGGGCGCCGCCCACGCTGCCGAGGGCTATGCGCGGTCGACCGGCAAGGTCGGCGTGCTCCTGGTGACCTCCGGTCCGGGCGCAACCAACGTCGTCACCGGCCTGACCGACGCGATGATGGATTCGATCCCGATCGTCTGCCTCACCGGGCAGGTCGCGACCCATTTGATCGGCAACGACGCGTTCCAGGAGGCCGATACCGTTGGTATCACCCGGCCCTGCACCAAGCACAACTATCTCGTCCGCGACGCCAACGACGTCGGCCGCGTGATCCACGAAGCGTTCTACGTCGCGCGCTCGGGCCGGCCGGGGCCGGTGGTGGTCGATCTGCCCAAGGACGTCCAGCTCTCGATCGGCCGTTACGCCGCCGCGACCGAGGTCGCGCATCGTACCTACCGTCCGCGCGTCAAGGGCGACAGCACCAAGATCGAGGCCGCGGTGGCGATGATCGCGGCCGCCAAGCGCCCGCTCTTCTACACCGGCGGCGGTGTCATCAACGCGGGCCGGCGCGCGTCCGAATTGTTGACCGAACTCGTCCGCCTCACTGGCTACCCAATCACCAACACGCTGATGGGGCTCGGCGCCTATCCCGGATCGGATCCGCAGTTCCTCGGCATGGTCGGGATGCACGGCCTTTACGAGTCGAACCTGGCGATGGCGAACTGCGATCTCATGATCGCGGTCGGTTCGCGGTTCGACGATCGCGTCACCGGCAAGCTCACGGCCTTTTCCAAGGGCTCGAAGAAGATCCACATCGACATCGATCCGTCGTCGATCAATAAGAACGTGCCGGTCGATATCGGCATTGTCGGCGATGTCGGGAGCGTGCTCGACGACATCCTCAAGGTGTGGAAGAAGAAACGCTACAAGCCGGACGCCAAGGCGCTCAAGGCGTGGTGGAAGCAGATCGAGCAGTGGCGCGGGCGCGATTGCTTGCGCTATCGCAAGACCGCCGACGTGATCAAGCCGCAATACGCGATCGAGCGGCTCTACCATCACATCAAAGGGCGCGACGCCTACATCACGACCGAGGTCGGCCAACACCAGATGTGGGCGGCACAATTCCTGCGTTTTGAAGAGCCGAACCGGTGGATGACCTCGGGCGGGCTCGGCACCATGGGCTATGGCCTGCCGGCGGCGATGGGCGTGCAAGTCGCCCACCCCGACGCGCTCGTCATTGACGTCGCCGGCGAAGCCTCGATCCTGATGAACATTCAGGAGCTCTCGACCATCATCCAGTACCACCTGCCGGTGAAGGTATTCATCCTCAACAACCACTACATGGGGATGGTGCGGCAGTGGCAGGAACTCCTGCACGGTGGCCGCTACGCCGAAACGTATATGGACGCGCTGCCGGATTTCGTAAAGCTGGCGGAGGCGTTCGGCGCCGTCGGTCTGCGTGCCTCGCGACCGGAGGAGCTCGATGACGTGATCCAACAGATGATCACGACGCCGCATCCGGTGGTGGCCGACATCGTCGTCGATCCCGACGAGAACTGCTTCCCGATGATTCCGTCCGGCGCCGCCCACTACGAGATGCTGCTCGGCCCCGAGGACGCGAAGCCCGAGATTTCGGCCGAAGGCAAGATGCTTGTCTGAGGCGATGCGGTCATGAACCTCGAACCAATTGCACGCGCCCACACCATCGCCGTCCTCGTCGACAACGAGGCCGGGGTGCTGGCGCGCGTGGTCGGTCTGTTCTCCGGCCGTGGCTACAATATCGAGAGCCTGACCGTCGCCGAGGTCGATGCGGTCAAGCGAATGTCGCGCATCACCATCGTCACCAAAGGCACGCCGATGGTGATCGAGCAGATCAAGAATCAATTGGGCCGGTTGGTGCCGGTGCACGCGGTGCAGGACCTGACATCCGAGGGCCCGCACGTCGCGCGCGAGCTCGCGCTGATCAAGGTCGAGGGCACCGGCGAGCGCCGGGTCGAGTCGCTCCGGATCGCCGACATCTTCCGCGCCCGTGCAGTCGATTCGACGACCCATTCGTTCATCTTCGAGATGACCGGCTCGACCGAGAAGCTCGATGCCTTCATCGGTCTAATGCGACCGCTCGGGTTGGTCGAAGTTTCACGGACCGGCGTGGTCGCGATCCGGCGCGGCGCATCGGGATTCGAAAACGGCAAGATGGCGCGTGCCAATGGCGACGAACGCCCGCGCGCCAAGAAGCAACGCGTCAAAGTGTGATTGTGAGGGAGGAGCCATGCGCGTCTATTACGACCGCGATGCGGACGTCAATCTGATCAAGGCCAAGAAGGTCGTGATCTACGGCTACGGCAGCCAGGGCCACGCCCACGCGCTCAACATGCGGGACTCCGGCGTCAAGGACGTTGCGATCGCCCTGCGCCAGGACAGCCCGAGCCGCAAGAAGGCCGAGCTCGCTAATTTCCCGATCATGGAGCTCGACGCGGCAGCGCGCTGGGCCGACGTCGTCATGGTTGTGGTCCCGGACGAATTGCAGGCCGCGCTGTACCGCGACTATCTGAAGCCGCACCTGAAGCAGGGGGCGGCGCTGGCCTTCGCGCACGGCTTCAATATCCACTTCAAGTTGATCGAGCCGCGCGCCGACCTCGACGTTTTCATGATTGCGCCCAAAGGGCCCGGCCACACCGTGCGCTCCGAGTTCGCGCGCGGCGCCGGCGTGCCGTGCCTGTTGGCGATCGAGCGCAACTCTTCGGGTAACGCCCAGGAGATCGCGCTCTCTTACGGCTCGTCGATCGGCGGCGGCCGCGCTGGCATCATCGAAACGACGTTCCGCGAGGAGTGCGAGACCGACTTGTTTGGCGAGCAGACCGTGCTCTGCGGCGGCGTGACGGCGCTGGTGATGACGGCCTACGAGACGCTGGTCGAGGCCGGTTACGCACCAGAGATGGCCTATTTCGAATGCCTGCACGAGCTCAAGCTGATCGTCGACCTTTTCTACGAAGGCGGCATCGCCAACATGCGCTACTCGGTCTCCAACACCGCCGAGTACGGTGACTACACCCGCGGCCGCCGTATCATCACCGACGAGACCCGGGCCGAGATGAAACGGATCTTGAGCGAGATCCAATCCGGTCAGTTCGCACGCGAATGGGTGCTCGAGAATCAGGCCGGACAACCGAGTTTCAAGGCGATGCGCAACCGCTCGGCCGAGCATCCGATCGAGGCAGTCGGCGAAAAACTCCGCGCCATGATGCCGTGGCTCGGCCGTAATCGACTGGTTGACCGCACGCGCAATTGACGCGAGCGACGCTCCCCTACCCTTGGGGATAACCCGCCCCGGTCGAAAATCTATTGTTTCGCCGGGGATTAGAGCGTAGAAATTAATGAATCGGTGCGTCTTAACCGACGATTAACCATGCTTTGTCATGGTAAGGTTTGAACGCTCCGCAATAGACGATTGATTTTGCAGGGTTTTTCTAAAAGAACGCGTGAAGCCAGTGACCCCGGTGACGATAGCGACGATTCCGATCGCCGCGGCGCCCAAGGCCGCGAGGCTTGCGCTTGGCTGTGGGAGTTTGTGGGGCACGGTCCTGCGACTTAGGTGCCCCTGAGGCCAACGTTCGCTCGCGTGCGGGCGCTGTCGGTTACTCGGGGGATCGAATCGACCTAATCGAACCAGTGGACCAGAGGACCCGCCATGACGACGAGCGACAGTAACCAAGTACTCATCTTCGACACGACCTTACGCGACGGCGAGCAATCGCCGGGCGCGGCCATGAACCTCGACGAAAAAATTCGCATCGCCGAGGCGCTCGAGGAATTGGGGGTCGATGTCATCGAAGCCGGCTTCGCGATTTCGTCGCGCGGCGACTTCGAATCGATCCACGCGATCGCCAAGCGCATCAAGAACTCGACCGTGTGCTCGCTCTCGCGCTCGGCCCGCGCCGATATCGACGCCGCCGCTGAGGCGATCAAGCCGGCCAAACGCCGGCGCATCCATACCTTCATCGCGACCAGCCCGTTGCACATGAGGGTCAAGCTGCGTATGACCCCGGACGAGGTCGACGACGCGGTGATCGACAGCGTGTCGTACGCGCGCAAGCTTTGCGACGACGTCGAATGGAGCTGCGAGGACGGCACCCGCACCGA
>CAMDOQ010000121.1 GCA_945903685.1 Rhizobium sp. Q54
GGCTGCGGAACGCGGCGCCTTCCTTGTGCATGTCGAGGAAGATCTCGCCCAGGCGGCCGTCGTCGTACTCGCCGGTGCGCAAGTAGACCTTATGCCCGCCGACCATGGCTTTCTGCGTATAGCCCTTGCGCCGCCCCGGCAGCCGGTCGCGGACGCCGCGATCGGCACGCGCTTCGAGCGCCTTGACCGCAAGCTCGGCGATCGCGTCGGCCTTGGCTGCGGCTGGCAGCGCTGCGACCTCCTCGACGTCTTCGTCGACGTCGTCGAACACCGCCGCCGCCAGCGGCTGCGAGAGCTTCGAGCCGTCGCGATAGAGCGCGATCGCCTTGAGGCCCAGGCCCCACGATAGGAGATAGGCGTTCTTGCAGTCCTCGACCGTGGCGCGGTTCGGCATGTTGATGGTCTTCGAAATCGCGCCCGAGATGTACGGCTGCGCCGCTGCCATCATGCGAATGTGGCTTTCGGTCGACAGCGCGCGCTTGCCTTTGCGCCCGCACGGGGTCGCGCAGTCGAACACCGGCAGGTGCTCGACTTTCAGGTGCGGCGCGCCTTCAAGCGTCATCGCGCCGCAGCAATAGGTATTGGCGGCCTCGATCTCGGCCTTGGTGAAGCCCAAGGCCGAGAGCAGGTCGAAGGCCGGCTCGTCGAGCTGCCGGGCTTCGAACTTGAGCGTTTTGGTGCAGAACTCTTCGCCCAAAGTCCATTTGTTGAACGCGTACTTGATGTCGAACGCGTTCTTGAGCGCGTCGCCGAGCTTGGCGAGCGCGGCTTGATCGAAGCCTTTCTTGGCGAGCTGGGCGAAGGAAATCGCCGGCGCGTCCTCGAGAGTGCCGTGGCCGATCGCGTAGGCGATGATGTCGCGGGCCTGCGCTTCGCTATAGCCCAAGCGCCCGAGCGCCTCGGGCACGGTGCGGTTGATGATGCGGAAATAGCCGCCGCCGGCGAGCTTTTTGAACTTGACCAAGGCGAAATCTGGCTCGATCCCGGTGGTGTCGCAGTCCATGACCAGCCCGATGGTGCCGGTCGGTGCAATCACGCTTACCTGCGCGTTGCGGTAACCGTGTTTCTCGCCCAACGCGAGGGCGCGGTCCCACGCCCGCGCCGCGGCCGCGACCATGTCGGGGTCGGAGCAGGCGAGGGCATCGAGCGGCACCGGTGCGACGGTCAAGGCTTCGTAGCCTTCGTTCCGGCCGTAGGCGGCGTGGCGGTGGTTGCGGACGACGCGGAGCATCGCCTCGCGGTTTTCGGCGTAGTCCGGGAACGCGCCCAGTTCGGAGGCCATCTCTGCCGACGTTGCGTAGGAGACGCCGGTCATGATCGCGGTGATCGCGCCGCAGAGCGCCCGGCCCTCGGCCGTGTCATACGGGACGCCCGCCGCCATCAGGAGCGCGCCGATGTTGGCGTAGCCCAAGCCCAACGTGCGGTAGCGGTAGGAGAGCTCGGCGATCCGGCGCGAGGGGAACTGCGCCATCATGACCGAGATTTCGAGGACCACGGTCCACAGGCGAACGGCATGCTCGAACGCGGCGACGTCGAAGCTCTTGTCGGCGCGGCGGAACGTCATCAGGTTGAGCGAGGCCAGATTGCACGCCGTGTCGTCGAGGAACATGTATTCCGAGCACGGATTGGAAGCGCGAATCTCGCCGCCGGCCGGGCAGGTGTGCCATTCGTTGATGGTGGTGTGGTACTGGACGCCCGGGTCGGCCGACGCCCACGCCGCGTAGCCGATCTGGTCCCAAAGGTCGCGCGCTTTCATGCGCTCGGATACTTTACCGTCGGTACGGCGCACGAGCTCCCATTCGCCGTCATCCAGGATCGCCTGGACGAAAGCGTTGGTGACGCGGACCGAGTTGTTCGCGTTCTGGCCCGAGACGGTGTAGTAGGCCTCGCCGTCCCAGTCGGTGTCGTAGGTCGGGAACTCGATCGCGGTATAGCCCTGCTCGGCGAACTGGATCACCCGCTGCACGTAGTTCTCGGGGATCATCGCCTTGCGCGCCTTACGGATCGCTTTCTTGAGCTCCGGATTGTCGGTCGGCGTGAAGCGGCCGGCGCCTTCGAGCGCGTGGCAGGCCTGGATGATGCGGTTCAAGTGCTTGTTGCAGAGCTTGGAGCCGGCGACCAGGGCCGCGACCTTCTGCTCCTCGATCGTTTTCCAGCTGATGAACTTCTCGATGTCGGGATGATCGACATCGACCACCACCATCTTGGCAGCGCGGCGGGTGGTGCCGCCCGACTTGATCGCGCCGGCGGCGCGATCGCCGATCTTCAGGAAGCTCATCAAGCCCGACGACCGCCCGCCGCCGGAGAGCCGCTCGCCTTCGCCGCGCAGCGCCGAGAAGTTGGAGCCGGTGCCCGATCCGTACTTGAAGAGGCGGGCCTCGCGCACCCAGAGGTCCATGATGCCGCCCTCGTTGACGAGGTCGTCGGAGATCCCTTGGATGAAGCAGGCGTGCGGCTGCGGCCGCTCGTAGGACGATTCCGAGGCCTTGACCTGGCCGGTGCGCTCATCGACGTAGAAATGGCCCTGCGCCGGCCCGTCGATGCCGTAGGCCCAATGCAGGCCGGTGTTGAACCACTGCGGCGAGTTGGGTGCGCCCATCTGGCGCGCCAGCATCGCGCACATCTCGTCGTAAAAGGCGCGGGCGTCGTCCTCGCCGTCGAAGTACCCGCCCTTCCAGCCCCAATAGGTCCAAGTGCCGGCCATGCGGTTGAACACGTCGGTCGAGGTTTTCTCGCCGCCGAGCCGCTCTTTCTCGGGCAGCGCTGCGAGCGCAGCCTGATCGGCAACGCTCCGCCACAGCCACGACGGCACGCTGTTTTCTTCGACCTTCTTCAAGCGCGCCGGTACGCCGGCCTTGCGGAAATATTTCTGGGCGATGATGTCGACCGCGACCTGCGACCATTCGGTCGGGACGTCGATATCGGTCATCGAGAACACGACCGAGCCGTCCGGGTTACGGATTTCGCTCGCGGTTTTCTTGAATTCGATGCCCGCATAGGGCGATTGACCGGCGACGGTGAAACGACGTTCGATACGCATAAATGGCCCCCAGACCGCTAAACTTACCCTGCCGACCGCTCTCCCGCGGGCTCTTGGCGGAGGCGTTGTCGACCTATATTTTGATGTTCGCCCCCGCGAGGACCCAATATCTAGACAGTGGTATCGAAGGGCGTCAACCAAATTTTGTGTCCAAGTCGTTACTATCCACAAGGGGTTGTGGGTATCTCGATTTATCGAGTTTTGAATCAAAGGCTTGTCGTTAAATGTTCGAGTCGAATCTAGGTTTCGACTGGGGATGGACCGGGGAAAACGTCGGCCGGCGGCCGGGCGGGCGTCTGGACGGCGGGGCCGGGGCGGTGCGATAGTCCGCGCGGCGCGGGAGAGACGGATGCGGTGGCTCTTACAAATTTTTACCTGGTGGAACGGGACCACGCCCTGGACCAGCTTCTTCACCTGGCGGAAGGGCGAGCCTGCGGGCGCCGATCGCTTCGGCAATCGCTACTACCGCGAGCGCGGCGGCAGTCGGCGCTGGGTGCTCTACAACGGCGAAGCCGAGGCTTCGCAAGTACCGCCCGAATGGCACGCGTGGCTCCACCATACGATCGAGGCGCCGCCCACCAATCCGGGCCCGGCGCGCCCGTGGGAGCTAGATCATCAACCGAACCTGACCGGATCCCCGGCCGCGTATCGGCCGCCCGGCGATCTCTTGGGCGCCGCGCGCCGGGCACCGGCGACCGGCGACTACGAACCGTGGCGGCCGACCTGATCAAAAGGTGAGAGCTTCATGAGAGGCAACGTCGTCGAAGCGCTGCTGGGCGCGGTCGTTCTCGCGGTCGCCGCCTTTTTCCTGGTGTTCGCATACTCGACCACCGAGGTCTCGACCGCCGGCGGCCACGAGTTTCTCGCCAAGTTCGACCGCGTCGACGGCCTCAATGTCGGGAGCGACGTGCGCTTGGGCGGGATCAAGGTCGGCACCGTTACCGACCAGCAGATCGAGCGCGAGACCTATCTCGCGGTGGTCAAATTCTCGGTCGATCAGACCATTCCGCTGCCGGCCGATACCTCGGCCGCGATCATCTCGGACGGACTGTTGGGCTCGAAGTATCTCTCGCTCGATCCCGGCGGCGACCCGCAGAAACTGAAGCCGGGCGGCGTCGTCAAGTTCACCCAATCGCCCGTCAGCCTCGAAAACCTGATCGGCCAGTTGATCTTCAGCGGCCAGGGCGACAAGGACAAAGACAAGACCAAGGACGGCAAGAAGTGAACCTGTTGCCCCCACCCCTCCTTCCCCCTGCAGGCAGGGGGAGGGTAAGGGGAGGGGGGCTGCCGTGGGCTGCGGCGATAGCGGTTGTAGCGGTCGCCGCTCCGTCGCCCGCTTTGAGCCAAGTCGCGGTCCTGCAGGCGCTCGACAAGGTGACGGCGCGGCTGTCGCTGGTCGAAGCCAGCGTCAATCAACCGGTCAAGTTCGGAACGTTGCAGATCACGGTGCGCTATTGCCGCACGCGGCCGCCCGAGGAGCCGCCCGAGACCAGCGTCTTCCTCGAAGTGGTCGAGATCAAACCGGACGAGGGGCCGGCCCGTGTGTTCTCGGGCTGGATGTTCGCATCGAGCCCGGCGCTCTCGGCGCTCGAGCATCCGGTCTACGACTTGCGGGTGATCGCCTGCAAGATATCGGCCGGCGTGGCCCCGGCCGAGAAACGGTAGAAATCGGCGGGTGCGGCCAGCGCTTCGGCCAGCATCGCCTTGTAGATCGAGCGCGGGACTTCGAACGCGCCGAACCGGGCCAGATGCTTGGTGACGAACTGGGCGTCCAACAGGCGAAAGCCGCCGGCCTTGAGGCGCGCGACCAGATGCACGAGCGCGACCTTGCTCGAATCGGTCTCGGTCGAGAACATGCTTTCGCCGAAGAACGCGCCGTCGATGGCAATGCCGTAGAGCCCGCCGACCAGCCGATCGCCTTGCCAGCATTCGACGCTGTGGGCGTGGCCCATGGCGTGGAGCCGGGTGTAAAGCTCGATGATTTCGTCGTTGATCCAGGTCGTCCAGCGCCCCGGCGCCGGGCGCGCGCAGGCCTCGATCACGCCGCCGAACGCGCAGTCGATGCGGATCGCGAACGTGCCCTGCTTGACGCTGCGGGCCAAACGCTTCGGCACGTGAAAGTCCTCGAGCGGAATAACGCCGCGGAGTTCGGGCTCGATCCAGTAGAGGCGGGGGTCGTGGCGATCCTCGGCCATCGGAAACAGGCCGTGGCGGTAGGCGTCGAGCAGCAGTTCGGGCGTGAGGCGATAACGCTGGGGTTTGAGCGGCCGCATTACTTCTTTTTCTTCTTGGCCTTGCCTTTGCTGCCGAGCAGCCGCGCCATCGCCTCGATCGCGAGTTCGTAGCTCTGGCCGCCGAAACCCGAGATCACGCCCTGCGCCGCCGGTGCGACGTAGGAGCGGTGACGAAAGTCCTCGCGCGCGAAGATGTTCGAGAGGTGGACCTCGATCACCGGCAGCGCCACGGCGCGAAGCGCATCGAGGAGCGCGATCGAAGTGTGGGTGTAGGCGCCGGCATTCATGATGAGACCGTCAGCGTTTTCGCCCGCCTCGTGAACCCACTCGATCAACTGGGCTTCGCTGTTGGACTGGCGGAATTCGAGCCCGAGCCCGTGCGCTTTGGCGCACGCTTCCGTGCGGGCGGCGATCTGAATCAGCGTCTCGCGCCCGTAGATGCCAGGCTCGCGGCTCCCGAGCAGGTTGAGATTGGGTCCGTTGAGGACGAAGATCGTCTTGGCCATCGCGCGGCCCCTTTCGGTCGCGGCTTATAGCACGGAATTCGGCGCTCGAAAGGCCACCGGTTGAAAGGGTGGGCCAAGCGAACCATACTCAACCGCACCGGATAGGACCTTGGGGATGTTGCTGCATATCAACGGCGAGCGGCGCGAAATCGCCGACGCAATCACGGTCGACCAACTGCTGGCGACGCTCGGGCTCGATGCGCGGAAGGTTGCGTTCGAGCGCAATCTCGAGATCGTGCCGAAGTCGCGCTACGGCGAAACCCGACTCAGCGACGGCGATAAAATCGAGATTGTTCATTTCATCGGCGGCGGCGCGCAAGCCGCCGAAGCGGACCGGGGCGATGATCGCTTCGTCGTCGCCGGCCGCAGCTTTCGCTCGCGGCTTCTGATCGGCACCGGCAAGTACAAGGATTTCGAACAGACCCGCGCCGCGATCGAAGCCTCCGGCGCCGAGATCGTCACCGTCGCGGTGCGGCGCGTCAACATCACCGACCGCGCCCAGCCGATGCTGGTCGATTACGTCGATCCCAAGAAGTACACCTACCTGCCGAATACGGCCGGCTGTTACGACGCGCTGGAGGCGGTGCGTACGTTGCGCCTGGCGCGAGAGGCGGGCGGTTGGAACCTGGTCAAGCTCGAAGTGCTCGGCGACAAGACGACGCTTTTTCCCGACATGGTCGAGACGCTCAAAGCCACCGAGACACTGGTCAAGGAAGGCTTCGAGGTCATGGTCTACTCGACCGACGATCCGATCATGGCCAAACGCCTTGAGGATCTCGGGTGCTGCGCGGTGATGCCGCTCGCCGCGCCGATCGGCTCAGGGCTCGGCATCCAGAACCCCGTCAACATCCGCCTGATCGTCGAGCAGGCGCGCGTTCCCGTGCTGGTCGATGCCGGCGTCGGCACCGCTTCCGACGCCGCCGTCGCGATGGAACTCGGCTGCGACGGCGTCCTCATGAACACCGCGGTCGCCGAGGCCAAGGACCCGATCCTGATGGCGCGGGCGATGAAGCTCGCGATCGAGGCCGGCCGGCTCGCCTATTTGGCGGGGCGCATGAAGCGTAAGCTCTACGCCGATCCGTCGTCGCCGCTCGGCGGGTTGATCTAGCAAGGACTAGCGAGAACTCCGGTCGAGCCGACAAACGAACTCGATCGTACCTCCTCACTTGCGACCGCGATTTCGAGAACCCGCCCGGGGTCCGGTTGATACCGAAGCCCAGGCGTTGAACGGCCGTTGTTTCGCGGCCTAACCCGCTTACAGTAAGGCTGGTCCGGTTCACGACAGAGG
>CAMDOQ010000122.1 GCA_945903685.1 Rhizobium sp. Q54
GCGCACCGTGCCCTTCTTGGACGAGATCATCACCGCGCTTTCCATGGTGAGATCGACCAAGGGCTGGATCGCGCCGCGCGCATCGGCGAACGGGGCTTCCAGTCGCACCACCACCGTCTTCGGGAATGTCGCGACTTCGGCGGCGGTGAGCGGTTTGATCGACGGGTGGTTCGACATCGCGTCTCCTCGTGTCAGCGGCGCGGCAGCGACCGAAAGCGGCCCCAGATCACGGTCGCGACGATCGGCCAGAAATGGCCGGCGCGAATCTTCTTGCCCTCGGCGTAGGTGCGGCCGCTATAGCTGATCGGTACCTCGTAGTACACCCGCCCGCGCCGCACCACGAGACCGAGAATCTCGGCGTGCTGCTGCCAGCCGGTGGTCGCGAGTTCGGCCGGATCGAGCAGGCCGCGCCGGTAAAGCAAATAGCAACTGTAGATGTCGGTGAAGGTCGTGTTGTGGAGGACGTTGAAGAGCAACGTCAACATCCGGTTCGCCACCTTGTGCCAAAAGTAATGCACCCGCGCATACGGCGGCGCCAACAGGCGGCTGCCGATCACGACCTCGGCGTTGTGGCGCAGCACCGGCACCACCAGGCGCGCATAGTCGACCGGGTCGTATTCGAGATCGGCGTCTTGAAAGAGCACGAAGTCGCCGCTCGCTTGCGCCAGGCCGGCCTTGACCGCGGCGCCCTTACCGCCGTTCCGCGGCATGCGGATGCAGCGGGCGTAGAGGTCGGCGCGGGTCGCGAGCAGGGCGGCGGTGCGGTCGGTCGAGCCATCGTCGATCACGATCACCTCGAGCTCGACGCCGGCGATCCGCTGCTCGGCGACGCGCTCGAGCACCGCGAGGATGGTCGCCTCTTCGTTGTAGGCGGGGATGATGATGCTCAGGCGCGGCATGCGGGCGGGACAAAGAACGTTAGAACGAAATCGCTGGCGCCATTCGGCTTACTGAGGAACCGGGCGCGTGGCAACGGCAAAGAGCGAAAGCCCGATCGGCGGCGACACCAGCCGCTCGAGACGACGTAGCAGCGGCACTGCGGCATCAAACGCCCGGACCTGGGCGCCGGGAGGACCGGTGCGTCCGAGCACTCGGCCGTTCAGCCACCACCCCAACGCGCCGACGGCGTTGAAATAGACGATCGTGACGACCGCGAGCCCGGCCTCGGTCAAACGCTCGCCGAGCCCGCGCCGATCATAGCGGCGGTGATGCCCGACGGCGCGGTCGAGCGCGCCGTAGAGCGCGGGCAGCGCCGGAACTTTGAGCACGAGGCGGCCGCCCGGCGCCAGTGCAGCGCCGAGCGTGCGCAAGAACCCGGCGTCGTCGGCGATGTGCTCGATGACTTCGAGCGCGACGATGGTGTCGAACGATTGGGGCCAGGGATACAGGGTGGCGTCGGCGCAGATCACGGTCGCGTTGGTGCAGTCGGCGGTCGCCCGCTCGGTCGCGGCGACGAACGGCGCTTCGATGTCGACCGCGGTCAGGTGCGCAGCGGCGCCGGCGAGCAGGCGCGAGAACGTCCCGGTGCCGCAGCCGACCTCGAGGGTACGCCCGGCAACGAACGGCCGGATGGTTTCGAAAATCCAGCGATTGTAGGCATCGGCGCCACGCAAATGCTCGAGCCAGGCGGCCTGCGCGGTCGGGACGGTTCGGCGGTCGGTCGCGGCGTTCGTGTGCAACGGCGCTCCAGGGTGGTGCCAAAACCGATCGCGAATGGTGGGCGCGACAGGGATCGAACCTGTGACCCCTACGATGTCAACGTAGTGCTCTCCCGCTGAGCTACGCGCCCCCAATCGGCAAGACCGCAATCGACGGCGGGCCCATTCATACTGAAAGGGACAAGGTTTGCAAAGCCCGTCGTGCGGGCCGCCGTCTCGCTAAACGGGCCGCCCGTGTTATGATTGCGACCGGTTTTCATCGTCTCGTTCCCATGGACATTCTCACCCGCGGCGACATCGGATCGATCAAGCCGTTTGTCGTCCGCGCGCCGCGGCGCCAGACCATGGCGGCAGTGTTCGTGTCGGGGCACAGTGGCGCCGCCTACCTTCCCGAGTTCCTGCGCGACGTGAAGCTCGAGATCGCGGACCTGCGCCGCTCGGAGGACGCCTTCGTCGACGAATTGTTCGCGGGCGCGCCAGCCGCCGGCGCGCCGCTCTTGATGGCCCACGTGCCGCGCGTCTTTCTCGACCCCAACCGCGAACCCTACGAGCTCGATCCGACTATGTTCGTCGAGCCGCTGCCGGGCTACGCCAATTCCGCCTCGCATCGAGTGCTGGGCGGTCTCGGCACCATCGCGCGCGTGGTCTCGAACGGCGCCGAGATCTATCGTCGCCGGCTGCCGCTCGCGCTCGCGCTGCGGCGGATCGAGCGCATCCACAAGCCGTTCCACACCGCCTTGGCGGGATTGATCGCCCGGACGCGCGAGCGCTTCGGCGTCGCGATGATCGTCGATTGCCATTCGATGCCCTCGGTCGGCGGGCCGATCGACCAGGACTCGGGCAAGGTCCGCGCCGACGTCGTGCTAGGCGACCGCTTCGGGCGGAGCGCCGCCCCAGTGGTGGTCGCGACGGCCGAGCGCGAACTGAAGCGCCTGGGCTACCGGGTGTTTCGCAACGCGCCCTATGCCGGCGGCTACATCACGCAGCACTATGGAAAACCGCGCGAGGGCGTCCATACCCTGCAAATCGAGCTCAACCGCGCGCTCTACATGAACGAGGACGCGGTGAGCCACGGCATCGCCTTCGCCAAGGTCCGCGACGATCTCAACCAATTGATGGCGACCTTGAAGGCGATCCCGCTCGAGGACCTCGAACCCCTGAAACGCGCCGCCGAATAATCGGCGGTCGCGCACCCCCCTGGACGCGCTTCCCTCAAAAAGAGAGGGCCATCCGTTTCCGGATGGCCCCAAGTTCAGGGAGGAAATACCCACGAGGGGTCGCAGTATCCACGGTCAACGACCGCAGATGGTCACAATATATAGCGTTTCAGATTTTTTGCAAGCACAATTAAAAAAGAATCTTGTTCTGATTCACTGTCTTACAGACCGACTCGTAGGAAACATCCTAACTCGCCCGGGGTAGTGGGCTGCAAGCGGCCCTCTTTTCTTCGGGTTTTCCCGACAAAGTTCGAAGTACACCATCCAGGGTTGCAGATCCCATCACCCCGCGACTTGGCATGCCCTTTGCGACGCAGGCGTGGGGTGCCGATATGCGTGTTACTGGGGTTAAAGGACTGATCTGGACGTTGCTGGCCGTGATAAGCGCCGGCGCAGCGCAGTTTTCTGCGCCTTTGGCGCACGCCAAGAGTTCAGATGCGGCCGACGACTCGGCCGCCATTTGCCAGGCGGTGGGCGCCGAGGCGGAAAAAAAGTTCCGGTTACCCCCGCAACTTTTGACCGCCATCGGCATGGCCGAGACCGGGCGCTGGAATCCGGAAAACAAGCGGAGCTTTGCGTGGCCGTGGACGGTCACGTCGGGCCAGCAATCCTGGTACCTGAAGACCAAGGCGGCGGCGATCGCCAAGGTCGCCGAACTCAAGAAGGCCGGGACCACGAACATCGATGTCGGCTGTTTCCAGATCAACCTGCGCTATCACCCGAGCGCGTTCCGCGATCTCGACGAAGCCTTCGATCCGGTGGCGAATGCTACGTACGCCGCGAAGCTACTCGCCAAGCTCCGCGACGAGAAAAAGTCGTGGACCGACGCGGTCGCCCTCTACCATTCGGCGACTCCGGTCCATGCCGAGCGCTACCGCGCCAAGGTCTACGGGCTCTGGCGCAAGGAGCGCGCGCACGCTTTGGACGACCAGAAGGCGGCGACCGAGGCCGCGGCCGAGGCGCGCCGTCACCAGGCCGAGGAACGGCGCAAGGAAGTCGAGGCCGAGCGCATGAAAGTTCGGGTCGAACTCGCGCTCGCCAAGGCCCAGCGCGCGTACGCGAAGGTCTCGAGCGCGGCGGCCACCGACTAAGCCGGCGACGCGGCCGCCTGACTCAACCGTACCGGGCGCCGCTTAGCGCCCCAGGTGCCGGGGGGACCATCGAACACACCGGCGATCGCGTGGCCACAATGCCGGCATCGACCTTCGTTGCTCAGGTGCCACGCGGTCAGCACGTACCAGTCGCGCCCGATTACTTTGGTGCCGCACCCTGGGCAATAGGTGCTCGATCCCGCTTCATCATGCACGTTGCCGACATAGACGTAGCGAAGGCCCGCCTTGAGGCCGATGTCGCGGGCGCGGAGGAGCGTCGCCGGCGGGGTTGCCGGGATATCGCGCATCCGGAAATCGGGGTGAAAGGCCGTGAAGTGGAGTGGTACGTCGGGGCCTAGTTGATCGACGAACCAGCGCGTCATCTCGGTAAGCTCGGCAGCCGAGTCGTTTTGGCCCGGGATCAGGAGGGTCGTCACCTCGAACCAGACCTTGGTGCGGCGTTTGAGGTAGACCAGCGTCTCCAGCACGTCGGCCAGATGCCCGCTGCACAACCGATGGTAAAAGTCCTCCGTGAAGCCTTTGAGGTCGACGTTGGCAGCGTCGATGTATTGGTAGAATTCCTCGCGCGCCGCCGGGCTCATGTAGCCGGCGGTGACCGCCACCGACTTGATGCCGAGCGCACGGCATTCGCGCGCGATGTCGATCGCGTACTCCAGGAAGATGACGGGATCGTTGTAGGTAAACGCGACCGATCGGCAACCCAGCTGTTTGGCGGCCTGTGCGAGCCGTTGCGGCGAGGCGGCGTCGGCCAGCGTATCGACCTCGCGCGATTTGCTGATCGACCAGTTCTGACAGAATTTGCAGGTCAGGTTGCAGCCGGCGGTGCCGAACGAGAGGATCGGCGTGCCGGGCAGGAGATGGTTGAGCGGCTTCTTCTCGACCGGGTCGATGCAAAAGCCCGACGAACGGCCGTAGGTCGTGAGCTTGATCGCGCCTGCGTCGGCGACGCGGACGAAGCAGAGGCCGCGCTGACCGTCGTGGAGCTTGCAGGCACGCGGGCAGACATCGCATTGGATGCGGCCGTCGCCGAGGGCGTGCCAATGGCGGCCGGTCACCCATCCGGCCTTGTCGTTCGTCGCGCCCACGATCATCGCCTCATCCGCGGTCATTGCGTCCTTGCCCCGCTTAGACCTCCCACCTTACCTAAGATATAGTCCGAACCGACCAACGCCCAGGCACGTGCCTACGCATCGCCGTCGGGCCGGAGATCGCACGATGAGTTTGAGCGGCAACGCTGAAGTCCGCCCGCCCGCGGTAGCGGGGACCTTCTATCCGGTTGATCGCGCCGAGTTGGGCGCCATGGTGCGCTCGCTCATTCGCGACGCCTTGAACCAGGGCCACCGCCCGCAGCAGGACATCCCCAAGGTCATCATCGCGCCGCACGCCGGCTATATTTACTCGGGGCCGATCGCGGCTTCGGTCTATGCCCGCCTCGGGCCGGCGCGTAACCGTATCAAACGCGTGGTCCTGCTCGGGCCGACCCATCGGGTCGCAGTGCGTGGGCTCGCCGTTCCTTCGCACGCGGCGTTCCAGACTCCGCTCGGCTCGGTCCCGCTCGACCGCGCCCTGATCAACGAACTCAAGCGCCTGCCGCAGGTACGCGAGTTCGATCAGACCCACGCCGCCGAGCACAGCCTCGAGGTTCACCTGCCGTTCCTGCAACAGACCTTTGCCGATTTCCGGCTGGTGCCGATCGTGGTCGGCGATGCCGAACCGAACGAGGTCGCGGCCGTGCTGCAAGCAGCGTGGGGCGGGCCCGAAACGCTGATCGTGATCAGCTCCGACTTGAGCCACTACCACGACTATGCGACCGCGCAGTCGCTCGATGCGGCGACGTCGAGCGCCATCACCGAGCTGCGGCTGGACGGCGTGTCGGACGTCGGCGCCTGCGGCCGGATGCCGATCCGCGGGTTCTTGCTGCTCGCGCGCCAGATCGGCATGGCCGCGACCGCGATCGACGTTCGCAACTCCGGCGATACCGCCGGCCCGCGCGACCGCGTCGTCGGCTACGGCGCCTACATGTTTTCTGGGGGCGACGAGCGCCGGTTACGTGCGCTCAACTTCGCGTCGGCTCGCGCTACGCCACCGCCGCCCTCCGCTGCCGCGGCCCCGCCGCCAATGACCGCGCCGGCTGCCCCGCGTGCCCCGGCGGCGCCGCCGGTTCAGCCCGCGCAGACCGCAACCGCTTCCTCGGCCGCGCCGCGGCCCGACCCGGCGATCGCGCGGAGCGAGCGCGGCTACGCCTCCGGCCTCAGCGACGATCTACGCCGTTCCCTCCTCAACGTTGCGGCACGCTCGATCATGATCGGGCTCCGCTCCCAGCAGCGGCCCAAGCTCGACCTCGAAACCTTCCACGCCGATCTCCGCCAGCCTGGCGCGTCGTTCATCACCCTCACCATGGACGGGCGCCTGCGCGGCTGCATCGGCTCGCTCGAGGCGCGCCGCCCGCTGGTCGCCGACGTCGCCGCCAACGCCTACGCTTCGGCTTTCGAGGACCGCCGCTTCAAGGTGCTCTCGCACGACGAGTTCGGGCGGGTGCTGCTCTCGATTTCGGTCTTGAGCGAACCTGCCGCGCTGCGCTTCTGCGACGAAAACGACCTCCTGGGCCAGCTCGTACCCGGGCGTGACGGCCTCATCATCCAGGACGGAACCCATCGCGCCACCTTCTTGCCGCAAGTGTGGGAGCAAACCCAGGATCCGCGCGAATTCATGAAGCACCTGAAACTCAAGGCCGGGCTCGCCGAGAACCACTGGTCGGCCAATTTCAGGGCTTGGCGCTACCATACCGAATCGTTCACCCGTCTACCCCAGCCGCCCGCCCCCCCGGCTTGATCGTTAACGATCGAGACTCTGCCTTAATAACAGGCCGAAGAGCCTTGATTCATAAGAATAACTTGACTAGACCGACGAGGGCATTTTTAATGGCGGCGGGAAGCGGCGA
>CAMDOQ010000123.1 GCA_945903685.1 Rhizobium sp. Q54
ACGTCGTCGCACCATCTTCAGTGTTGCGAGAACACGAATCGTCTCCCCCTCGAAGAGGGGGGAGGCCGGCGCGGAGCGCCGGGAGGGGGTGAATTCTCGGACGCGCTCACCATCGACCAGCCACGCCCCCACCTTGACCCGCCCCTCTCCGAGGGGGCGGGGACGGTTGGCGGTGTGTCGCTACTTCAATTTCCTAGAAATCCGCTCTCGTGGTTGCATAACAATAGATGTGAGGACACGGGCTCGCCCCTTCTACGCCACGAACCGCGATCGCGCGGTCGCGCTCAGGCAATCGCCGACCGATGCCGAGGAGCGCCTCTGGTACTGGCTGCGCCGCCGCCACCTCGGCGGCTGGCGGTTTCGCCGTCAGGCCGTGATCGGCCCGTTCATCGTCGACTTCGTCTGCCTTGCGGCCCGGCTGATCGTCGAAGTCGATGGTAGCCAGCACGCCGACAACGCGGCCGATGTCGCGCGCACGCGCTGGCTCGAAGGCGAAGGCTACCGCGTGATCCGGTTCTGGAACGACGACGTGCTGACCGCGACGGAAACCGTGGTCGAAGCGATTGGCGATGCCCTCGGTGGCCGGCTGCCACCCCCACCCTAACCCGCCCCCCTCCGAGGGGGCGGGGACGTTCAAGGAATCGCCTCCCCCTCGACGAAGGGGGAGGCCGGCGCGGGGCGCCGCGAGGGGGTGAATTCTCGGACGCGGTCACCGTCGCCCAGCCACACCCCACCCTGACCCGCCCCCCCTCCGAGGGGGCGGGGACGTTGGGGCGCGACCTCGCCTCTTTCGATTGGGACAGGGAGGTTACGTGTTGCGGGGCGGCGCCGAGGTAGGAGATAGTGCGCGCCAAATGGCTGTCCTCGTCACCGGCGCCGCGGGATTCATCGGTTTCCACGTCGCGCGCGCGCTCCTCGCCCGCGGCGATACCGTGGTCGGGATCGACAATCTCAACCCCTACTACGACGTCGCGCTGAAACGCGCGCGGTTGGGTCAACTGTCGTCCGAGCGCAACTTCCACTTCGTCCAAGTCGACATCGCCGACCGCACTGCCTTCGCCCGCGAACTCGGGCGCGGTACCGATCACGGCATCGACCGCATCGTGCACCTCGCCGCCCAGGCCGGGGTCCGCTATTCGCTCGAAAATCCGTTCGCCTATATCGAGGCCAACCTGGTCGGGCACCTCGTCATTCTCGAGTTCGCGCGGCAAATGGCGGGCAGGCTCAGGCACCTCGTTTATGCGAGCTCGAGCTCGGTCTACGGCGGCAACACCAAGCAGCCGTTCGCGGTCGAGGATCGGGTCGACGCCCCGGTCTCGCTCTACGCCGCGACCAAGAAGGCGGACGAGCTGATGAGCCACGCCTACAGCCACCTCTACGCCCTGCCGCAGACCGGCTTGCGCTTCTTCACGGTTTACGGTCCGTGGGGCCGCCCGGACATGGCGATGTACCTTTTCGCCCAGGCGATCTTCGCCGACCGTCCGATCACGCTCTACAACCACGGCGACATGAAGCGCGACTTCACCTTCATCGACGATGCCGTCGCTGGCACGCTCGCCGTACTCGACCATCCGCCCGCGCCCGATCCGCGCGGCGTCCGCCACGCGGTCTACAACTTGGGCAACAACCGGCCCGAGCCGCTCGCCCGTGTGATCCAACTGTTCGAGCGCGAGACCAACCGCAAGGCCGCGATCGAGCGGGCGCCGATGCAGCCGGGCGACGTCAAGGAGACCTACGCCGACATCGAGCCGGCGCGCCGCGCGTTCGGCTACGCGCCCCGGCGCACGATCGACGACGGCATTCCCGAATTTGTGGCTTGGTACCGGCGCTACCACGGGGTCTAATCGGTCGTCATGCCGTCGACCGACGAGGCGCGTTATCACGAGATCGGCCAGCGTTTCGCCGGCGTCATCCCGCACGTCCACGCGCTCGGCATCCAGTTCGTGGCCGCGGCACGCGGGCGGGCGATCCTGCAACTGCCATGGCAGGAGCGCCTGATCGGCAACCTCGACACCGGCGTCCTCCACGGCGGCGTCATCACCACCCTGATCGACACCGCGAGCGGGCTCGCCGTGTTCCTGGCGCTGGACAAGCCGCCGGCGATCGCGACCTTGGACCTGCGCATCGATTACCTGAAGCCGGCGAGCGCGCGGGTGGCGCTTCTCGCCGAGGCGACCTGCTACAAGGTGACGCGCTCGATCGCGTTCGTGCGCGCGGTCGCGCACCACGGCGATGCCGCCGACCCGATCGCCAACAGCGTCTCGACCTTCATGCTCGATTCGTCCGGCCGGCCGCTAACGCGTGCCGCCAAGGAGCAGGCATGACCCTGGCAAGCTTGGCCGAGCGGATCGCGGCCGCGCGCGCCTCAGGCGATCTCGCGAGCCTGACCCAGACCACGCCCTACACCCAGTTTCTCGGCATCACGCTCGAACGGACCGATGATGAGTTCATCTGCCGCCTCCCTTACCGCGCCGACCTGATCGGCAATCCGCTGTTGCCAGCGCTTCACGGCGGCGTCATCGGCGCGCTGCTCGAAAGCGCGGCGATCTTCCACCTGCTCTGGACCGCCGGTTCGAACGCGATCCCGAAGACGATCAACCTCTCGATCGACTACCTGCGCCCGGGCCGGCCCCTCGATACCTTCGCCCGCGGCGTCGCCACCAAGCAGGGCCGCCGCGTCGCCAACGTCCGGGTCGAGGCGTGGCAGGAAGCGCGCGATCGGCCGATCGCCGCAGCGCATTGTCATTTTCTGCTGGTCGACGACCGCGTGCCGCCGCCGCGCTAGTGCTCGAGCCCACAATTCCGAGATGCCCCTCCATGGTTCGACCAGCTCACCATGAGGGGCTTTCTTTAAGCCTCATCCTGAGCCCGTCGAAGGATGGGCCGAGTCACCAACCTATCCAACGGAGGAACCGTCATGGCTGGAGCGAAGAGTGCGATCGGCCGATCGCCGCGGCGCATTGTCATTTTCTGCTGGTCGACAACCGCGTGCCGCCGCCGCGCTAGTGCTCGAGCCCGCAGTTCCGAGATGCGCCCGCATGGTTCGACAAGCTCACCATGAGGGCTTTCTTTGAGCCTCATCCTGAGCCCGTCGAAGGATGAGGCCGAGTTGGCTGGAGCGAAGAGTGCGACCGGCCGATCGCCGCGGCGCATTCGAACCCGCAGTTCCGAGATGCGTCCTCATGGTTCGACAAGCTCGCCATGAGGGCTTTTCCTTGAACCTCATCCGGAGCCCGTCGAAGGATGAGGCCGAGCCACCAACCCATCCAACGGAGGAAACGTCATGGCTGGAGCGAAGAGTGCGATCGTCGTGGGCGTGGGTCCGGGTTTGGGCGCCGCATTGGGACGCCGCTTCGCCGCCGCCGGCTACGCGGTCGCCCTGGCGGCGCGCAACCTCGAGCGCGTGAAAGCGCTCGCCGCCGCGATCACCAAAGAGGGCGGCACCGCGCGCGCTTTTGCCACCGATGCGACCGATGCCGGCGCGGTCCAGGCGCTGGTCGCGCATGTTGAAGCCGAGCTCGGGCCGGTCGAGGTCGCGATCTATAACGCGAGCGGACGGGTCAAGAAGTCGATCCTGGACCTCGAGCCGGACGAGTTCGACGTCGCCTGGCGGCGCGCATGCTTTGGCGGCTTCCTCCTGGGGCGGGAGGCGGCGCGGCGGATGGTGCCGCGCGGCCGCGGCACGATTCTCTTTACCGGCGCGACCGCCTCAGTCAAGGCGATGGCCGGCTCAGCCGGCTTCGCCGTCGGCAAGTTCGGCTTGCGCGCGCTGGCGCAGTCGATGGCACGGGAGCTGGCGCCCAAGGGCGTCCACGTCGGACACGCCGTAATCGATGGCGGCATCGGCGTCGATGCCGGTCACGCGCGGCTCGACCCGGACGCAATCGCCGAGGCTTACTACCAGCTCCACATCCAGCCCAAGAGCGCGTGGACCTGGGAGATCGAGCTCCGCCCCTGGGTCGAAACGTTCTAGGGGGTGGGGGCCCCTCTCAACCCTCTCCCCGCGAAGCGGGGGGAGGGAAGTGGGGGAAACTAGCGGTGCTTGTGGAACCCGTCGGGGTTCTGCGCCGCGAACTTCGCCACCTGATCGGGCGAGGCTTCCTTCTGGTGCTTCGCCTTCCACTCGGCGTAGGGCATGCCGTAGATGGTTTCGCGCGCATCCTCGTAGTTCACCGTCTCGCCGCGCTCTTGGGCCGCGGCCGAGTACCACTTGGCCAGGCAGTTGCGGCAGAAGCCGGCCAGGTTCATGACGTCGAGGTTCTGGACGTCGGGGCGCTCGCGGAAATGTTCAACGAGGGTCCGAAACGCCGCTGCCTCGATCTCGGTGCGGGTCTTGTCATCCATGGCTTCGCTCCCTGATAGGCCTAGGCCGTGATGCCTGGTAGGCCTAGGCGTGATGGTAGTCGGGATTGGTCGTTTTGCCAGGGCCGTCGCGCTTACCGTGGCGCGCCGGGCGGCCGGATGTGGCGGAGCGCGTCGGCGACGAGCCGCGCCCAGGTCTCGACCCCGGCCGGCGTGTCGATCAGGTCCTGACGGATCTCGATCGAGGCATGCGGGCGCCCGTGCCGCTCGCCGTGTTCTTTGAGCGAGTAGCTCGCGGGCGACGCCCCCGAATAGGGCTGGTTGTCGCCAACCGTGAGCGACGGATTGGCGTTGAAGTGGGCGAGCAGCGGGTCGGAGAGCCGGCGGTCGCGATCCCACAGGATGCCAATCTGCCACGGCCGCTCGAACCCTTGCATGATCGGCGTAAAGCTGTGGATCGGCAGCAGCGCCGGCTTGGCCCCGCGCGCTTCGATCGCCGCGAGCAGCGATTCGATCGCGCGGTGGTAAGGCCAGAAATAAGCTTCCGCACGAGCCCGGGCCTCGGCCGCGCCGAGCCCGGCATTCCCGGGGATCGCGACACCGTCGCTCGCCGTGGCGATCGAAGTCGGGTCGTCGAGCGGGCGATTGGCGTCGATGACCAGGCGCGAAAAGCCCGCCATCACCAGCGGCGCATCGATCAGCGCCGCAACCCGTTCGGCCACCGCGCCGGCGCCGATGTCCCAGGCGATGTGGCGGTGCAGCGCGGCCTCGTCGAGGCCCAGATTGGCGAGGCGCGCGGGCACGTGACGGCTGGCGTGGTCGCAGATCAGTACCCACTCGGGGCGGCCGGTCGGGTTGATAACGGTATGGCTCGGCGGTTCCTGGCTCACGGTCGGACGCGGTTCCTGACGATCGGGCGGTCGGGCTTTCGGGTGCGGCTCTGCTTGGTGGCGCTCGCTGCATGTCCTATAACGCGCGGGGCATCCTGCCTAGGGCCCGGAAATGTCGTTGCGCAACTCGCCGCCCATTGCTTCGGTATCAACCCCACCCGGCGCTTCGCACCGGCCTCCCCCCTTGAGGGGGAGGCGATTCGTCGAGCCGCGATGACCAAGATCATGACCGCGCCGGCTGCCGTTCGTTTCGCGCTGCCGGCCCTGGTCATCGGCGCGGTCGGGATCGCTTTCTCGCCGATATTCGTGCGCCTGAGCGAACTCGGCCCGACCGCGACCGCGTTTCATCGTGCGTTCCTGGCGTTCCCGTTGCTGTGGGGGTGGTTTGCGCTCGCCGAACGCGGCCCGTCGCCGGCCGCGACGCCGGCCCGCCTCACGCGCCGCGAGGTCTGGCTCTTGATCGCCGCCGGCGTCTCGTTCGCCGGCGACCTCGCAGTCTGGCACTGGTCGCTCCAGTTCACGACCGTCGCCAATGCGACCCTGCTCTCGAACCTGACCCCGATCTTCGTCACCTTCGTCGCCTGGGCCTGGTTCAAGGAACGGATCACGCCCAAGTTCCTCTTCGGCCTCGCGCTGGCGATGGCCGGCGTCCTCGTCATGGTGCGGGCGAGCTTCTTCGTCGGCACCCGCCAGGTGTGGGGCGATCTCTTGGGCATCACGACCGCGACGTTCTACGCGGCCTATCTGCTCGCGATCAAGGTCCTGCGCGCGACGCTTTCGACCTTGCGGATCATGACGTGGTCGACCGCCGTCTGCGCCGTCTGTCTCCTCCCGCTCGCGCTCCTGTTCGGCGAGGCGATCGTCGCCGAGACGCTCGCCGGCTGGCTCATCCTGTTCGGGATCGCCTGGGTATCGCACGTCGGCGGCCAGGGTTCGATCGCCTATGCGCTCGCGCACCTGCCGGCCTCGTTCTCTTCGGTCGCGCTCCTGGTCCAGCCGGCGACGGCGGCGCTACTGGCATGGGTAATCCTCGGCGAAGGCATGAGCCCGCTGCAGGCGGCGGGCGGCGCCGTAGTGCTGGCCGGGATCGTGCTCGCGCGGCTCGCGAGCCAGAACGACAGATGACCGGCGCCGGCGGCGCGCGCTGGTGGGAGCCGGAACGCCACGCCGCCCGGCGGGCGAACCTCGCAGCCCGCGCCCGGATCGCGCGTGCCGTCCGCGACTGGTTCGAGGCCCAAGATTTCGTCGAGGTCGAGACCCCGGCGCTGCAAGTATCGCCGGGCTTGGAGCCCCACCTTCACGCCTTCGCGACCGCGCTCAGCGGACCGGGCGATGCGGCGGCGGTGCCGCGCTATCTCCACACCTCGCCCGAGTTCGCGATGAAGAAGCTCTTGGCCGCCGGCGAGCGGAAGATCTTCCAGATCGCGCACGTCTTCCGCAACGGCGAACGCGGTCCCACGCACCACCCCGAGTTCACCATGCTCGAGTGGTATCGGGCCGACGCCGATTACCGCGCGCTTTTTAGCGACTGTGCCGGAATCCTGGGCGCGGCGCTTGCAGCCGGCGGCCGCACCTCCTTTGCGTGGCAGGGGCGGGAGGCCCGGCTGGGCCCCGAGCTCGACCGCCTCACGGTCGCCGAGGCGTTCGCGCGGACGACCGGGATCGACATTCTCGCCACCGCGCCCGACCCGGCGCGCCCCGACCGCGCTGGGCTCGC
>CAMDOQ010000124.1 GCA_945903685.1 Rhizobium sp. Q54
CTTCGAGGCTGTCGACGAAGCGGCCGAAGCTCCGGAACAAGGCTTCGCTCTTCACGTCCGGTCCGCCGATGATGACGGCCTTGCCGCCACCCAAACGTAAGCCCGCGACCGCCGACTTGTAGGTCATCCCGCGCGAGAGCCGGAGCACATCGGTCAAGGCTTCGTCTTCGGACGCGTAGGGCCACAGGCGGACGCCGCCGAGCGACGGACCGAGGG
The DNA here is from genome assembly GCA_945903685.1 of Rhizobium sp. Q54. GTDB lineage: Bacteria > Pseudomonadota > Alphaproteobacteria > SHVV01 > SHVV01 > SHVV01. Next base: position 217 of record CAMDOQ010000124.1, read on the forward strand.
TGGTGTTGTGGATGGCGATGATCGCCTGCAACCCGCTCGCCGGATGGCGGCAATAGACGACCTGTTCGTGGTCGGATGCGGGCGGGTTGATCGGGTTGAGCACGGGTTTCTCCCTTACGAGCTGCGACAGCTCTTACCCGGTAGATGGGAGAAAAATCACACGTTTTCAATGCGATAACGTAAGCGCGATCAAAAAGACCGCGAATGTCGCGCGAGCCCCTCGGGAGGCGTTCTTTGTTACGCCGCCGCCGGGACCGGCGGTAATTTTCTTTCAGGCCGCTAGGAGGCTAGAACCGGACGCCGACGCTGGTGCCGATGTAGAACGGCAGGTCCTCGCGGACGATCGGGCTCTTCGATGGATCGCCGAGCAGGAGGTTCAGGGTGGCATCGACCGTGAAGTAGATCTGGTCGGTCACCTGGAAGATGAGGTTCACGTGCGCGCCGACATCGCGGATTCCGGCCTCGGGCGTGAACCCGGCGACGGCGAAACCCTGAGTGCTGCGTGGGACGCCAAAATAGGCGTCGTTATAGCGCTTGCTGGCCGCGGTAATGCTCGCCCCGGCGACGATGCTCGCGCGCTCGGAAATCCGTCCGGCGCGATCGAAGCCAAGGCTGCCGAGGAGACCGTTGTGGCCTTCGCTCTGCAGGCCCTTGCGCGCGTCGCCCCAGAGCCGCCAGCCGGCGCTGTAGTTCTCGAAGAACAAGCCGGCCTCGACGCTGGGGTCGACGTCCGGTAGGCGACGAATGAACACGCCGTCGCCGTTGTCGCGGCCCTGGTCGTAGGTGAGCCGGCCGCCCATGCGAAACGAGCTGTTCCGGAACAGGACCGCGCCCAAACCGCGCTGGGTGCTCAGGAAAATGCGCTGGCGCCAATCGATGTCGATCAGCGGCGAGAGGTGGGTGTCGTAGTCCTTGTCGCCGAAATAGCCGGGAGCGGAGCCGAAGCCGACGCCGAAATTGTAGTTCCACTCGTTCTCGGCATTAGGGAGTACCGCAGTAGCGCCGGCAAGCCGAGCCTCGCGACCGTAGGTCGCGCCGTTGGCGTGGGCGTCGGGTGCGTGGAGTGCGGCGGCGCCGGCCAGAGCGATCGCCGCGATCGCCAAGCCGCGCGCGCATGAACCTGTGGGACGCTTCATTGGCGGGGTTTCCATGGGTCGCGCGACCGTATCCGGGCTCCCCAAACGGGGCAAGTCTCGATTCCTTAACGACTAAACGTCGATCAGGCTCTTGACGTGGTCGGCGATCGCCAGCGCCGCGGTGAGCCCGGGCGATTCCATTCCGATCAAGTTGACGAGGCCGCCGAGGCCGTGCACGGCGCTGCCTTGGATGACGAAATCGCGGACCGGCTCGCCAGGTCCCTGAACTTTGGGGCGGATGCCGGAGTAAGCAGGGTGGAGCGAACCGTCGCGGAGCGCGGGGTAGTAGCGCCGGATTTCCTCGTAAAACGCCTGGGCGCGGGCGGGGTCGACGTCGTAGTCGAGGGTGTCGACCACGGCGAGATCGGGTCCGAACCGCGCTTGCCCAGCCAAGTCGGCGGTGAAATGAACACCGAGCGAACGCGGCTTCGGGGTCGGGTAGATGAGCCGCGTGAACGGCGCCCGCCCGCTCAGTGCGAAGTAGCAGCCCTTGGCGAGGTGTCGGGGAGGAACGTGGCGCGCGTCCATGCGGTCGATCGAACCCGCGACCGCCCACGCGTGAAGCCCGCCGGCATTGATCAGGACGCGGCAGGTGACGACCGCGCTTTCGCGTCCGTCGCTGCCGACGGTGAGATCGAAACCGTGATTGGCGACGGCGACCGAGCGGAGCGGGCTCCGAAACGCGATGCGGGCGCCGTGCGCTTCGGCATCGCCCTGGAGCGCCAGCATATAGCCGTGGCTGTCGACGATCCCGGTCGAGGGCGAGACCAGGGCGGCGACGCAGCGGAGATTGGGCTCGAGCCGGCGCGCTTCGGCGCCGTCGATCAGCGTCAGATCGTCGACGCCATTGGCCGCGCCCTTCTTCTGCAGGTCCTCGAGCACGGCGACTTCGGCGTCGGTCGTCGCGACGATCAACTTGCCGAGCCGCTTATGGTTGACGCCGTGGGAGCGGCAGAAGGCATAGAGCATCTCCTTGCCGGAAACGCAGAGCCGCGCCTTCAGGCTGTCCTTGGGGTAGTAGATCCCGGCGTGGATGACCTCGCTGTTGCGGCTCGAAGTCTCGGTGCCGATGGTGTCGGCTTGTTCGAGAACGACGACCTCGCGCCCGTCGAGTGCCAGGGCCCGCGCGATCGCAAGCCCGATGACCCCGGCCCCGACCACGACCGCTTCGACTTGATCCGCCAACGTAGAGACCCCCCGTAAACCGGGCCCGAGTGTCGAAAGCGGCGGCGCAAGGGTCAAGCGGTAGTTCGCGATAGCCCGAGGTGGACGCGGCGCGGTGGAGCGCTAGAATCGCTTTGACGCCTGATCGGTGATCCAGAACATGGCGAAGGACTCTGGGCCTCTAGCGCCGCGCCCGTCGCGGGCCGAGGTCGACGCATTCTTGAAAAAAGTCGCCCAGACCGTGCCAGTTGCGGCCGGTGGGCGCGGCCGGCTCATGTTCGCGCTCGATGCGACCGCGAGCCGCGAGCCGTCTTGGGACCGTGCCTGCCAGATTCAAGGCCAGATGTTTACCGAAACCGCGGCTTTGGGGGGGCTCGACGTACAGATCGTCTACTACCGCGGCTTCGGCGAGTTCGAGGCAAGTGGCTGGATTAACCGGTCTGCCGACCTGCTCGCGGTGATGCGGCGCGTCTTTTGCGTGGGTGGCGAAACCCAGATCCGCAAGGTGCTCGAGCGCGCGATCGCCGAAACCAAGCAGCGCCGCGTCAACGCAGTCGTTTTCGTTGGCGATTGTTGCGAAGAGGACGTCGATGCCCTATGCGCGCTGGCCGGCCAGCTCGGGCTACTGTCGGTGCCGGTGTTCCTGTTCCAGGAGGGCGACGACCAAGTTGCGACCCGGGCTTTCAAGCAGATCGCGCGGCTTACCAACGGCGCCCATTGCCGCTTCGACGCGTCGAGCGCGCAGCAACTGCGCGATCTCCTGAGCGCGGTGGCGGTCTACGCCGCCGGCGGGCGTCGCGCGCTCGAAGACTACGGTCGGCGCGTGGGCGGCGACGTGCCGCTTCTAACCCGGCAGGTGCGCTAGTCGTGCCGTGGCTCGTCGGCGGCCTAGTCCTGCTGCTGGCCGCGCTTCTGTTCGCGCGCTGGTTCGTGCGCGCCGATCCCAAGACGATGGTCCGCGTCGTCCAGTGGCTGGGCGGCGGCCTGCTAGCGGCCGGCGGGCTCTATCTCGTTTTCACCGGTCGCGCGGCGTTCGCGGCGCCGCTCGCCCTGGTCCTCTTCCCCTACATCCGCCGCTATTGGCGGACCGCGTTCGAGAGCACGCGACCCTCGCCCGGGCAGACCTCGGACGTGACCACGGCCTACGTCGAAATGACCCTCGACCATGACTCGGGCACGATGGCGGGCCGCGTGCTCAAAGGGGCTTACGCCGGCCGTACGCTCGCCGCGATGGGCCGCGCCGACCTCGAAGCGCTGCTTGCCGAATGCCGGGCCGAGGATCCGGAGTCGGTGCCGCTGCTTGAAGCCTTTATCGAGCGGGTGTTCGGGACTGCGTCCAGCGGCGAGGGGGCCGATACGGATGAGCGGCCGCGCTCTGCCACCGCGATGACCCGTGAGGAGGCGCTCGAAATCCTCGGCCTCGCAGCCTCTGCCACGGTCGATGAGATCCGCGATGCCCACCGCCGGTTGATGCTCAAAATCCACCCCGACAAGGGCGGGTCGACCTACCTGGCTGCCAAGATCAACCAGGCCAAGGAAGTCTTGTTGAGCGGCGATGGCAATCTTGCCTCGCCCTGACGCCCGTGGCATTAAGTGCCCGCCGCGCACGAGCCGCGGCGCCCCGAGCACACCTCGAATACGAGCGGGCATCACGATTCCATGACAACGACCGTACGCAAGGCCGTCTTTCCCGTCGGCGGCTTGGGCACGCGCTTTCTACCGGCGACCAAGGCGCTGCCCAAGGAAATGCTGCCCGTGGTCGACAAGCCGCTCATCCAGTATGCGGTCGAGGAGGCGCAGGCTGCCGGTATCGAGGAGTTTATCTTCGTTACCGGCCGCAACGAGCGCGCGATCGAAAACCACTTCGATCTGTCGTACGAGCTCGAAAACGAACTCAAACAGCGCGGCAAGACCGACCGGCTCGACGAGCTCCGCCACTGGCTGCCCAAGGCCGGGCAAGTCGCCTACACCCGCCAGCAGCAGGCGTTGGGGCTGGGCCACGCGGTCTGGTGCGCCCGCCATCTGGTCGGCAACGAGCCGTTCGCGGTGCTGCTCGCCGACGATCTCGTGCTGGCGGCGACGCCTTGCCTCAAGCAAATGATCGACGCCTACCGCGGCGGTACCATGGTCGCGGTCATGGACGTACCGCGCGAGCACACGTCGCGCTACGGCGTGATCGCCCCGGGCAAGATCGAGGGACGCCTGATCGAAGTCAAAGGCATCGTCGAGAAGCCGTCGCCGGCCAAGGCGCCTTCGACCCAGGCGGTGATCGGCCGCTATATCCTCGACCCGGCGGTGTTCGGGTTCCTCGACCGCCACGTCGTCGGCGCCGGCGGCGAGATTCAGCTGACCGACGCGCTCGCGGCGGTGATCGGTACCGCGCCGTTCCACGGGTTTAGTTTCGAAGGCGAGCGTTTCGACTGCGGCGACAAGGCCGGGTTCCTCAAAGCCAACATCGCCTATGCGCTCGCCCGCGACGACCTTCGCGACGAGGTCGCCCAATTCCTCGAGACGCGGCTCCCGGCGCTGCCCAAACGGTCGCGGCAAACGGCTTCATAAAGCGAGACATCCATGCGCGTTGCGATGATCGGAACCGGCTATGTCGGCCTGGTGTCCGGCACTTGTTTCTCCGAGTTCGGGCATGAGGTCGTCTGCGTCGACAAAGACGTCCGCAAGATCGACGGCCTCAAGGCGGGCAAGGCCACCATCTTCGAGCCGGGCCTCGAGGCGCTGATCGCGAGCAACGTCGCCGCCGGGCGACTGTCCTTCACCACCGATCTCGCGCCCGCGGTGGCCGCGGCCGAAGCCGTCTTCATCGCGGTCGGGACGCCGAGCCGGCGCGGCGACGGCGATGCTGATCTGACCTACGTCTACGCTGCGGCTGAGGAGATCGCGGCCGCGATCGCGGCCTATACCGTGATCGTCACCAAGTCGACGGTTCCGGTCGGGACCGGACGCGAGGTCGAAGCGATCGTCCACAAGCGGCGGCCGGACGCCCAATACGACGTCGTCTCGAATCCCGAGTTCTTACGCGAGGGCGCGGCGATCAACGATTTCATGCGCCCCGACCGGGTCGTGGTTGGAACCGAGTCGGAGCGGGCGCGCGAGGTCATGCGCCGGCTCTACCGGCCGCTGTTCCTGAACGAAACCCCGGTGTTGTTCACCCAGCGCGAAACCGCCGAGCTCATCAAGTATGCGGCCAACGCGTTCCTCGCCACCAAGATCACGTTCATCAACGAAATGGCCGACATCTGCGAAAAGGTCGGCGCCGACGTCCAAGTGGTGGCGCGCGGGATCGGGCTCGACGGCCGAATCGGCTCGAAGTTCCTCCACGCCGGACCCGGTTATGGCGGGAGTTGCTTCCCCAAGGATACGCTGGCGCTTACCAACGTCGCCAAGCGCGTCGGCGCGCCCTCGCGCATCGTCGAAGCGGTGGTTGCGGTCAACGCGGCCCGGCGCAAGGCGATGGCCGAGCGCATCGTCGTCGCTTGCGGCGGCAGCGTGAAAGGCAAGACCATCGCCGTGCTCGGCCTCACCTTCAAGCCCAACACCGACGACATGCGCGAGGCGCCGAGCCTCGACATCGTCCCGGCGCTGCAGCGGGCCGGCGCTACCGTCCGTGCCTTCGACCCCGAAGGCATGAAGGAAGGCGAGGCGATGCTGCCGGGCGTGGTGTGGTGCGCTAATGCCTACGATGCGATTCAAGGTGCCGACGCGCTCGCGATCGTCACCGAGTGGAACGAGTTCCGCGGCCTCGATCTCGATCGCGTCAAGAAGCTCTTGAAGCAGCCGATCTTCGTCGACCTTCGCAACATCTATCGGCCCGAAGAATTCGCGAGCGCGGGCTTCGATTACCACTCGATCGGGCGCCCGCCGGTCCGCGCCCGCGCTAACTGACCCGCACCGCGATCGCATGACCGACTCTAACGGCCACGCCTTCCACGCGACGGTGCTGCGCGAATACGACATCCGCGGCGTCGTCGGCGAGACCCTGGGCGAGGCCGACGCCCGAGCGATCGGGCGTGCGTTCGCAACCATCGTCGGCGGCGCGCGGCCGACGATCGCGGTCGGGTTCGACGGTCGCCTGAGCTCGCCCGCACTCGAAGCGGCGGTGGTCGAAGGCCTGATCGCGAGCGGCGCCCACGCGGTCCGGATCGGACGCGGCCCGACGCCGATGCTCTATTTCGCCGTCCACACGCTCGGGCTCGATGGCGGCATCATGGTGACCGGCTCGCACAACCCGCCGGCCTACAACGGCTTCAAGCTGATGCGCGGCAAGCAGGCGTTCTTCGGCGCGGACATCCAA
>CAMDOQ010000125.1 GCA_945903685.1 Rhizobium sp. Q54
AGGTCGCTCGGATAACGCAGGCCGCGACGGTCGGCGGCAGCGCGGTGTTCAGGCTTCCACATCGGGCACCCCATGGTTGCGACTCGGGTGCCCGACAATGAATCACAACCGATTCCTCCGACTCAACATCTTTCAGGATCGGCTCTAAGGTTCGCAGCCTTAGGAAAGTGTGACGGCTATCACACTAACAAGAAATCCCGCCCGAATCGAGTCCGATCAATCGCGGCCGTGCGTTGCCTGCATCGCGGACAGGATCGCGACGCCCTCGGAGAAACCGTCGAGTTCGATCTCCTCGGTGAAGGCCTCGCGGCCGTGGTCGGTGAATCGGATCACCGCCGACTTGGCGCCGGCCAATGCAGCGACCAGGGCGGCACCGTCGGCGCCCTTGATCGTGCAGGGGCGACGGCACTCGCCAAGTGAGAAACGCTGGCGACCGCCATCGATCTCGATCGCACCGGAGCGGGTGAAGCTTGTCTGCCGCTCGTACTCGATTTCGAAAAAGGGCGTGCCGTCCTTTTCGAGATAGACGTAATAGAGCTGGGCGCGAAAGTCGGGGCGGTCCTTGTAAACGAGCGTGTTGTCGAGGTTGCAGCGGATGCGGCCGGTGGCGCCGACGTCGATGCAACGCGCGTCCCAGCGGCCCGACGCTTTGAACGCGACCAGTTGGTTCTTCTGTTTATCCTGGGCCGGGGCTTCCGAGGGGAGGCCGGCTGTGCCGAGCGCCGCAGCGACGACCAAGATACGGACGAGCGGTGTTAGTCTCATGGCGACGTTCCTTTGGTCGAAATACGTCCACCGCTAACACGCAGGGGCCGCGATGGCGCTTCACTTCTCCGTGGACGAGTTCGCCCAGCGACGGGCGCGGACCATTGCCGAGCTCGAACGCCGCGGCCTCGACGGACTGCTGATGTTCCGGCAGGAGAGCATGTACTACCTGACCGGGTACGACAGCTTCGGGTACGTCTTCTTCCAGTGTCTCTATCTCGGGGCTGACGGCCGCTTGATGCTGCTGACGCGCGCTCCCGACCGCTTGCAGGCCGAGCACACCTCGGTGATCGAGGACATCCGCATCTGGGTCGATGCGCCCGACGCCAACCCCGCGTTCGACCTCAAGGCGTTTCTTCAAGCGGCCGGAAAAGCGGGCAAGCGTCTCGGCGTCGAATACGACGCCTACGGCCTTACTGCCGCCAACGGCCGTAAACTCGATGGAGCGCTGGCCGGTTTCGCCGAACTCGTCGATGCATCCGACATCGTCACGCGGCTGCGCGCGGTCAAGAGTGCGGCCGAGCTTGCCTACGTGCGGCGCGCCGGCGAGCTCGCCGACGACGCGCTCGATGCGGCGCTCGCGGTGATCGGGCCGGGCGCCTGGGAAGGCGACATCTTGGCGGCGATGCAGGGCGCGATCTTCAAGGGCGGCGGCGATTACCCGGGCAACGAGTTCATCATCGGCTCAGGCCGCGACGGCCTCTTGTGCCGCTTTTTCAGTGGCCGGCGCCATCTCGATCCGGTCGACCAGATCACGCTCGAGTGGGCTGGGGTCTACCGCCACTATCACGCCGCGATGATGCGAACGATCCCGGTCGGTCGCGCCCACCCGCGTCACCGCGACCTGCACCAGGTCTGCGTCGAGGCGATGGCGGCGTGTCTTGCGGCGCTCAAGCCGGGCGAACCGGTCGGCGCGGTGTTCGACGCCTATGCCGCGACCTGCGCGCGGCACGGGGTTGAGAAATATCGCCTCAACGCGACCGGTTACAGCCTCGGTACCACGTTCGCGCCGAACTGGATGGACTGGCCGATGTTCTACCGCGGCAATCCAGTGGAGGCCGAGCCGGGCATGGTGTTCTTCCTCCACATGATCCTGATGGACGCCGATAGCGGCTTGGCGATGTGCCCGGGCTACACCGTCATCGTCGGCGCGCACGAGCACGAGCGCTTGTCGCGCCATGCGCTCGATCTGGTCGTGAAGTAGACAATAAAAGCTTTCTGGCTGCGCTCGGGCGCAGCCCGAGGTTTGAAAAGGAGAAGACCATGCTGGGTCGTACGATCGTTGCCTTGGTGCTGGTATTGATGACGGGAAGCGTTGCGACGGCACAAGCGCTGTTCCACGTCGCCGAGAATCAGGTCCCGGTCGCCGTGATCGAGGTCAAGCGCACACCGCAGTTTACCGAGGTTCGCCTGCGCGCCTTGGCGGCGCTGCGCGGGGTCTGCTGGACGCATAAAGGCGTCAATAGTCCTTACTTGCTGGGCGGCGGCCGGCGCCACCGCTTCCTCGGCGGCGACGCCATCGTCGACTGTCCGGCGCGGCGCGACTACCTCGTCGGCGAGAACATGGTGCTACGGTTCGAGCCGCTCGATGCGCAGATGAGCGAATTTTCGTTGGTCGAAGGCGAGGGCGGCGAAAACCAGATGGTCGACCCCAAATCGTCGACCGAGCGCTACTGGAACTTCCTCCGAATCAGGTTGAACTGACGAGGGCCGCGCTCTAGCGCGCGGGCGGCGGCGTTGCGGCAGCCGTCGCCCGCGGGTTCAGGCCGCGCTCCGGCATGAACGAATCGAAGGGGACGTTCAGGTGGATCTTGCCGAGGCCGATCTGCCAGCGTGCTTTGACCGGCTGGTAGTCGCCCGAAAGGCCGAGTTCGATTTCGCCGCCGAGCCAATTGCGAGCCGAGCGAAGCGAGAGGTTGAGGGGCGATGCGTTCTCGAGCGCGTCGCCGCCGGCGGTGCCAAGCCCGACGGCGTCATCGGTGTCGCTGAAGTCGGGTGTGAGTTTGAGCGACCCCAACCGGAGCGCCGGCGTCGGTGCCCGTACCGGGGCGGCCTCGGCGCTGTCATTCCATCCGTGCTGAAAAAGCGACTGCGCGCCGGCACTGCCGATGCTTACGCCCAGCATCAGCGCGGCGATTGCGACCGACTTACCCACTGACGCCATGATCCCTCCTTCTTGGCGTTCGGGTGACGGGCGAGTTGCGTGCTCGCTCTCGAATGGTTAACGGACGTTAAGCATAACCGATCGGCGCCGGCGAAGCGACTAGGAGAATCCCTAGTATTGGGAACGGGTTAAGGGCGGGCTCGCCGCCAATAGCTGCCGGTAGCCGGGGTCGGGCGCCAGCTTAGGTGGCCGCGCCCGCGACAATAGTTAAAGCGCGGCGTCCCCGGTCTCGCCGGTGCGGATACGGAGCGCCTGCAGGGCGTCGAGCACGAACACCTTGCCGTCGCCGATCTTGCCGGTCGCGGCATGCTCGCGAATGGTTTCGACCACGCGCTCGGCCAAGTCGTCGGCTACGGCGATCTCGAGCTTCACCTTGGGGACGAAGCTCACCTGGTACTCGGCGCCGCGGTAAATCTCGCTTTGTCCTTTCTGGCGGCCGAAACCCTTGACCTCGGTAACGGTCAGGCCCTGCACGCCGACCTTGGTGAGGGCCTCGCGCACCTCGTCGAGCTTGAACGGCTTGATCACGGCGATGATGTATTTCATGGCGTCCTCACAAGGTGTAGCTGCGTTCGCCGTGCTGGGTGAGGTCGAGCCCTTCGGTTTCTTCGTCCGGCGCCACCCGCAGGCCGACTAGGGCGCGCACCGCGACGACGATAGCAGCGGTCGCGATCGCCGACCACGCGACCACGATCAGGGCTCCGGCCGCCTGGACACCGAGCTGTGCGCCGACCGACATCTTGAGCCCGAGCCCGCCGAGCGTGGCGTCGCCAAACGGTGCCGCCAGGAGAATGCCGAGGATGCCGCCGACGCCGTGGACCGCGAACACGTCGAGCGAATCGTCGATCTTCAACCGCGTTTTGACGATCCTGACGGCCCAATAGCAGACCCCGCCGCCGGCGAGCCCGATCGCGAGTCCGCCGATCGGGCCGATGAAGCCCGAGGCCGGCGTTACCGTCGCCAGCCCGGCGACCATGCCGGTCACGATGCCAACCAAGGACGGCTTGCCGAACTTGAGCCACTCGATCGCGACCCACACCAGCGACGCGGTCGCCGCCGACAGGTGCGTCACCACCATCGCCATGCCGGCGCTGCCGTTGGCGGCGAGCGCGCTACCGGCGTTGAAGCCGAACCAGCCGACCCACAGCATCGCCGCCCCCATCATGGTGAGGCCGGGGTTGTGCGGCGGCGTCAGCTCGCGCGGAAAACCGCGCCGCGGTCCGAGCATCGCCGCCAGCACCAGCGCCGAGGTGCCGGCGGTCGCGTGCACGACCAGGCCTCCAGCGAAATCGAGCGCGCCCCATTGCTGAAGGAACCCGCCGCCCCACACCCAATGGGCGACCGGCGCGTAGACGACGAGCAACCAGAGCCCGCTGAACAGCAGCACGTGGGCGAAGCGAATCCGCTCGACATAGGCGCCGGCGATCAGCGCCGGCGCGATGATGGCGAACGTCATCTGGAACATGAAGAAGACCGACTCCGGGATGTCGCCGGTCAAGTCGTCGACGCCGACGCCGAGCAAGAAGGCCTTGCCGAGTCCACCGATCCAGCCTTGGGCCATGCCGCCGTCGGCGAAGGCGAGGCTGTAACCGGCGATCAGCCACAACACCGAGGCGAGGCAGGCGATCGCGAAGCAGTGCATCAGCACCGACAGCACGTTCGCGGCGCGGACCAACCCGCCGTAAAACAACGCAAGCCCGGGCAGCGTCATGAACAAGACGAGCGCCGTCGACGTCAGGATCCACGCCGCGTTGCCGGCCGAGAGTTTGGCGGCGTCGGCGCTTTGCGCATAGGCGAAGTCGGGCACCAGGGCGGCGGCGAGCAGGAGCGCCGCAACCCGCAGGCGAAACAAGTGGAGCATCGTCGTGATTCCAGTAGCGGTTGACGGGGCGGCCAGGTTGTCGATTTCGCTATCGCACGTCTCATGCCGGCGGCGATTTACGACTAACGCTTTGAAAACAATAAATAAACGGAGTCGATCGTGACCAGCGGTGTGCGCAACCCCTAGGCACATGCCCACGAACCGGGCAGGCGCGATCGGGCGGGATCGGCGTTGGACTCCGCCGGGTGCGGCAGTATAGTCCCGCGCCTAGAAGCGCTCCCAACCCCGCTCCGGGCTGCGATCTACTAGGGCGTCATCGCCAACATCGTCGCTGCGGCGGCGTCGCGACGGTGCCCGCGTCGTCGCTACGACATCGGAACGAGAAAAACGAGAGCGCGCCAACAAGGCTTGTTTCGCACGATGCGAACTGCGTTAGCCGCGCTTGCGATCGCGTTCGTTTGGCTCGCCCACGGACTGGGGGCGGCGCGCGCTGAGGTATCGAGTTTGACCGGCATCGGCGCGGTCTTGCCGGTGATCGAGACGCTGAGTGAAGAAGCTGAATATTGCGGCCTCAGCGTCAGCGGGCTCAACGGCACGGTCGAAAGCGCGCTCGGCGCCAGTCGGCTGCGTATCGCTGACGCCGGCGTCTTCTTGTATGTGAACGTGCTCACGGCCTATACCGGGACCGCCGACTATTGCATTTCGTCGATCAACGTCGAACTGGTGGTGCCGCAGACGGTGCGCCTCAACGCCACCCACCGCCGTGTCCTTGCCAATCTGACGTTATGGGAGATCGGCGGCGTGTTCGGTTCGGCGCGCGAGCAACACCGCGAACAGGTGTTCGGGATGGTCCAGAACTACGCGCGCCAATTCTCCGCGGCCTGGAGCAAAGCGCAAAACGGCCGTTGAGCTAGGTCCCGCGCGCCGGGTCACGGACCGACGACGGCGCGCGCTAATCCTTGTCGAACAGGGCGTCGATTTCATCCTGGGTTTTGGCGGCCCCAGGAAGCTGGGGCCCGTTCAGGAGATCGGCATCGGTCTTCTCGGCGGCCGGCTTCTCCTTTTTCGGAACAGCCGGCTTCGCCTTGCCGCCGCCGAGCAGGCGGCCGAGGGTGTCCTCGACCTGCTGCAGCGCGGTCGCAATTTTCATGATGCGTTGAGCGGTGATGTCCTGAAACGTCGAGGCTTCGTAGATCTTGGTCGTTACGGCCCGCACCGCTTGCGCTGCCTGCTCGGGCAGCGTTTGCGCAACCTTCTCCAACTCATCCGCCGCATCGAGAATCGTGCCCGTCGCCTCGGCCGTGTGCGCGACGATCGCTTCGAGCTCGCCCTTGGCCTTGGCTAGATGCTCGGTCGCGGGCTCTTCGCCCGCCAAGCTCGCGACCTCGACCTTGGTCTTCTCAATATACGTAATGAGCTTGAGAAGCTCGGTCTCGACCATCTTGGCGATACTTTCGATCGCCGCCTGATCGCCTTGTTCGGCCCGGACCGTCTCGAACTGCTTGGTCAGGGTCTGGCTGAACTTCGAGGGCATGGGCCCCGTCCCTTCCTTAGAATTCGCCGATCACCGAAGCGATTTTCTTCTTGAGCGTCTCGGCATTGAACGGCTTGATAATGTACTGACTGACCCCGGCCTGCTTGGCCGCGACCACGTTCTCGGACTTGCTCTCCGCCGTCACCATGATGAACGGCATCGCCTTCAGTTTGTCATCGCCGCGCACCTGCTTCAGCAGCTCGAGCCCGGTCATCGGTGCCATGTTCCAGTCGGAGATGACGAGGCCGAAGGGTTTTTCCCGCAGCTTCTTCAAAGCGTCGGGTCCGCTCGTCACGATATCGACGTTGGGAAATCCGATCTGATTGAGCAGGCTGCGCTCGATGCGCAGCATCGTCACCTGATCGTCGACGACCAGCACGTTCATTTTTTGATCGACAATCCAGCCTTGCGCGTTACTTGCAGCCATTCATTTCCTCCGTAGTGCGTGGGATCTGCGACCGACTATCCGGCAGCCTTGAGCGCTGTGGTCTGCCCTGTCGAAAGTGGTCCAAGTCGAGAGTTAGGA
>CAMDOQ010000126.1 GCA_945903685.1 Rhizobium sp. Q54
TGAGCCCGTCGAAGGATGAGGCCGGGTCCCGAGCGACGATAACAAATACTTGGCGATGCGCTTCAAGAATCCGGCCAACAACTACGAAGAGGCGGTCACGGTCCCGTTTCTGTGGACGATCTTGTTCGGCTTCATCTACTTCGCCGCCAAAGGCGTTTGGACCCACGCTGCGGTTAGCTTGATCTTGGTCCTGGCAGCGAGCAGCTTCACGTTCGGCATCGGTGGTTTGATCGTGTGGCTGATCTACCCTTTCTTCGCCAGGTCGATAGTTCGGGCCCACTACCTGAGACGCGGCTGGGTCGAGAGCGGGGCGTAAGCGGCAAAGGAGCGATCCATGGCTGAACAGAGCTTCGATCTCGTCGTCGTCGGTTCCGGCCCCGGCGGCTATGTCGCCGCGATCCGCGCCGCGCAGCTCGGGATGAAGGTCGCGGTGATCGAACGCGAGCACTTGGGCGGCATCTGCCTCAACTGGGGCTGCATCCCGACCAAGGCGCTGCTGCGCTCGTCCGAGATCTATCACCTGCTGCACAGGCTCGATGAATTCGGCTTCTCTGCCGACAACATCAAGTTCAACCCGGCCAAGATCGTCGCCCGCAGCCGCGCGGTCGCCGGGCAATTGTCGAAGGGTGTCGGCCATCTCTTGAAGAAGAACAAAGTCCAGGTCATCGACGGAGAAGCCAAGCTCGCCGGCCGCGGCAAGCTCAAAGTGGCGAAAAACGACAAGGCGGTGGCGGAAGTCGCGGCCAAGCACATCATCCTGGCTACCGGCGCCCGCGCCCGCGACCTCCCTAACCTCAAGGCCGATGGCAAGTTCATTTGGACCTACAAGGAAGCAATGGTACCGGGCGCGATCCCGAAATCGCTCCTGGTGGTGGGTTCGGGGGCGATCGGAATCGAGTTCGCGAGCTTCTACCGCACGCTCGGCGTCGACGTGACTGTGGTCGAGATCCTGGACCGCGTGCTTCCGGTCGAGGACGCCGACATCTCGGCCTTCGCCAAGAAGGCGTTCGAGAAGCAGGGCATGAAGATCATGACCTCGGCGAGCGTGACGGCGGTCAAGCCAAACGCCAACGCCGTCACCGCGACGATCAAAGCGAAAGACGGCAACGAATCGCAGCTCAGCGTCGAGCGAGTGATCCTGGCGGTCGGCATCACCGGGAACGTCGAGAATCTCGGGCTCGAGACCGTGCCAGGGGTCAAGGTCGAGAAGGGCCATATCGTCGTCGACCAGTGGCTGCAGACCGGCGTGCCCGGGCTCTATGCGATCGGCGACCTGGTCGGCCCGCCCTGGCTCGCGCACAAAGCGAGCCACGAGGGCGTGATCTGCGTCGAGAAGATCGCCGGCAAGAACGACGTCCACCCGCTCGACACCACCAACATCCCGGGCTGCACGTATTGTCAGCCACAAGTCGCGAGCGTGGGGTTGACCGAGGCCGCGGCCAAAGCGGCGGGGCATGCGGTCAAGGTCGGCAAGTTCCCCTTCATCGGCAACGGCAAGGCGATCGCGTTGGGCGAGTCCGAAGGCCTGATCAAGACCGTGTTCGATGCCAAGACCGGCGAGCTCTTGGGCGCGCACATGATCGGCGCCGAGGTCACCGAATTGATCCAGGGCTATGGCATCGCCAAGACACTCGAAACCACCGAAGCCGAACTCATGCACACAGTGTTCGCGCACCCGACGCTCTCGGAGATGATGCACGAGGCGGTACTTGACGCGTACGGTCGGGCGATTCATTTCTAAGGGTGTTAATGCGGGAGACCTCAGGGTGAGCTTGTCGAACCATGAGGGCACGCGAGGAGCTGCCACTTGAGCGAAACCTCCAAGACCGGGGCCGAGCCTACCGACCGCAGCGTCCGCCGCGGGCCTGAGCGCCACCCGGAGAAGCGCAACCGCGCCGACTCGCCAATCCAGAAGAAGCCCGACTGGATCCGCGTCAAGGCGCCGACCTCGCCGGTTTACGCCGAGACCAAGAAGCTCGTTCGCGAGCTCAAGCTCAACACTGTCTGCGAGGAAGCCGGCTGCCCGAATATCGGCGAGTGCTGGGCTCAACGCCACGCGACCGTGATGATTCTAGGGAGCGTCTGTACGCGAGCCTGCTCGTTCTGCAACGTCGCGACCGGGCTTCCGGACAAGCTCGATCCGCACGAGCCGACGCGCGTCGCCGAGGCGGCCGCGCGGCTCGGCTTGAAACACATCGTCGTCACCTCGGTCGATCGCGACGACTTGGCAGACGGCGGCGCCGAGCACTTCGCTCAGACCATCCGCGCCATCCGCGCCCGGACACCACAAACCACGATCGAAGTGCTGACGCCCGATTTCCTCCGCAAGGACGGCGCGATCGAGATCGTCGCCGAGGCGCGGCCGGACGTCTTCAACCACAATATCGAGACGGTGCCGCGGCTCTACCCGACGATCCGCCCCGGCGCCCGCTATTTCGCCTCGCTGCAGTTGCTCGCCCGGGTCAAGGCGATCGACCCCGCGATCTTCACCAAGTCTGGCCTGATGGTGGGCTTAGGCGAAGAAAAGATCGAAGTGCAGCAGGTGATGGACGACCTCCGCGCCGCCGATGTCGATTTCCTCACCATCGGCCAATACCTGCAGCCGACCTTGAAGCACGCCGCAGTGGCCGGGTTCGTGACCCCGGCCGAGTTCGAGGCGTACGCCCAGATCGCCAAGGGCAAGGGCTTCTTGATGGTGGCGGCGACCCCGCTCACGCGCTCGTCCTACCACGCAGGCGATGACTTCGCGCGGCTCCGCGAAGCGCGGGCGGCCAGGCTCGCGGCGCAATGAGCGCGAGGCGCTAGGTGCCGAGCCACGCCGAACAACGCCAACTTCCCTACCAACCAGCGCAGCTCTTCGATCTCGTCGCCGATATCGAGTCCTATCCGCAGTTCCTGCCTTGGTGCCGCGCCGCCCGCATCGTCGAGCGCCGGCCCGAACGCGTCACCGCCGACCTCGTAATCGGCTTCAAGATGTTTCGCGAAACCTTCACCTCGGTGGTGACGCTCGCTCCGCCCGAGCGGATCGACGTTGAATATGTGCGCGGGCCACTCAAGCATCTGACCAACCGCTGGCGGTTTCTGCCCGACGCCAAGGGCTGCACCGTCGACTTCTACGTCGATTTCGCGTTCCGCTCGCGGCTGTTGGAAGGCCTGATCGGCGCGGTGTTCGGCGAAGCGGTCTCGCGCATGGTTGGCGCCTTCGAGGTTAGGGCCGACGCGATTTACGGCGCGCAGCCGCCGAAACCACTGAAGCCGCAGCTCGACCGCGCTTGACCCCGCGGCGTACGCGATGGCCCCCAACACCCCCACCTACGGCGTCGCGCCACTCTCGGAAGTGACCGGGCAGGACGGAATCGACTTCCTGCGCGGGATCGTCGCCGGCCGCTACCCCGCTCCGCCGATCAGTAAGACGCTCGGCTTCCGTTTGACCGAGGTCGAAATCGGCCGGGCCGTATTCGAAGGCGTGCCCGACGAGCGGCTCCTGAACCCGATCGCGACCGTCCACGGCGGTTACATCGCGACGCTTTTGGATTCGGCGATGGCGTGCGCGGTGCACTCGACGATCAAAGCCGGGCAGGCCTATACCACGGTCGAGATCAAGATCGCGTTCATCCGGCCGTTGACCGCGGAGACCGGACCGGTGCGCGCGACCGGCAAGCTCATCAACGCCGGCCGGCGCCTGGGCGTTGCCGATGGCACGCTCACCGACGCGAAAGGCCGGATCCTCGCCCACGGCTCCACCACCTGCATGATCTTCGCAGTGGACGGGAAGGTCTAGGCGCTAGTTCGACCCGAGCTCGGCGAGCACTAGGTCGAGCGCGTCTTCGACCGTCTTGAGACGCACTTGAGCGCGGCCGACGTCGCCATAATTGCGTTTCAAATGCCGGGTTGGCCGGCCGCGCCGCGCGAGCGCGATGTGGACCAGCCCGACCGGCTTCTGCGCCGTGGCGCCGCCGGGCCCGGCAATTCCGGTGCAGGCGAGCGCGATATCGACCCGCGCGCGTTCGAGCGCGCCTTCGGCCATCGCTTGTGCGACCTCTTCGCTGACAGCGCCGACCCGCTCGAACAACGCGACCGGGACACCCAGCAGCTCGTGCTTGGCGTCGTTGGTATAGGTGATGTAGCCGCGCTCGATCACGTCGGACGAGCCGGCGATCTCGGTCAGGCACCCGGCGATCAGGCCGCCGGTGCAGGACTCAGCGGTCGCGATCTTGAGGCGCTGCGCGCGCGCGAGTTCCAGCACTCTCGTGGCTCTTAGGATGAGGTCGGGCGGGAACATCAAACCAGTGCGTCGATGACGGCCAGCGCCACCGTAGCGCTCGCTGCCGCGTAGAGGCCGGCCATCAGATCGTCGAGCACAACGCCCCACGCGCCGCTTTGCCGTTCGAGCCACGGGATCGGCCACGGCTTCACGATGTCGAAGATGCGGAAAGCGAGGAACCCGAGGACGCAGCCGACGACCCCGAACGGTAAAAACGCGAGCGTGAGCCATTGACCGGCCAGCTCATCGATCACGATCTCGGGCGGATCGGCGAGGGCAGACTGGCGCAAGTAAACGTGGACGGCGATAAGCCCGAGCACGGTCGCAGCCGCCGCGGCGATGGCGATCGCGAGCCAGCCGCCGGCTTGGTCGAGCCCGATCGCCAAGATCACCGCCCCGGCCGACGCCCAGGTGCCGGGCGCTTTGGGGAGGTACCCCACACCGCCCACGGTCGCGACGAGCGCCGCCGGATGCCAAAGGCGCGGCCGGGTCGGGCGAGGCGGGGCATTCATGCGGGAAACTGTACCGTCGCGACCGCCTGCGCTGCGATCCCTTCGCCGCGGCCGGTGAAACCCAGGCCCTCCGTCGTCGTCGCCTTGACGCTGACGCGATCGACCGCGATCCCGAGCAGCGCCGCGATCCGCGCCGCCATCGCCGTCCGGTGCGGCGCGACTTTGGGCGCTTCGCAGATGATGGTGAGATCGACGTGAGCGATGCGGGCGCCGCGCGCGGTCACGAGCTTGGCCGCATGCACGAGGAACTGGCCCGAATCGGCGCCCCGCCAGCGCGGATCGCTCGGCGGGAAATGGTGGCCGATGTCGCCGGCCGCAATCGCGCCCAAGAGCGAATCGACCAGCGCATGGAGCGCAACGTCGGCGTCGGAATGGCCGATCAGCCCGCGCTCGAACGGGATTTCGATCCCACCCAACTTGAGTACGCGGCCCGGTCCGAAGCGATGGACGTCGAACCCGGTGCCGGTGCGGACTTCGCCCGCCGCGCCCAATAGACGTTCGGCGCGGGCCAAGTCGCCGGCCGTCGTGATCTTGAGATTTTCCTCCGCCCCCGCGACTGCCGCGACCGTAAGGCCAGCCTGGCTCGCGACCTCGGCATCGTCTTCGACGCCCGCGGCCGGGTCGAGCGCGCGGTGCGCCTCGAGAATGGCGCGGAAGCGAAACCCCTGCGGCGTCTGCGCGCGGTGGAGCCCGGCACGGGCGACCGCCGCCGTCACCCGTTCGCCTTCGACCCGCTTCAAGGCATCGCTCATCGGGACCGTCGGCACCGCACCGTCGTGACGGTCGAGCGCGGCGAGGACGCGCCCGATCAACGCCGGATCGGCGAACGGGCGGGCCGCGTCGTGAATGAGGACCTGGGTCGGCGCGAGCGGGATTACGCTCTCAAGCCCGCGCTTCACCGATTCCTGCCGGCTGGACCCGCCGGCGACGGGCTCGAGCAGACCCAAATCGCCGACGGCCGCGTCGTAGGCCGCGCGCTGCGCGGGGTCGATGACGACCCGGATCGCCGCGAGGGAGCGGGTTGCCTGCAGCGCCTCGACCGCGCGCCGCAGCACGGATTTCCCGGCGAGCGTTAGGTATTGCTTGGGTGTTTCCCCACCAAACCGCGTGCCCTGCCCAGCCGCGACGATCACGCCGACCACGGTCATCTCGAAAGTCCGCTCGCCTCGTTCCGTTTGCTCGGAATACCTTAACCTACTCGTGGCCGGGTGGCGCCGTTTCCCCTTGCGAAACGAGGCCTTGCTGCTTAAAAGATGGGCAACTTTCACCCTTGCCCATTTTTTCAGCAGATGACGCTTGCGATCGGTCCCTTTGCGCTCGACGCGCCGGTAATTCTGGCGCCGATGTCGGGCGTCACCGACATGCCCTTTCGACGCCTGGTGAAACGCCAGGGCGCGGGGCTCGTGGTTTCGGAGATGATCGCGAGCCAGGCGATGATCCGCGAGAATCGCCAGTCGCTCCTGATGGCCGCGAATTCGCCGGAAGAGTTTCCGATGGCGGTACAACTCGCCGGCTGCGAGCCGGAGGTCATGGCCGAAGCGGCCAAGCTCAACGCGGACCGCGGGGCGGCGATCATCGACATCAACATGGGCTGCCCGGCCAAGAAGGTCGTAAACGGCTACGCCGGTTCGGCGCTGATGCGCGAGGAAGCCCTGGCCACCAAGCTGATCGAAGCGACGGTCAAGGCGGTCAGCCTCCCGGTCACGCTCAAGATGCGAACCGGGTGGGACGATCAAAACCGCAACGCGCCGCGTTTGGCGGCGATGGCGGAAGCGGCCGGGGTCCAAATGATCACCATCCACGGTCGGACCCGCTGCCAGTTCTACGAAGGCAAGGCCGATTGGGATTTCGTTCGTGCGGTCAAGGAAGCGGTCAAGATTCCGGTGATCGTCAACGGCGACATTGTCACCGTTGCGCAGGCGAAGGCGGCGCTCGATGCCGCCGGCGCCGATGGAGTCATGATCGGCCGCGGCGCCTACGG
>CAMDOQ010000127.1 GCA_945903685.1 Rhizobium sp. Q54
TAGGCCGATGACCGCCCCGCGCGCCGTCACGGTCGGCTTCGGCAACGTCCGCCGCGTCACGCTCGCGAACGACCGCCCGTTCGGGCTGATCGCCGGGCCGTGCGCGATGGAGAGCCGGGCGCATGCGCTCGAGGTTGCGCATGCGCTGAAGGAAATGACCGACAAAGCCGGCGTCGGCCTTATCTACAAGTCGTCTTTCGACAAGGCGAACCGCACCAGCGGCGCCGGCCTGCGCGGCTTGGGCCTGGCCGAAGCGCTCCCGATCTTCGCCGCGATCCGCGAGGAAGTCGGCTGCCCGGTTGTGACCGACGTCCACGATGCCGCGCAGTGCGCGCCGGTCGCGGCGGCGGTCGATGTCCTGCAGATCCCAGCTTTCCTCTGCCGCCAGACCGATCTCTTGCGCGCTGCCGCACGGACCGGGCGCGCCGTCCATGTCAAGAAAGGCCAGTTCCTGGCGCCCTGGGACATGAAGAACGTGGTCGCCAAGATCACGGTCGAGGGCAACGAAAACGTGCTCGTCTGCGAGCGCGGCGTCTCGTTCGGCTACAACACGCTGGTGTCCGATTTGCGAGCGCTCCCCATCCTCGCCGAATTGGGCTACCCGGTCGTGTTCGACGCGACCCACTCGGTGCAGCAGCCGGGCGGGCAGGGGACCGCCTCGGGCGGCGAGCGTCGTTTCGTTCCGGTCTTGGCGCGCGCAGCTGCCGCGGTCGGGATCGCCGCCATCTTCATGGAGACCCACCCCGACCCCGATCGGGCGCCCTCGGACGGGCCCAACATGGTTCCGCTCCGGTCTATGCCCGAACTAATCTCAGAGCTTAAAGAGTTCGATCAACTATCTAAAAAGAAACATAAATCATGACGGCTATCACCGACATTGTCGGCCGCGAAATCCTTGATTCGCGGGGCAACCCGACGGTGGAAGTGGATGTCACCCTCGAAGGCGGCATCACGGGTCGCGCAGCGGTCCCTTCGGGCGCTTCGACCGGCGCGCACGAGGCGGTCGAAAAGCGCGACGGCGGCACGCGCTATTTGGGCAAGGGCGTCGAACAGGCCGTCGGCGCGGTCAACGGCGAGATCTTCGAGGCGCTCTCCGGGCTCGACGCCGAGGATCAAGGTCACATCGACCAGATCATGATCGAGCTCGACGGCACCCCCAACAAGGGCCGGCTCGGCGCCAACGCGATCCTGGGCGTGAGCTTGGCGGTCGCCAAGGCGGCGGCAGCGGCCCGCGGGCTCCCGCTGTACCGCTATGTCGGCGGGGTCGATGCACGAACGCTGCCGGTGCCGATGATGAACATCGTGAACGGCGGCGCGCATGCCGACAACGGGCTCGATTTCCAGGAGTTCATGATTATGCCGGTCGCGGCCAAGACGCTTCGCGACGCGGTCCGCGTGGGCTCGGAGATTTTCCATACGCTCAAGAAAGCGCTGGCGGCGGCCGGGCTCGGCACCAACGTCGGCGATGAAGGCGGTTTCGCGCCGGCGCTCAACAACGCCGACGCCGCGGCCGGCTTCGTGCTCGGCGCGATCGAAAAAGCCGGCTATCGCCCGGGCGAAGACGTGATGCTCGCCTTCGATGCCGCCTCGACTGAGTTCTACCGTAACGGTCGTTATGCGCTCGCGGGCGAAGGCAAGACGCTCGATTCGGCCGGCATGGTCAAGTTCTACGAGGGCCTGGTTGCCAAATATCCGATCGCCTCGATCGAGGACGGCATGGCGGAGGACGATTGGGAAGGGTGGGCCGCGCTCACGCAGGCGCTCGGGGCGAAGGTGCAGCTTGTCGGCGACGACATCTTCGTGACCAACCCCGAGCGTCTCCAGCGCGGGATCGCCAAGGGCGTGGCCAACGCGCTGCTCGTCAAGGTGAACCAGATCGGAACGCTCACCGAAACCCTGGCCGCGGTCGAAACCGCGCACCGCGCGCGCTACCGTACCGTCATGTCGCACCGCTCGGGCGAAACCGAGGACGCGACCATCGCCGACCTCGCGGTCGCGACCAATGGCGGCCAGATCAAGACCGGCTCGCTCGCGCGCTCCGATCGCACCGCCAAGTACAACCAGTTGATCCGGATCGAAGAGCAACTAGGGCCCCGCGCGGTCTACGCCGGAAAGTCGGTGCTGGTGCGGGCTTAAGACCTCTTTCGCTCTGAGCTTGTCGAAGGCTGAGGTCCCGGCAAGCTTCGACGCCCTACTTTGCGCCGATCCAGTCCTTCGGCGCGAGCTTGATGGTCGGCTCTTTGTCGCAGAAGTGCGAGTGCGCGCCGCCGAAAACGCCGATCTTGCCGATCGACCGTAAGTCGGCAACTTCGGTCTAGGCGCGCCGGATTGATCGGGAGCAATGACCGAGACTCTCGGGAACCATCAATCGCTTAAGGCAGCAGGCTCATGATCGACTCAAGCGAATCCCGCTACATTCCTGTTGACACAAAGAATCCAGTTGTGATTCGGTGGCGTGCATGGGGCTCGTCTATGAAACCAAACGCCGGGCGCGCGAAGCGATCGCGCCGTTCGTCTGTTTCGCCCTGGTGATCTATTTCGGCTACCACGTCATCCACGGCGATCGCGGGCTCCTGGCCTACCTCCACCTCACCAAGAAGATCGCCACCCTCGAGGCGAGCCACGATCAGGTCACGCGCGAACGCGACCGGCTCGAGAACGCAGCCAGGCGGCTTCGCGCGGATAACCTGGACCTCGATCTGCTCGAGGAACGGAGCCGCATCGTTCTCGGGTTTATCCGCCGCGACGAGGCGATTATCCTCGCCAACTGAGGATACGGGTCGCCTTCCGGACCGGCGCACGTAATTTTATGAGCGAAGTGACCGTCCGCACGCAATTCTCGTGCCTCGAAAGCGCTTCGGTTCTCGGTGTCTCTGGCAGTAACATCCTTGGCACGCTAACGTTTTCGACAAAGGCGGCGGGGGACGGCGCATGGCGAAAGACAAGGCAAAGAAACCGATCAAGGTCGACCTTTCACGCACCAGCGCCAAAGAACTCACCACGCTCTATCACGACATGCTGCTGATCCGGCGCTTCGAGGAGAAAGCCGGCCAGCTCTACGGCATGGGCGCCGTCGGCGGCTTCTGTCACCTCTACATCGGGCAGGAGGCGGTGGTGGTCGGCATGCAGGCGATCCTGAAGCCCGGCGATACCGTCATCACCACCTACCGCGACCATGGGCACATGCTGGCCTGCGGTATGGACCCCAAGGGCGTGATGGCCGAGCTAACCGGCCGCGCCACCGGCTATTCACGCGGCAAAGGCGGCTCAATGCACATGTTCTCGACCGAGAAGAACTTTTTCGGCGGCCACGGCATCGTCGGCGCCTCGGTTCCGATCGGTGCCGGCCTGGCGTTCGCCCACGCCTACAAGAACGACGGCAATGTCTGCCTCGCCTATTTCGGCGATGGCGCCGCCAACCAGGGCCAAGTCTATGAGTCGTTCAACATGGCGGCATTGTGGAAGTTGCCGGTCGTGTTCATCGTCGAGAATAACGAGTACGCGATGGGTACCTCGGTAAAGCGCGGTTCGGCCAAGACCGAGTTTTTCCGCCGCGGCGAGAGCTCGGGCGTACCCGGCAAGCAGGTCGACGGCATGGACGTGCTCGCGGTCAAAGAGGGCGGCGCCGAAGCAGTCGCGCATGCGCGCGGCGGCAAGGGACCGATGCTCCTGGAAATGAAAACGTATCGCTACCGCGGCCACTCGATGTCGGATCCGGCCACCTATCGCTCGCGCGACGAAGTGACCAAGGTGCGCGAAGAACGCGACCCGATCGATCGCGTGCGCGACTGGCTGATCGAGGCCAATATGGCGAGCGAGGAAGCGCTCAAGAAGATCGAAGCCGATATCCGTGCGATCGTGAATGAGTCGGCCGAGTTCGCGACCTCCAGTCCCGAGCCCGATCCGGCCGAGCTTTACACCGACATTTACGTAGCCGCCTAAGACGCAAGACCAAGAAACGAACTGGGGAAGGCGATGCCTGTAGAAATCCTGATGCCGGCGCTGTCGCCGACGATGACCGAGGGCAACCTCGTACGCTGGGTCAAACGCGAGGGAGACGCGGTCGCCCCTGGCGACGTCATTGCCGAGATTGAGACCGACAAGGCGACCATGGAGATCGAGGCGATCGACGAGGGCACCCTCGGCAAGATCGTGGTCCCGGAAGGAAGCGAAGGCGTCGCCGTCAACACCGTGATTGCGCTCCTCTTGATGGAGGGCGAGGACAAGGCGGCACTGAACGGCGGCAAGAAAGCGGCGGGACCCAAGGCCAACACCGGGCTAGCGGCGGCTCCGGCTCCCGCACCGGCGGCCTTGGCCGCGCCAGCGGTCCATACTCCGGCCGCCGACCCCACGCTTCCGGCCGGCGTCGAGACCGTCGAACTCACGGTCCGCGAAGCGCTTCGCGATGCGATGGCCGAGGAGATGCGGCGCGATGCCAACGTGTTCCTGATGGGCGAAGAGGTTGCCGAGTATCAGGGCGCCTACAAGGTGAGCCAGGGGCTCCTGAAGGAATTCGGCCCACGCCGCGTGATCGACACGCCGATCACCGAGCAGGGTTTCGCCGGGATCGGCGTCGGCGCCGCCTTCAAAGGTCTGCGCCCGATTATCGAGTTCATGACCTTCAACTTCGCGATGCAGGCGATCGACCAGATCGTCAATTCGGCGGCGAAGACGCTTTACATGTCGGGCGGCCAGATGGGCTGCCCGATCGTGTTCCGCGGCCCCAACGGCGCCGCCTCGCGCGTCGCCGCCCAGCATTCGCAGTGTTACGCGAGCTGGTACGCGCACATCCCGGGCTTGAAGGTGATCGCGCCCTATGGCGCGGCCGATGCCAAGGGGCTGTTGAAGGCGGCGATCCGCGACCCCAACCCGGTCGTCTTCCTCGAGAACGAGATGCTTTACGGGCGCAAGTTCCCGGTGCCCAAGGTCGAGGATTACGTGCTCCCGATCGGGAAGGCGCGAATCGCGCGCGCGGGCGCGCACGTCACCATCGTCGCGTATTCGATTGCGGTGGGTCTCGCCCTCGAAGCCGCCGAGCGGCTGGCGGGGGAGGGGGTCGAGGTCGAAGTGATCGACCTGCGCTCGCTCCGCCCGCTCGACATCGACACCGTGCTCGCGTCGGTCGCCAAGACCAACCGCCTTGTCACCGTCGAAGAAGGCTGGCCGGTCGCCTCGATCGGCTCGGAAGTCGCGGCCCAGGTAATGGAACGGGCGTTCGACGACCTCGACGCGCCGGTCACCCGCGTCAACGGCAAGGACGTGCCGATGCCCTACGCCGCCAACCTCGAAAAACTCGCGCTGCCGCACGTCGAAGACGTCGTCCAAGCGGTCAACGCCGTGCTCTACCGCTCCTGACGCCCGCGTCGTCAACCGCTTTACGAACCAGGACCCGCCATGCCGATCCCGATTACGATGCCTGCGCTCTCGCCGACCATGACCGAGGGCAATCTCACCAAGTGGCTGAAGGCCGAAGGCGACACGATCAAGCCGGGCGACGTCATCGCCGAGATCGAGACCGACAAGGCGACCATGGAGGTCGAGGCGGTCGATGAAGGAACGCTCGGCAAGATCCTAGTCGCCGAAGGGAGCGAGAGCGTCGCCGTCAACACCGTGATCGCGGTGCTGTTGGCCGAGGGCGAAGACAAGAAGGCGCTCGCTTCCTACGCGGCCGGCCCCAAAACGGCCTCTGCTGCGCCTGCCAAGGCTCCCGCTCCGGCCGCGCCGCGGCCAACCGCGCAATCGGCTCCACCGGCGGTCGCCCGGCCGACCGCGTCGGCGGCCCCTCCGGTCGCGCCAGCGAGTGACGGACGAGTCATAGCGAGCCCGCTTGCCAAACGTATGGCCGCTCAGGCCGGCGTCGATATCGGCGCGCTCAAGGGCTCAGGCCCGCACGGCCGCATCGTCAAGGCTGACATCGACGCGGCGGTCGGGAAGGGTGGGGCGCCCGCCATGTCGAGTGCCGCACGCGGACCGGCACCCGCGGCGCAACCGAGCGCGGGCGCGACGCGCATCCCCCACACCAACATGCGCAAAGTGATCGCGCGGCGCCTGACCGAAGCCAAGCAGACCATCCCGCATATCTACCTGACGATCGATTGCGAGATCGACGAACTCCTGAAGCTCCGGAAACAGTTGAACGCGAAAGCCGAAGCGGCCAAGGCCGACTACAAGCTCTCGGTCAACGACTTCGTCATCCGCGCCGCCGCGCTTGCGCTCCGGAAAGTGCCGGGAGCCAACGTGTCGTGGACCGACGATGCGGTACTGCAGCACAACGCGGTCGATATTTCGATCGCGGTTGCCGTTCCCGGCGGGCTCATTACCCCGATTGTCAAGAACGCGGACCAGAAGGGCCTGGCCGCGATCAGCCGCGAGATGAAGGACCTGGCGGCGCGTGCCAAGGACGGGAAGCTGAAGCCCGAGGAGTTCCAGGGCGGCACCTTCTCGATCTCGAATTTGGGCATGTACGGCATCCGCCAGTTCGAGGCGGTGATCAACCCGCCGCAGGCGGCGATCCTCGCGGTCGGCGCGGGCGAGGAGCGGGCAGTCGTCAAGCAAGGCGCGCTCGCGATCGCGACGGTGATGTCGGTGACGCTCTCCTCCGACCACCGCGTCGTCGACGGCGCACTCGCCGCCGAGTGGCTGCAGGCGTTCAAGGGCTACGTCAGCGATCCGTTGACGATGCTGCTTTAGTGCCAGATTCGAAAAATTCCGAGTGGCGCGCCCATGGTTCGACAAGCTCACCATG
>CAMDOQ010000128.1 GCA_945903685.1 Rhizobium sp. Q54
ACGAGGCCAAGGCCGACGTGTTCGACTACATCGAGCGCTTCTACAACCCGAGACGCAGGCACTCGACGATCGGCTATGCGAGCCCCGTGGAGTTCGAAATGAAGACCGAATTAGCTTAAGCTGGTGTCAACCGAACCGGCAGCAGGCCAAGCCTGAGGAATATCGGATGGAATCAGCTTTAAGGTTCGGTCAGCGAGCATCCGATCATCAGCGGTCACGAAGGCGAGCACCGCGCTCGCCGCGCCTCGCTTGGCTAGCCAATGGTGTCGGCCATGCGCGAAGTTGCGGTAGTCGGCGAGCTGAACGTGCCCTAGCGCGGCTTCGGTGAACTTAGACTCGAGATCGATCGCGCCGATACGCGCGGACGGACCGTGCAGCACTAGGATGGTAGGGCGGCTCCAGAGAGGCGCTGTCAGTCGCTCCCAAATCGCCACTGCTTCAGACCCGTCAGCGACGAGCGGCGTTAACGCCTCGATTGTAGCCGCCCAGTACGCTTCGCCTTCGAACTCAGCCGCGTAGGCACGGGCAAGTAGCGCTGTGAAGCCGAGAAGGGAGTTCGTCGCCAGGAACCCATCCTTGCCAGCTGGAGGCGTATAAACGAGCAAGTCCACGAACGAGTGGCTGCGGCATAATTCTGAAAGGGGGCTGTCGTCACAACCGCAGAGCACGGCAACTTGCCGCGGCTCACGAGCAATAAGCGCACGGGCAGCGGCGAGTATGTCTACGTTGCGGCCGCCTGCACTCAGCAGCCATGTGGTGACACCAGCGTCGACTGATTCGCGGATGACCTCCAGAGGCGTCGCAGCTGCTCCAAGGCGGCCGGTGAAGCACCCGTGGAAACCAGCGAGTGCATGTGCCGTCGTCAGCGACCCACCTGACCCGATCGCGAGTAACGGCGAAAGCCCAGCCGTCCGTACTGCAAGCCGCAACGAGTCGATATTGACTGTAGCCGCCCACGCGAGCGTGTCCGCTAACTTGGAAATCTCGTTAGCGTAAGGTTTCGCCATTGGCCTGCTTCTCGTACGTCTTTTGGGCCCTTAGTGGGCGCGGAGAGTTTCATGAGCGAGTGTACGCTGATAAGAACAAAATAAGAACACTTCTCAAAGCTGCGCTTTTTGGGTCAGCCGTAAACTCATTCTTGAAGTGAGCGAACGAGAACGGGGCATTTAACATCGGCCGACCGATGCTGATCTGCGCCACCTATGACGATGCCGGCTTCTCCGGCGAGTCTCTGTGACATGCCTTACAAACTTCGGCTGGTTGTCCAGCCCGTTGAACTCCAATCCTACTCTATAGACTAGGAGATCGTGATCTCGCCCTTGAGGTACGGCCGGCAACGGCCCGCAATCATGACGCGCTCGCCCTTGAGTGCGAGGCGGAGATCGCCGCCACGCGCCGAAAGCTGGCGGGCGTTGAAAGTCTTGCGGCCGAGCTTTGCGGCCCAATAAGGCACCAACGTCGAGAACGCCGACCCGGTGACCGGATCTTCCGGGATGCCGAGCGCGGGGGCGAAGAAGCGAACCACGAAGTCGGCTTTGTCTCCCGGTGCCGACACCGCGAGCCCGGGGCGGTCGAGCGACTTGAGGGCCGCGAGATCGGGGGTGAGTCGCGCGACATCGGCCTCGCGCTTGAAGATCGCGACATAGTTGCGCTTAGTCGCCAAGACCGCGACCGGTCGGGTGCCGAGCGCACCCAGGAGCCGGGGCGGCGCCTCGACCGCGGCAGCCGGAACCGCCGGGAAATCCATTTCGAGGACGCTGGCGCGTTTGGTGACCGTCAGCGTGCCGGCGCGGCGGGTCGTGAACGCGACTCTGCGCGCGCGACGATCGAGATAAGTGAAGATCACGTAGGCCGAGGCGAGCGTCGCGTGGCCGCAGAGATCGACCTCGGCAATCGGCGTGAACCAGCGGAGCGCATAGCCGTCGTCCCCACGAACGAAGAACGCGGTCTCGGAGAGGTTGTTCTCGGCGGCGATCGCCTGCAGCACGGCGTCGTCGAGCCAGTGCGGTAGCGGACACACCGCTGCCGGATTGCCGGTGAAAGGCGCGCGCGCGAACGCATCGACCTGATAGAGCGGGAGCTTCATCGCCCGCCATCCATGCGGGTGCAGGGTGTCGTTCGCAAGGCGAATCTCCGTGAGGCTACCCTCGTGTGAGCGCATCGAACCACGAGGCGGAAAGCAGAGTCGATGTCCTCATCCTTCGACAAGCTCAGGATGAGGACTTCCGATCGGCCCTCATGGTGAGCTTGTCGAACCATGAGGGCCCATCCTTCGACGGCTTTAAGATGAGGACTTGGACAAGCGAAACGGCCGCACCGTATGGGCGTGGTTCAACGGGCCGTGGCCGCGGCCGTATCCAGGTGCGGTCCGGAGCGCTTCGAGGACGTAGGCGCGAGCGCGGTGGACGGCGTCGAGTTTCCCCAAGCCTTGCGCGAGACCGACGGCGATGGCCGACGCCAGCGTGCAGCCGGTGCCGTGGGTGCTGCGGGTTTCGATCCGCGGCGATTCGAGCACCTCGACGCGGGCGCCGTCGACGAAGACGTCGGCGACGATCGCGCCCGGCAGGTGGCCGCCTTTGGCGAGCACGGCGCGAGCACCCATGGCACGGAGCTGTTTGGCAGCCGCGATCAGGTCCTCGCGCGTGGCGATCGCGAGCCCCGTCAACGCCGCGGCCTCGGGTGCGTTCGGCGTGAGCACATCCGCACGTGGCAGCAAGCGCGCGATCAGCGCCTGGGTTGCGTCGGTCGCCAACAGGCGGGCGCCGCCCTTCGCGACCATAACCGGATCGACCACGAGCGGAACCGCGCGCGCATGCGCGGCAAGGGCATCGGCGACAGTTGCAATCACCGCCGCGGTGTGGAGCATCCCGGTCTTGATCGCGTCGGCGCCGAGATCGGCGAGTACGACCGCAATCTGCTGGGCAAGGAAGGCGGGGGGTACGTCGTGGATGGCATGGACGCCTTCGGTGTCCTGTGCCGTCAAGGCCGTGATCGCGGTCGCCGCGAAACCGTCGAGCGCGGTCACCGTCTTGATATCGGCCTGAATGCCGGCGCCACCGCCCGAATCCGATCCGGCGATGATGAGGACGCGGCCGCGCACGGCCTTATTCGGCAGCCGCGGCGGGGCCGGCGGCCTGCTCGACGGCGGCGACGATGTCGGCGACGACGGCGTCCATCAGTCGACGGTCCTCGCACTCGGCCATGACGCGAATCAAGGGCTCGGTGCCGGAGGCGCGCAGGAGAATCCGGCCGCTGGCGCCGAGCTTGGCCTCGCCGGCCGCGAGCGCGCCGCGCACCAGCGGCGTATCGAGCACGCTCCGGCGCGCGCCGCCGCCGATCCGGACGTTCTTCAAAACCTGCGGCAGCGGCACGAACACCCGGCCGACGACGCTCAACCGCTCGCGCCGTTCGACCAGCACCGCGAGCACTTGCAGTGCCGCGATCAAACCGTCCCCGGTAGTGGCGAAGTCGGCGAGCACCATGTGCCCGGACTGTTCGCCGCCGACGTTGAACCCGTGCTTGCGCATGTGCTCGACGACGTAGCGATCGCCCACTGGGGTGCGCACGAGCGCGAGGCCGAGGCCGTTCAGGTAGCGTTCGAGGCCGAGGTTCGACATCACCGTCGCGACGATACCGCCGCCGGTCAGCTTGCCGGTCCGCTGCCAAAACGCCGCGATCAATGCCATCAGCTGGTCGCCGTCGAGCAACGCGCCGCACTCGTCAACCATCACCAGCCGATCGGCATCGCCGTCGAGCGCGATGCCGAGATCGGCACCGTGCTCGATCACGGCCGCCTTCAGCGTATCCGGCGCCGTCGAGCCGCATCCGGCATTGATGTTGAAGCCGTCCGGCGCGGTGCCGATGGCGAATACGGTCGCGCCGAGTTCGCGGAAAATCACCGGAGCGACGCGGTACGCGGCGCCGTGGGCGCAGTCGACGACGACGGTCAAACCCTCGAGCGTGAGCCCGCGCGGGAACGTGTTCTTGACGAACTCGATATAGCGGCCGGGCGCATCGTCGAGGCGGCGGGCCTGGCCCAGGCGATCGGACGGCGCGGTCGTGATCGGCACCGCGCCCGTCATCAGAGCCTCGATTTCGTTCTCGACCTCGTCCGAGAGCTTGAAGCCGTCGGGGCTGAACAGCTTGATGCCGTTGTCGTAGTACAGGTTGTGCGAGGCCGAGATCATCACGCCCAAATCGGCGCGCAGGCTCCGCGTCAGCATGGCGACGCCCGGTGTCGGCATCGGACCGACCAGCACCACGTCCATGCCGACGCTGATGAAGCCGGCCGTGAGCGCGGGTTCGAGCAGGTAGCCGGAGAGGCGGGTGTCCTTGCCGATGACGACGCGGTGGCGGTGGTCCCCGTTCAAGAAGCGGCTGCCGGCGGCCATCCCGACTTTGAGCGCGGTCTCCGCCGTCATCGGCTCGATGTTGGCGCGCCCGCGGATGCCGTCGGTTCCGAAATATCGTCCCATTCGCCCTCGGAATTCAGGGGTGTTGCCGGCACGATAACCGAAATCGCGCCGGCTTTCACGTTTGTTCGAGCCGATTCAACGACTTCCGGCAGATTCTTGGACGTGGGCCAAGGCCAGCGCGCGCCACACCTGAACCGCCTGGCGGGTTTCGGCGACGTCGTGGACGCGAATCGTCTGCGCGCCGGTGCGAAGCGCCCACAGCGCCGCCGCGAGCGACCCCGGCACGCGGCGGTCAGCGGGCTCGCCGGCCGCGAGCTTGGCGATGAAGCTCTTGTGCGAAACCCCGACCATCACGCCGCAGCCGAGTCCGTGATAGGTGGCAAGCCCGCGCAGCAGCGCGACGTTGTGCGCGACGGTCTTGCCAAAGCCGATTCCGGGGTCGATCAGCACCCGATCGCGGCCGATCCCGGCGGCGAGGCAGGCCGCAACGCGGGCCTCGAGATAATCGTGGATGTCGTAGACACAGTCGACGTAGGCGGGATCGACCTGCATCGTCTTCGGTTCGCCCAAGCTGTGCATGAGGACGATCGGCGCCTGGGCCGCGGCTACCGTCGCGAGCGCTTCCGGGTCGTGGCTGAGGGCGGAGATGTCGTTCACGATCCGCGCGCCGGCGGCCAGCGCCTCCCGCATGACGCGCGCGCGGCGGGTGTCGACCGAAAGCGGGACCGGCAGCCCGGCAAGCGCTTCGATCACTGGGATGACGCGCCGCAATTCCTCCTCGACCGCGACCGGATCGGAGCCGGGTCGGGTCGATTCGCCGCCGATGTCGATGAGGTCGGCCCCGGCCTCGTGCTGGCGGCGGCCCTCGTCGATCGCCGCCTGGCGGTCGAAGAACCGGCCGCCGTCGGAGAAGCTATCGGGGGTAACGTTGACGACGCCCATGATGAGTGGCCGGTCGAGCGCGAGGCCGGCCCATGGCGCGCGAGGGGCGCAGAGTCGGAACAGCGTCTCTTCGGCTCGTGCCCCCAGCGCATCACCGTCGCGGGCACGCATCCACGCCTCGACGTCGTCGAGGCCGAGAACGGCGTGGCGGGCGACCTCGCCGGGGCGCCGCCACGACAGCTGCACGCGGGAAAAGGCGAGCGGTCCGCCGGCGAGCATCCGTCGGCGATCGCCGGAACCTGCCGCCGACGCATGAACCGCGTCGCTCAAATCGAAGGGCGCGAGATAGAGGGCAGTGTCCGGAGCGACGCCGCCCTGCGCGCCAATCATGCTGACCGTCCGACGGGCTTCGCCGCCGTCAGGCGCCGGTCTGCGGTTCCGGATTGTTGAGATCGGGCTTCTTCTTGCCGAGACCTTTATCCGTGGTCGGCACCGCCGATGCGCTCGGAGTGTCGTCGGCCGCCGGCGGCGGTTCCGGCCGATGGATCGTCTCGCCGCGCAGCAGCCCCCGGATTTCGTCGGCGCTCAGCGTCTCGTACTCCAACAGCGCCGTCGCAACGGTGTCGAGATCGGCTCGGTGCTCGACGATGACGCTACGCGCGAACGCTTCGGCGTCGTCGACGACGCGGCGGATTTCATCGTCGATCAACTTCGCGGTCGCGTCCGACATGTTTTTGCGTTGCGTCACCGAGTGGCCGAGGAACACTTCTTCCTCGTTCTCGTTGTAGCGCAGTCGGCCGAGCTTCTCGCTCATGCCCCATTCGGTCACCATGCGCCGCGCCAGCGCGGTCGCCTGCTTGATATCGTCGGCGGCGCCGGTGGTGACGTTCTCGAGGCCGAACACGGTCTCCTCGGCGACGCGGCCGCCGAACATCATGCCGAGGCGCGCCTTGAGCTCGCGGATCGAGTAGCCGTAGCGGTCTTTCTCGGGCAGCGACATGGTGACACCGAGTGCGCGGCCGCGAGGGATGATCGTCACCTTATGGAGCGGATCGTGCGCGGGCGAGTTCAAAGCGACCAGCGCGTGCCCTGCTTCGTGATAGGCGGTGAGGCGCTTTTCCTCCTCGCTCATCACCATCGAGCGCCGCTCGGCGCCCATCATGACCTTGTCCTTGGCGCTCTCGAATTCGCCCATGCCGACCACACGCTTGCCGCGGCGGGCGGCCAACAGCGCGGCCTCGTTGACGAGGTTGGCTAAATCGGCCCCCGAGAAGCCGGGCGTGCCGCGGGCGATGACGCGCGAATCGACGTCGGGCGCCATCGGAACCTTGCGCATGTGAACTTTAAGAATCTTCTCGCGGCCGACGATGTCGGGGTTGGAGACGACGACCTGGCGGTCGAAGCGGCCCGGGCGCAGCAGCGCCGGGT
>CAMDOQ010000129.1 GCA_945903685.1 Rhizobium sp. Q54
GGTGATGAGCACGCCGTTGATCACCCAGCAGGCGAAACAGATGAGGAAGGCGATCGTACTGAGGAACAGCGCGGTAAACGCCGCCCGACGATCCGCCGTCGTCTCTCCGGTCGCTTCGGTCACCGCGTTAGATCCCACACAACACCGAAGACTAAACGGCGATGACGTCGACTTTGTCGTCGCTAGCGGCGAGGAGTTTTTCGGCGACCGTCGAGTAGAAGGCGTTGCCGGCATGGGCCGCGAGCAGGGCAAGCGCGGTCGCAGTGAGGCTGTCGGCGATCGCTTCGCTGAGGAACAGCCAGCCCGACCCAAGTTCGCGGTGCGCCTTGAGTGGCACCAACACGCCGCCGGCAAAGGGCTGGAGCTCTGTCGCGGCGCGCGCTATGGCATCGCGGTCGATGCGGGCGCGGTATTCTTCGGCGTTCGCTGCGGCAGCGCGCGCGTCGCGGCCGCTCGACAGGTGCACAACGTACCGCTGCGGGTTCCCCGCCTGCTCGAAGGTGTTGAGCTCGAGGACGCCGAGCGGCGAGGGACAGATTTCGAGCGCCGCTTCGAGCACGCGCGCGAGTGTCGCCGGCAGCGGATCATAAGAGTGAAGTGCGAGGGTTCGGTTGTGGATGATCGAGAGATAGTGGCGGTAACGCTCGAGTTCGACCAGCTCCTGCCAGCTTTTCAACGCGGCGCGAACAGCGGAATAGAGCCGGGTCGACGTCAGTTCGGCTTTCGGCAAGTAGCCGTCGATATCGTAGCTCTCGATCGTTTGCTTCTCGGGTGCCTGCCCAGGCTGGCCGGTCCGCAGCAGGATACGCACGGTGCGATTCCCGAGCGTCGTCCTGATCTCGCGGCAGGCGTCGAGCCCCGCCGTATCCTTTTCCATGACGACATCGAGAAGGATGACGGCGATGTCCGGGTGTGTCCGCATCGTTTCGACGGTTTCTTGGCCGGAGCGCGCCGACACGAGCTCAACGTCGCGCCCGCCGAATTTCATGCTTTTGAGGCTCAGCCGAGTGACGGCATGAACGTCCGGCTCGTCATCAACGACGAGGACCCGAAACTTGTCCGGTAACTTGTGCAGGACTGCAGCCACGACCTCTCCCGCGGGGTTTACGGCCCAAACGGCCTTCGGCGCAGCATGCTAGCGAGCTGCAGATATAACTACTCTAAAGAATGGTAACGCAGGCGTGAAGTGGGTATTACGGCTCCAGGTGCGGCAGTTAAGAGATAAGCGGCAGGATCGCGAGCGGCGGCAGCTCGCCCCGGCGCATCGCCGCCGCCGGCGAACCTTGGGCGGAGCGTTCGAACACCGCGCGCATGGCGGCCGTCAAGATCGCGCGGTTCTCGGACTCGGTGCGGCCCCTGGGCCAGCGCTTGACGGTCTCGTTGGCGTGGGTCGCGATTTCGCCGGTCGCGCGGATCAAGCCCTTGGGATCCGTGCCGCGCGCGACCGTCTCGATACCGTCGCGCAGCATCCGGCGCATCATCGCGACGCCCTTGTCGGACGAAGCCAAGTGCTCGTTGGCGTGGCGCGCGATCCGGCGCTGCGACACCTGCGCGTCGTAATCGCCGGGATAGCGCTGCCGCTCCTCGTAGGGGCGGTCGCCATAGTTCGAACGCGTCCCCGGGATCGCATTCGAGAGGTAGTCGTTGACGCCCTGGCGCGGATAGAAAATGTAGGCGAACTCGGTCGTGGTCTCGTCGTCGACCGGGACCCGCCAGCGGCAGATGAGCGGGAGCGATGCGATCTCGTCGGCACCGTTGGGAAAGACCGGCGGCAGCACCGGCGTTTGGCACACCAGCGCGATGTTGGGGCAGATGTACTCCATCGACCGGATCCACACCGAGTCGCCGACCCAGCGCGCCTCTTCGCACAAAATGCCGATCGGCGTCTCGAACCACTCGGGCTCGCCCAAGTCGAGAAGTTCTGTCACTTCCCGCCCGGTCCGGTCGCGGAACTGGACGCCCGAAATGCGTGCATGCAGGAACGGCTCGTGCACCTGGTCGACCACGTTGTCCATGATCTGCAGCCAGTTGCACGGCTTGACGTTGCCCAGGATCGTCGGCTCGCCATGGCCGACCGCCATGCCGGCTTGGTCGATGATGTCGAACGCCGGGAGCGGCGGCTTCGTCTCGGGCGGCCCGAGGTAAGCGAAGGCGAGGCCGTGACGCTCGATCACCGGATAAGCACCCTGACAGAGCTTGCCGACATACGGGCTCGACGCCGGCTCGGCCGGCGCTTCGAGGAGCGTACCGTCGATGTCGTAGAGCCAGCCGTGATAACAGCAACGCAAACCGCGCGCTTCGATCTTGCCGTATTCGAGCGAGGTGCCGCGGTGCGTGCAGTGCCGATGCAGGAGCCCGAGGCGGCCCGATCGGTCGCGAAAGAGGACCAAGTCCTCGCCGAGAATGCGGAGCGCGACCGGGCGATCGTCGAGCCGCACCGACTGCGCGACCGGATGCCAGAATCGGCGCAAGTACTGGCCGCCCGGCGTGCCCGGACCGACGCGCTGCAGATCGTCGTCGATCGGCGGCACCGTCGCCTGGCGATAGCCGCCGTAGGGAACCGAGAGGAAACGACCCTTTCGCGCCATCCGGAACGACTCGCTACTCGGCGGCGAACGCCTGGAGGCGCGAGGCTTCGGCCAACGCTTTGACGAATTTCTGGTCGTAGACGTCCTGCCACATACGGTAGGAGAAGTCCTGCTCCCGGCGATAATTGATCGCCGGCGGCCGACACTTGATGCGCTCGCCGGCCTTGTAGACGGTGAGCTTCGATTTATCGAGCAGCACGTCGATTTGGCTCAAAGGGTCGCCATCGACCGCGAGGATGTCGGCGTAGCGGCCCTTCTCGAGCGCGCCGAACTTGTGGCCGCCCGGCATGAACTTGGCATTGAGCGACGTCGCCCCTTTCAAGATGTCGGACGTCTTCATCCCGACATGCTTATGGAGGAGGACGAGTTCGAGCGCGTTCCATTCGCCGACCGGACAGACCGCGAAGCCGGAGTCGCTGCCGACCATGATCGGGACGCCGGCCTCGTAGGCTCGTTTGGCTGCGGCGATCGCACCTTTCCACTCCGAACGGCCGAGGTCCGAGCGGGCACCGTGGCCGTCCCACTCGGGATGGCGCGGATCGCGCAGGCGGCCCACAGTCGAGGCGCCCATGCCGTGGCCATCGGTCGGCTGGGTAAACGAATAGCGATTGTGGATAATGACGAGCGAGGGGCAGATCGTAACCTTGTTGTCGATCACCGCCTGGAGCGAGGCATCGTCTTGCCACGAAAAGTGATAGATCACGTCGGCGCCGGCCTTGGCCGCGGTCTCGGCGCCGCTCCGCCCCTTGGAGTGCGCGATCACGCGCTTGCCGAGCCGGTGCGCTTCGCCGAATAGCGCCTTGGTCTCGTCGAGCCGCATCGAGGCGGCCAGCCCTCCCTTGGCGTCGATCGCGCTGCCATCGAGCGCAAACTTGAAGAAGTCGACGCCGTCCTTGGCGAACGAGCGGACGATCTCGATGCCGTTGTCGGTCGAATCGACGTGGGCGTAGACCGCGGTCGGATTGTTGATCCAGGTCGGGTAGAACGCGGTGTAGCCCTGATAGTTTCCGATGAACGGACCTGAGGCGCAGACGCGCGGGCCCTCGAACATGCCGGCATTGATCGCATCGCGCACCGCGATCATGGTGCGGCCGGTGCAGCCGGGATCGATGACGCCGGTAAACCCGGCATGGAGCAGGCGCTGGCCGTAGATCAGCGCGCGGAGCGCCCGGAACTCCAACGGCGAGTAAAGATCGATGTCTTCGAGTGTCTGGGTGCCGCCGAAAGTGAGGTGGGTGTGAGCGTCGATCAACCCCGGCATCACGAACTCGCCGCTATGGTCGATGACCTTTTCGCGCGCGGCTGGCGGCGGTGCCGACGCAGTCGGACCGACGTAGGCGATCATGCCGTCGTCGTCGACCACCACGGTCTGGTCCTTGCGCGCCGTGTCCTCGAGCCCGGTGAACAGTCGGCCGCATTTGATTCGTTTGCTCATTGCACGCTCCCGTGGGTCGCTTAGATTGTAGACCAGGGCGATCGGCAAGCAAGGGCCGCGCCGCGAAGCCCGAGTGGCGTGGCCGACCGATCGCCTTATAATCACGCTGGCGAAGCAGCGACCGAACGCGAACGCGTCGCAACCGCCAGGGAGGGTGTCGTATGTCCAAGCAGATCAAAGCCGCGCGCCGGCTCCGTCAATTATTGAAGCGCGACAAACCGATCTTATTCGCGGGCGTCTATGACGCGCTGTCGGCGCGGATCGCCGAGCGCGCTGGGTTCGACGGCGTATGGGTGTCGGGCTACGCGGTTGCCGCAACCCTGCTCGGCACGCCCGATATCGGCCTGGTCACGCTCTCGGAGATGGTCGAGCGCGCACGCCACATCGCCCGCGCTGTCAATATCCCGGTCGTGGTCGACGGCGAGGTCGGTTACGGCAACGCCCTAAACGTCATGCGCACGGTTCAAGAGTTCATCGACGCCGGCGCCGTCGGCATGCAGCTCGGCGACGAAGCGCAGGAGACCTGCCCCTACCTCGGCATGCCGACCAAGATCCTCGATCTGCAGGAAGCGGTTCTCAAAATCAAGGCGGCAATCGATGCGCGGGGCGACGGCGACTTCTTGATCTTTTCCTCGCCTCAGCACGGGCTCGACCGCGCCGTCGCCTACGCCAAGGCCGGTGCCGACGGCGTCCTGATGCCACGGGTCTACATCGCCGGCGACAACCCCGATCCGAAGTGGGTCAAGGCGCTGAAAGAGGTGCGCAAGGCGGGCGCGGCGCCGGTCGCCATCAACACACCGTTCATCGAGCCAGTCACCAACGATCGTCTCGCCAAGGCCGGCTACAAGGTGATCGTGTGCGCGGTCGAGAACCTCTATGCCTCGGCCAAGGTCCAAGCCGACCTCTGGCGCGAGTACATGACTAAAGGCACGACCAAGGGCTTCGCCAACCGCATGTACACCAAACAGGACGACTTCCTGCCGCTCGTCAACGAGGCCTCGTTCCATCGCGCCGCCAAGGAATTTCTCACCGCCGACTACGTCGAGATCGAGGAACGCAAGCGCTTCGCGCGCTAGCTGCGGAGAGGGACATGGGCCAGACGATGGCGCAGAAGATCCTGGCACGCGCAGCCGGGAAGAGTGCGGTCGAACCGGGCGAGTACGTCACGGTCTCGCCCGACTACACCTGCGGCCACGAGATCTTCTGGCTGATGAACAAGCGCAACATGGACAAGATCGGCGTCGACCGCTTCGCCCGGCCCGACAAGGTCTTGATGGTGATCGATCATACCACGCAGGCCGCGCTCGGTTCGGCCTACCACGAAGCACACAAGAGCCTACGCGATTTCGCCAAGCGCACCGGGTTCGAGAACTTCTTCGGCGCCGGCACCGGGCTCCGCCACCTCGTCCTCGCCGAGCGCGGCTTCGCCCGCCCAGGGCTCCTGATCTTCTCGGACGAAGGCAATATCG
Source organism: Rhizobium sp. Q54 (assembly GCA_945903685.1). Classification (GTDB taxonomy): domain Bacteria; phylum Pseudomonadota; class Alphaproteobacteria; order SHVV01; family SHVV01; genus SHVV01. Next base: position 5,493 of record CAMDOQ010000129.1, read on the forward strand.
CGACCGTCGGCGCCTTCGGCGCACTCAATGTCCATCTGTCCTGGGAAGTGCTAGCGACGTTGGTCGGCGACGAGAACTGGGTTTTGGTTCCGAAAACGATCAAGATCGATCTCGACGGCAAGCTCGGCTTCGGCGTCCTGCCGCGCGATCTCGTGCAAGTCGTCAACCGCGACTTCGCTACCACCGAGGTGATGGCACAGGGCTGCGTCGAGTACGGCGGATCGGCGATCGCCGCTCTGTCGCTAGACGATCGCCAGACGATCCTGGCCGGCGCCTATCACGCCGGCGCCGATACCGCGATCATGGCGGTCGACGCCAAAGCGCTCGCGTACGTCGAGGCACGCGCGCAGGGCCGCCCGTATCAAGTCGTCGCCAGCGATCCGGATGCGCCCTACGCTCACCGCGCCCGCTACGACCTCGGCGCGCTCGCGCCCAAGGTGACGGTGCCGCCGGAAATGGCGAGCGTCGTCGACGTCGGCGAAGTCGCCGGCCTCGCCGTCGATCAGGCGACGATCGGGAGCTGCGCCGCCAACCGGCTCGACGATCTCCGCGCGGCCGCCCGCGTCCTCAAAGGGCGCAAGGTCGCCAAACACGTCACCATGTACATCTCGCCCGGCAGCCAAGAGGTGATTGCCGGAGCGGCGCGCGAAGGGCTGCTCGAAATTTTCGCCGAAGCCGGCGCCACGGTGCTGGGGCCGGGCTGCAACACCTGCTGGGGATACCTCGGCACGCTCAATGACGGCGAGGTCTCGATCTCGACCCACCAACACAACTATCACGGCCGCAACGGCAGCCGCGAGGCCAAGGTCTATCTCGGCGGTCCCTACGTGGTCGCTGCGTCGGCGGTCGCCGGCAAGATCGTCGATCCGCGCGAGCTGCTGGCGGAACGGACGTAAGGAGAGCGGCGATGGCGACACGGGTGCTCGGGCGGGCCTGGACGTTCGGCGACAATATCTCGGGCGACAACGGCATCATCGAGTTCGGAATGGTGCGCGACTACACCAAGCCCTACGACGAGAAAGCCCTGGCCGAGACCTGCTTCAGGCGCATTCGCCCGGAGTTCCGGAGCCAAGTCAAAGAAGGCGACATCGTCGTCGGCGGGCGCAACTTTGCCCACCACAATCACCCGCAGGTCGGCGTTGCCATCAAGGCCTGCGGCATCCGCGCGATCGTCGTCGAATCGACCGATACCAGCTTCGTTCGCAAGTCGCTGAACGTCGGGCTTCCG
>CAMDOQ010000130.1 GCA_945903685.1 Rhizobium sp. Q54
GGATCGACCCCGGCGGCGCCTTGAACGTCGGGCCGCACTCGGCCGGGGCCGAACCGGGGCCGGCCTGCTACGGGCGGGGCGGCGCGCAAGCGACCGTGACCGACGCCAACCTCGTCTTGGGGCGGCTCAATCCGACCTACTTCAACGGCGGCCGCATGACGCTCGATGTCGCGGCCGCCAAGGCCGCGGTCGGCGCGATCGCGGAGCGCCTCAAACTTTCGACCGAGGAGGCGGCGCTCGGCATCGTCAAGGTCGTCAACGCCAACATGATCAAGGGTATCGCCACCGTCACGATCCAGCGCGGCATCGATGTGCGCGATTTTTCGCTCTTGTCCTTCGGCGGCGCCGGCGGCACGCACGCGGTCGATATCGCGCGCGAGCTCGGCATGGCCGAGGCGATCGTGCCGCCGATGCCGGGCACTTTCTCGGCGGTCGGGCTGCTCGTCACCGACATGCGCCACGACTACGTGACCGCACTCGGCAACGTTACCGCCGCCGCCGCCGACATCGCCGCGATCGAGCGCGCCTACCGGGCGATGGAAGAACGCGGCCGCGCCGATCTCGCCGCCCAAGGCTTCGCGCCGCGCGCGATCCGGCTCGACCGCTTCGCCGACTTGAAGGTCAAGGGTCAGACCTACGAGCTCTCGCTGCCGCTTGCCAAACGCGGGCGCTTCGACCGCCCCGCCTTGCGCGCGCTGCTCGCGAGCTTCGGCGCGCTCTATCGCGAGCGTTACGCGTTCTTCTTCGAGGGCGAACCGATCGAGATCGTGAACCTGAGGGTCTCGGCGTTTGGCCGTAATCCGGGGCTCGCATTGCCGAGGGGTCGCCCGCGCCGGCTGGTCAAAACGGCGCGGAAGGAGACGCGCCCGATCTACTTCGAAAGCCGCGGCTGGGTCCCGAGCGCAATCTACGAGCGGCGCGACCTTGCCGCCGGCGGCATCGTCCGGGGGCCGGCGCTGATCGAAGAAGAAACGTCGGCGACGCTACTGCCGCCGGGGACCGTGGCTCGCGTCGCCGCTGATTTCGGACTGTCTATTCCGCTCAAGTCTCCCAAACGGAGGAGGCGTACATGACTACCGACCTCATCACCATGCAGGTGATCCGCTACGCCTTGGAGCAGATCGCCGACGAAATGGGCTACACGCTGGTCCGCACCGGCCGCTCGACCTTGATCACCGAGATCAAGGACATCTCTTGCGTCATCACCGACGCGGAGGGTCGGACCATCGCCCAGGCGCATCACACGCCGAGCTTGCTCGCCGGGTTCGAGATCACGATGCGCTATCTGCGCGAGGCGTTCGGGCCGCACAATCTCGCGCCCGGCGACGTCATCGTCACCAACGACCCCTATCGCGGCGGCCAGCACATCATGGACCTCTACGCGATCGCGCCGGTGTTCCACAAACGCCGGTTGATCGGGTTCGTCGGCAATATCACCCACCACTCCGACCTGGGCGGGGTCGCGGCCGGCGGCGTCGCCGGCGGCATCCGCGAGATCTACCTCGAAGGCCTGCGGCTGCCGATGGTCAAGCTGATGAAACGCGGCGTCGAGGATCGCGAGATCGCGGCGATCATCTCGAACCAGATCCGCGTGCCCGACAAGACCTGGGGCGACATTCACGCGCAGGTATCCTCGCTGATGGTCGGGGTCGAACGGCTTCAGGCGCTGCACGAGCGCTACGGCCGCGCCGTGGTCGAGCGCGCCGCCGCCGACCTGCTCGATTATTCCGAACGGCGCATGCGTCAGGGCCTGCGGGCGTTGCCGGAAGGCGTCTACCGCGGCGAGGACTTCATCGACGACGATGGCGTCTCCGACCGGCCGATCCGGGTCGCGGTCACGGTCACGATCAAGGGCGGCCGTGCGATCGTCGATCTTTCCGACTCCGACCCGCAGACCGAGGGCAACACCAACTCGACCCTCGCCAACACCCACGCCGCGATCTACTACGTCATGATCGCGGTGGTCGATCCGCACGTGCCGCCGAATTCGGGCTGCTACCGGCCGATCACGGTCATCACGAAAAAAGGGACGGTCGTCGACCCCAAGCCGCCCGGCGCGGTCGCCGCCCGCACCAACTGCTCGACCAAGATCGTCGAGGCGCTCTATTTCGCGCTGGCGCCGATCGTGCCCGAGCGGGTCGCCGGCGGCTCGCACGGCCAGATCTCGACCCTGGGTTTCGGCGGCACCGATCCCAAGACCGGCGAGCGCTTCATCTACACCGACATCCAGGCCGGCGGAAACGGCGGCCGCCCGACCAAGGACGGCAATGACGGCCAGGACTCGCATTTACCGCGTTTCATGAACACGCCGGCCGAAGCGGTCGAGCTCCGGTTTCCGGTCCGGGTCGAACGCTACGAGTTCATTCCCGACTCGGGCGGCGCCGGGCGTTACCGCGGCAGCCTCGCGCTCCGCCGCGATGTCCGGTTGCTGGCCGATCGCGTGAGCTTCGCCCGCTACGGCGACCGCCACAAGTTCCAGCCGCAAGGCGTGTTCGGCGGTAAGCCCGGCGCCGCCGGCGCCTTCATCTTGAATCCCGATACGCCGGGAGCGAAGCCGATGAAGTCGAAGGGCTTGGATACGCTCGCCGATCAGGACCTCTTGTCGATGCAGCTTCCCGGCGCCGGCGGCTACGGCGATCCGCTGGCACGCTCGCTCGATGCGATCGACCGCGACTTGCGCGACGAAAAGGTGACGCCGGCGCGAGCCGAAGCCGATTACCGCGTCGTCGTCGACCGTGCCCGGCGCCGCATCGATCGCGCCAAGACGGCCGAGCTCAGGCGCGCGCCGGGGCGTTGACGCGCCGGCGGATGCCGCCGATGGTCGGTAACGACGCCAGCAAGAATCCGGCGGCGAGCCAATAAAGCCAGCTCGGATCGCCGCGATCCAGCACCCAGCCGAAGATGATCGGCGTGACGGCGCCGCCGATCGCGAACCCGGTCGAGAGGAAGCCGAACACGGCGCCGGTCGCGCCGGCGGGCGTGACGTGGCGCACGAGCAGATCGCGCGCCGGCTGCACGATGCCGGCGCAGCAGCCGATGAGTACCATCGCCACCACGAGAACCGCGATCGTCGGCGCGAGAAAACCAACGAGAGCTAAGACGACCCCGGAGAGCGCCGTGCTGACGATGGCGAGCCACGCCGGACTGCGGGCGCGGTCGACGAAGAAGCCGGCGATGACGATGCCGGCGGCCGAACCGACGAGAAAACCGGTGAGGACGGCATTGGCGGCGGCGAGCGGCACCCGGTGTACCTCGACGACCGTCGCCACCACGTAGGTGGAGATCGCGCTGAAGGCGATGCTCGTGAGAACGCAAAACGCGAACGCCGTGAGGATCGGCGGCGAGACGAGAAGTGCGAGACCACGGTTCTCGTTTGAATCGGCCGCGGCCGGGGCGTTGTCGTCGTCGACCTGTTCTTCGGCGAGGGCATCGCGCTGCCAGTGGAGAATAATCGCGAGCAGGATCGAGAGCAGCCCGATCGCGGCGACGGCGGCACGCCAGTTCCAAAGCGCGGTCAACGCGATCATCGCGGGCGGGGTCACCGCCGACCCGATATTGCCGGTCAGGTTGTGCAGGCTGAAGGCGCGTCCGAGCCGCGCCCGCGCGATCGAGGCCGAGAGGATCGCGTAGTCGGCCGGGTGATAGACGGTGTTGGCGAGGCCCGCCACACCGAACAGTGCAACGATGATCCAGTAGGCGTCGGCGAAGGCCACCGCCAGCGCCGCGAGGCCCTGCACCAAGACACCCGCTGCCAGCAGGGTGCGGCCGCCGATGCGGTCGACCAGGAACCCAACCGGGGTTTGGCCGATGCTGCTGGCAAGCGCGTAGGCGGCGAGCGCGAGGCCGAGTTCGGTGTAGCTCGCGTCGAACTCGTCCTTGAGCAGCGGGAACAGCGGCGGCAGCAGCAGGTAATAGACGTGGCTCACGAGGTGCGCCGCGCCGATCAGGCTCAGCACCTTCCATTCCGGGCGATCGGCGGCGGCGGTCGTCACGCCGCGTAGGCGAGGCCGGGCGGCGCCAGCGTCAGGAGACGGCCGTACCCGGCGATCGGCGCGTCGATCCCGAGCGCGCGGAGCGTCGCCCAGATCGTCGCCTGGTTCGAGGTCACGACCGGCTTGCCGGTCTCGCGTTCGAGGCGCTCGACGACGTCAAGCCCGCGCCAGTTGGTGCATGACAGGAACAGGCCGTCGGCGTCCGTAGGGAGCGTCGCCTTGGCGAACGCCGCGATCTCGTCCAACGGATCGTTCCCGATCGCGACGTTGTCGGGCTTGCGCCGGCCGGCGAGCGCGACCACGCGGTAGCCAGCCTGCTCGAGGTGCGCGCCGATCGCCGCGGTCATCGAGTCCTGGTAGGGCGTCGCCACCGCGATCCGCTTCATCCCGAGCGCGTCGAGCGCGAGCTTGGCCGCCGGTGTGGTCGCCACCACCGGCACCGGCCCGGCGTGGGAGCGAATCCGCTCGGCGATGCTGCCGGCATCGAGACTGCCGCCGGTGCAGGCATAGACGATCAGGTCGAGCCCGGCCGAGCCCAGGTAGCGCGATGCGGTATCGAGCTCGGCGTTCATCGCCTGGGCGGCCGCGGCATCGCTCCCGGTCAGCCACATCCGCGCCGCGTGCAGCGACACGTGGCGCGGCACCAGGCGCTGGAAGTCGTACTCGACCGAGGTGTTCGAGGACGGCAGCAACAGGCCGACTTTACGGCGGGCGGTCATCGGACTTTCAGCACGCAGCGGCCGCGGCGCGGCTCGCGTCCCTCGAGAAAGCGGTGCGCGGCCGCGGCCTCGGCCAAGGGGAAAACGCGATCGACCTGTGCCTTGACCGCGCCCGCTGCGACCAGCGCCATCACCGCCTGAATCGCGTCGGGCCGCTCGTCGATCGTGACCCGCTTGACGGTGACGCCGTACTCGGCGCCGCGTTCGACCACGGGCTTCGCGATCAAATAGAGCAACAGACCACCCTTCTTCAGGACCCGATACGAGCGCTCGTGAACCGCGCCGCCGACCAGGTCGTAGACTACGTCGTAGTCGCGCAAGATCGCCGCGAAATCGTCGCGGTCGTAGGCGATGACCGTGTGGGCGCCGAGCGCGGCGACGTATTCGACGCTTCCGGTGCGGCAGGTCGCCGCAACCTTGGCGCCCACGTGATGCGCGAGCTGGACTGCGAAACTCCCGACTGCGCCGGCGGCGCCGTGGATCAGCACCCGTGCGCCGGCCCCGATCCGCGCCGCATCGACCAGCCCGAGCCAGGCGCAAAGACCGGCGTGGTTAGCGGCGGCGGCCTCGATGTGGCTGACGCCCGCGGGCTTGCGGACAATGGCGTCGCGCTTGCGCACGATCAGTTCGGCGTAGCTGCCTGAGGTCACGCGGTCGGTCATGAACACGACCGCATCGCCGGGCTTGAAATCGCGGACATCGGGGCCAAGGGCGATGATCTCGCCCGAGCCGTCGCGCCCCGGCGTCACCGGGAAGCGGGCGGGGAACACGTCCTTCAAGAGCCCGCGCCGCATCTTCCAGTCGCCCGGCGCGAGCGAAACGGCGTGGACCTGGATCAGCACTTCGCCCGGACCCGGCACCGGATCCGGCCGCTCGACCAGCTGGAGGACATCGGGCTCGCCGTACGCGCGGTATTCGATCGCTTTCATGGGCCGATCATAGCGGCGGCGCGCGGCGGTGCCAGTCGGTTGCGCGCTGGTAGCGATGGCCGGCATTCAGGAGCCGCGCTTCGTCGAACGGGCGCCCAACCAGTTGGAAGCCGACCGGCATGCCCTCGGCGAAGCCGCACGGACCGCCCAACGCCGGTACGCCCAGGTAGCTGAACGGCCGGGCGAGGCGCCCGAACGTTGCCATCACGTGCGAAGCGACCGCGGTCGACTGCGGATCGAGCGCCGCCATTGTCGGCGTCGGGTCGTCATAGACGGGTGTGTGCAGGAGATCGACGCTATCGAAGACGCGAAGGAACTGGGCGAGCAGCGGGCCGCGTTGGCGCAGCGCTTCGATATAGCGGACCGCCGGAAGCAGCAGCCCCGCTTCCATTTCGCTCCGGATGCCGGGCGCGTAGTCGTCGGCACGCCCCTTGATCCAGGGCTCGTGCAGCGCCGCCGCTTCGGCTTTGGCGATGACCTGGGCCAGGGTGAAGGCGCGGTCGATGTCGGGCACGTCGACCGGGACGATCGCCGCGCCGAGTTCGCGATAGATCGCGAAGCTCGCCTCGAGGGCGGCGCCGATCGGCGGGGCGAGGCGGTCGTAGAAAAAGTTCCGCGGCACGCCGATGCGAACGCCTTTTAGCGACCGCGCGAGCGCGGCCGCATAGTCCGGCACCGCGATGTCCTCGGTCGTTGGATCAGCGGCATCGCCGCCAGCGATGGCGCCGAGGAGAAGGGCCGCGTCCTCGACGGTGCGTGCAATCGGGCCGACCGCATCCATCGACCACGCCCGCGCCATGACCCCGGCCCGGCTGACGCGGCCGTAGGTGGGGCGTAGGCCGACCACACCGCAGAAGTGGGCCGGGAGCCGGATCGAGCCGCCGGTGTCGGAGGCGAGCGAGCCGAACGCAAGTCGGGCGGCGACCGCGACCGCCGAGCCGGTCGAGGATCCGCCTGGGGTCCGCGCCGGGTCCCACGGGTTCAGGCAGGCGCCGACGTGGACGTTGTGACCGGTGGCGCCGGCGGCGAACTCGGCCAAGTGAAGGGGGCCCAAGTCGATCGCGCCG
>CAMDOQ010000131.1 GCA_945903685.1 Rhizobium sp. Q54
ATTTCGCGATCAGGCCCGAGGGGCCGACGACCGCAGCAGTATTGAAGAGGTGATCCGGGTACGCCGGGTCGCGCTCGATCACGGTGCCGGCGACGATCGTGCAGTCGTGCTCGGCCGCGATCACCTTGAGCGCGGCGTCGATCGGCCCGGGCAGCTCGACCGCGACCGCGTGCGCGTTGATCTCGGCGACGCTCAGGTAGGGAACGCCCTGAAACGCGAACTCGGGCAGCACCACGAGCTTGATCGGCGCGCCGAACGGCCGGTGCGCGGCGAGCCCGCGTCGCAGCAGGCGCTCGGTGCGCTTGAGGTTGGCCGCGATATCGGCGGGCTCCCGGGCGATCGGGTTGGCGGTCTGAACCGCGAGCACGGCGTAGCGCTCGAGCGTCATGCCGGCTCCCGACCGACCCAGCGCTCGAGGCCGCCCAAGCCCAAGCGCCAGCGGCCGTCCTGTTCGAGCCCGGCGAGCACCCCGGCGGGCGGCCGATCGAGCATCGCCGCCGCATCTTCGACCCAAGCGAACGGGACGTCGTGCGCGGCAAAGGCGCGCTCGATGTCGGCCGCCGGCCGGCGGCCGACCGCCGCCGCGACCGCTGCGTGCGAGGCGAGCCCGTCGAGCCCGAGCGCCGTTGCGAGTGCGCGTTGAAACTTGGGCTCGCGCACGCCGAGCGACACCAGCCGATGGTCGGATGTTTCGTAGAAACCGTAGCCGGGCGGCGCCACGAAGGTACGGAACGCGTCGGCATCGCGGGCCCGGCGGGCGGCCAAGGCGCGCGGCAGGTGCCAAGACTGGACGACCGACATCAAGTCGATCTCGATGTGGGTGCGCTTGGGACTGCCGGGCGTGAGCAGCGCGGCTTGGATCGCGAACGCGCACGCCATGCCGGCCGCGAAGTTCGAGACCTGAACGCCCCAATAAACCGGCCGGCCGTCGCGACTGACCGCTACGGCGGCAGCGCCGGAAGCAGCCATATAGTTGATGTCGTGGCCGGGCCGATCCGCGAGTGGGCCGTCGGGATAGCCGCGGAGCGAGGCGACGACCAGCGGGTCCTGCACCCGCCACAGCGCCGCCGGCGCGAGCCCGAGCTTGGCAGCCGCTTGCGGCCGAAAGCTCTCGACCAGTGCATCGGCGTTTTTAAGCAGAGCGTCGAACCGCGCCCGCCCAGCGTCGCTCTTGAGGTCGACCTGCTCGGTCTCCTTGCCGGCGTTGGCGGCGTCGAAAAGCTCAGGATCGAGCGTCCGCATGATGTCGCCGCCGGGCGGCTCGAGTTTGATCACCCGCCAGCCGGTTTGGGCCAGGAGCCGGGTGCAGTAGGCCCCCGGCAGTAGCGACGTCAGGTCGAGGATCGTCGGCGACGACATAGACCGGCGGCCACCGCCTAGGGCGCGTAGGTTTCGCGCCCGCCCCGATAGGGGTCGGGCAGCGTGAGCGGTTTCAGTTCGCCGATCTCCTTCTCCATCACATCGGCGAACCGACGCCGGAGCTCGCGGTTCGAGAGATTCTTGATGCCGAGATCCAGGTATTTCTGCTCGTTCGCCGAGTCGGGCCGGCCGAACATGTCGGTCGAGAGCGGCATCCACTTGTCGAGCGCACGCTGGAGTTCCTCGACCCGCCCTTCCCGAAGCAATTTCGGTACGCGGCGGCGGCCGAGCGCCGAGTGGACTTCGCCCTCATCGTAGGCGCTCCGGCACGACCAGTCGGCGAGCGGCAAATACGTCGAGGTCGCGGTGCCGAGCGACTGAATCGCGCCGGCGCGCTCGGCCACCATCCGGTAGATGCAGAGCTCTTCCCAGGTATCGATGGTGACATGAAAGATATCGAGCTTGCGGCGGCCGTGCTCGGGCCCGCGCTGCGCTTCCTCGATCAGCGGATCGGGGTCGAACCCGATCGCCCGGAGAATGTCGGCGACGCCTTTGCCATGCCGCATCTCGTCGGCGAAGGCGAGAGCTTCTTCGATCCGCTCGTCGGCGCTGGGCGCGCGCGTCAGCCACGGCACCATAATCGGGGTCGCATATTCCGACGACATCTGCACCGTCAGCATCTTGACGAGCATGGTCCGGTATTCATCCGACATCTGGTCAGGCGATACCATCGTTCGCGCGCGGTTGCTGGCTGGCTTCATCGCACCCTCTTTCGTTGATCTCGATGTTTACCTCTGGACCGCGGTCGCCGTCGAGGGCGTGCCCCGTTTACCGGCCGAAACGTCGTTTTCGGTGCGGGCCGGGCTCGATTGACTCGTTGTTTTTTCTCGTGCATCAATCGTCGACGTGCGCCGGTCGGCACCCACTCCGCACGCCCGCGACAGGAGCGTGGGCCGTGCGATGCCAGGCCGGCGTTTGGGAGACACTACGGCAACGTCCCTCGAGGAGGAAAATCATGAACGCCCGTTCTTTGTGGCGAACCGGTCTGGCTGCGACCGCGCTCGCATCGTTGACGATGGTCGCGGCCCCGGCATCGGCCCAGCAAGGGGTTAGTGCGACCGAAATCAAGATCGGCGGATTTGGCGCCATTACCGGCCCGATCGCCTTCATCGGCGCCGCCAGCCGCGACGGCATGCAGCTCGCAGTCGACCAGATCAACGCCAATGGCGGCATCAACGGCCGCAAGCTACGCCTGATCTACGAAGCCGGCGGCACGCCGGCCGAGTTCCAGGCGGCGGCCCGCAAGCTGGTCGAGCAGGATCAGGTGTTCGCCGTCATGATCGGCTCCGGCTCGACCGGGGCCGCGGCTGCCGCCGACTACCTCCGCGAGAAGAAGATCCCGACCTACGCGCTCACGGTGGCAGTGCCCAAGTACTACGATCCGTTCGCGCCCAATATGTTTTCGGGTACCGTCCCGCACGCGAAGTTCCTAGCCGAGTCGATGTTCCGGATTACGACTTCGTGGGGCACGCCCAAGAACGTCGCCCTCGTGGTGACCCGCCTCGCCTACCACAAGTCGGTCGCCGACGGCCTCAAGCCCAAGATCGAGGCCGCCAAGATTCAGCTCTCGGTGGTCGAGGAAATCGACTCCGGCGCCCGCGATATGACCGCGCCGCTGGTGGCGATCGCTAAGGCGAAACCCGATGTCGTCATACTCGCGGCCGACGCGGCCGAGGCCGGCTTCATCATCAAGCAGGCGCCGGAAAAAGGCGTCCGCGGCGTCAAGTGGGTGCTGGCCGGCTCGGCCGCGACCGACGCGTTCGCGCCGATCGTCGGCAAGCTCGGCGAAGGCGTCCGCTCGGAGTGGTTCTTCCCCTACTACTTCGGCGAGGACAAGGTCGAGATGCAGAAGTTCGAAAAGGCGTGGAAGGCGGCGTACACCAGCCCGCCGCCGCAACGGCCGAACCTCTACGACATGTCCGCCTACAACAGCATGATGATGATGGCTGTGGCGTTGAAGCGCGCCGGGCAGACCCCGACCTGGGACAACGTCGTCACCGCGTTCCAGTCGTTCCGCAACGTCCGCGCCTCCGAACTGGGATCGTGGGCGGCCGACATTTCGTCGCCGGAGTCGTTCGGGCCGAAGGACATCCAGGGCAACGACCGCATGTATCAGGTCGAGCTCAAGAACGGTAAGTGGGTGGTGCGGCCCGGCGCCGAATACGTGTTCGACGTCGGCGGCGGTAGCTGACCCGTTCCGATCGCGTGACGAAGGCCCTCTACCCCTCCCGGGGGGAGGGCCTTTGCATGCGGTGAGGCGAGCGGTTTCGTCAACCTCGTCGCGGCGCACTCGATGCTGATCGATTTTCTGTTCGTCCTGGTCGGCGGCCTTAAGTTCGGCGCCATCTACGCCTTGGGCGCGATCGGCCTCGTCGTCATCCACAAAGCGACCAAGACCGTCAACTTCGCGCACGGCGCGCTCATTATGCTGGGCGCCTACGTCACGTTTTTCCTACTCGAGCTGTTCAAGCTTCCGTACTGGGCCGTGTACGTCCTGGCACCGACCCTGGTCGGCGCGGTGTCGGCATTTCTCGAGTTCGCGATCCTGCGCCCGATCCGGCGCGCCGACATGTTCATCGTCATCATCGCCACCGTGTTCCTGGCAATCGCGCTCCAGGAGGCGGTCCGCCTCCCTTACGACGTCGAAATGCTGGCGGTGGCGGCGGTGCTCGAGGGCGATCCGCTGTTCCTGGGCGATCTCATCATCACCCAGGAGTCGATGTGGATCATCGCCGGCGCGTTCTTGTTCGCGATCTTGGGGGCGCTCCTGTTCGCACAAGCGGGCTTGGGGCGGAGCATGCGGGCAATGGCGCAGAACATTCGCGGCGCCCAACTCTGCGGCTATTCGGTCGACGGCGTCTACGTGTTCGCGTGGTTCGTCGGCGGCGGCCTCGCCGGTTTGGCCGGCGTGTTCAGCGCCCCCTCGCTCGGCGTTTCGCCCGAACTGATGGTCGCGACCATCGTGCCGGCGTTCGTCGCCGCCGTGATCGGCGGTTTCGATTCGCTCCGCGGCGCGATCCTCGGCGGTCTGATCCTCGGCATTCTCGAGAACGTCGCCGCCGCCTACATCTCGGCCGGCCTCAAGAGCGCGATCTCGTTCCTGATCCTGTTCGCCGTGCTGATGATCCGGCCCGAGGGCCTATTTCCCGAAGGGCGCGTCCGCAAGGTATGAGGCGGCCATGAAGCGCGATGGCACCGGATTTCGGGAACTCGCGGCGCCGGTCCTCCTGGTGTGGGCCGGCGCGGCGGCCAGCCTGTTCTTCGATCGCTACACCCAGTACGTCGCCGCATTGCTGCTGGTCGCGATCATGGTCGGCGTCGCGCTGGTGATCCTGGTCGGGCTGGCGCGCATGATCACGCTCGCTGCCGGCGCGATGATGGGCTTGGGCGCTTACGGCACTGCCGCGATGATGGTGCATTTGGATGCGCCGTTCCTGGTCGGCGTTGCGTTCGGGACCGCGCTCGGCGCGCTGGGCGGGCTCCTGCTCGGCCTGCCCGCGACTCGGTTCCGCGGCCACCATCTGGCGATGGTGACGATGGTGTTCCAGTTCGTGGTGATCATCGTCATCAGCGAGTGGGACTCGCTCACCGGCGGGGTCGAGGGCTTGCGCATGCCGCAGGCGACGATCGCCGGTTACGCGCTCAAGGCCGATTGGGAGTACGTGGTCCTGATCGCGTTCTTCGCCGGCCTGTCGATCCTGTTCGCCGGCATCCTGATCCGCGGCCACTTCGGCAAAGCACTCAAGGCGATGAGCGCCACCGAAGTCGGCGCCGAGGCGTTCGGCATCAACGTCGCCGGCTATCAGGTGATGGCGTTCGTGATTTCCTCGGCGATCATCGCCTTGGGCGGCGCGCTGTTTGCGCCCGAAATCCGCATCCTCGATCCCGACCAGTACGGCATTCTGACGTCGGTCCTGATGCTCGCTTATCCGATCGTCGGGGGCATGACGTCGCTGTGGGGCGGCATCATCGGCGGCGGTCTCTTGCGTGCGGGTCCCGAACTCCTGCGCGTGGTCGACGAGTACCAGGAACTGGTCTACGCGGCGATCGTGATCGCCGTGATCGTGTTTCTGCCGGGCGGGCTGGTCGAACTTTATAGCCGGGTCGCCGCCGCGCTCGGCGTCAAGCGCACCAAAGCGCCGCCGCCCGACCGTCCCAGCGCCCCGATCCGTGCCGCCGCGCTCGGCCGCGTCGCCGGTACGCATCCTTTGAGCGACCCCAAAGGGCTGGTCGCCCTCAAGACCGCAGGCGTCTCCAAGAGCTACGGCAGCCTCAAAGCAGTGAGCGCGGTCGACCTCACCGTCGCCGCCGGTTCGCTGCACGGCCTGATCGGGCCGAATGGCGCCGGCAAAACGACGTTCTTCAACACGATCTCCGGTTTCATCCCGGCCGACGAGGGAACGATCGAGATTTTCGGACGCCGCATGGCTGACGAACCGGCGCGCACCCGTATCCGCTTCGGCGTCGCGCGCACCTTCCAGAATGTCGCCGTTTATCGGACGCTCTCGTGCCTCGACAACGTCATCATCGGTTTGGGCGAGAACGACGTCGTCGCCTCACTTTGGCACAGCATCGACGAGGCGGTCGGCGGCCGCGCCAGTCGCGGCCGGCGCGAACTGGCGCTGAACGCCCTCGATGCCGTCGGCCTGGCCAACGTCGCCGATGAGGCGGCCGGGTCGCTCTCGCTCGGCAATCAGCGGCGGGTCGAAATCGCGCGCGCGATCGTATCGAAACCCAAGTTGATCTTGTTGGACGAGCCGGTTTCGGGCGTCGGGGCTGAGGAAGAAGAGCGCCTGAAAGAGCTGTTGCGCTCGCTCAATCGCGAGCTCGGCGTCACCATGTTCGTGATCGAGCACAATATCCGCTTCGTCGTCGACCTGTGCGAGCGCCTGTCGGTCATGTCGAACGGCCGCATCATCGCCGAAGGCGCCCCGGCCGAAGTCATCAAGAGCGCCGACGTCCGGCGCGTCTATTTCGGCGAGGGCTAGATGACAGCGCTTGCGGTCAACGGCTTGAAAGTCGCCTACGGCCCGGTGGTCGCGGTCCACGACCTTTCGTTCCGACTGGAGCCGGGCGAGTCGGTGTCGCTCTTGGGTCCGAACGGCGCCGGTAAGACCTCGACCGTCGAGGCGATCGCCGGGCTTCTGCCGAAAGCCGCCGGCACCGTCATGCTGGGTTCGAGCGATATCTCGCGCCTTCCGGCAAGCACGGTCGTG
>CAMDOQ010000132.1 GCA_945903685.1 Rhizobium sp. Q54
GCCAAGATGCTGAAGTCGGGCGCCAACGTGCTATTGCTCGACGAGCCGACCAACGACCTCGACGTCGATACGCTGCGCGCGCTGGAAGAAGCGTTGACATCGTTCGCCGGCTGCGTGTTGGTGATCTCGCACGACCGCTGGTTTCTCGACCGCATCGCCACCCACATGCTGGCGTTCGAGGGCGATTCCCACGTCGAGTGGTTCGAGGGCAACTACGCCGACTACGAGGTCGACCGCAAGCGGCGCCTGGGCGCCGACGCCGATCAACCGCATCGGGTCAAGTACCGGCCGATCGCGCGGAGCTAGGACTGGAGACCCCCAATCCGCCGCCACCTTATTGGGGGAGGGGTGAGGGAGCGCGCCCGAGGGGGGCTAGTAGGAGGGCGGCAGCTTGCGGCGGAGTTCGCTGATCAGGCCGTCGATCTTGCCGCCCGAGCGTTGGATCACCGCGCTGAACTCCGAGCGTTGGGTGATCGCCATGCTGACACCCTCGACGATCACGTCGATAATCCTGAACTTGCCGGGCTCGCCGCGGACCCGCCACTCGATTCGGATTTGCGGCCCCTCGCGCGGCACGATCTCCGAACCGACTAGGATGTCGCCGGTTTCATCCTTGCGGGCGGAGCCGATCTGAAGCTTCTCGCCCGAGTATTGACCGAGCCGCGAGGCGTAGGTCTGGACGACGTACTCGTCGAACAGGCGCTGAAATTCTTCGACCTCGGCGTTGCTTGCCCGCGTCCCGTAGCGGCCGAGCGTGAAGCGCCCGATCGTCTTCATGTCGAAACCGGCGTGCAGCAGGGTCCGGAACTGTAAGAGACGGTCTTTTTCGCTGAGCGTCTTGTCGCTCAGCATCTGGATCGCTTCCTCGCCGAGCGACTGGATGAAACTCGCCGCATCCTGGGTGTTGAGATTAGGGGCAGCGGCACCCGTTACCGCCGCCATCAGCAGCAGCCATAGCCCGGCGAGGCCCGTTGCAGCGCGCCTGATCATGGTTCGAATCGGCCGTTAATCGCCCTGCGAAACCTTGCGCGGCGCTTCGTCGGTGATCGAGATCTGCGGCACTGGCACCAGGGGCCCGCCCTTGCCATCGCGAATATCGTCGGCGCGGCTCTGCCGATAGGCGCTCCGCACCCGGGCGTAGAGGTCGACGGCTTCGCGCTCGATCTTGTCGATCTCGTCGAAATTGCGGGCGCGAAAGTCGATCAGCTCGGCGGTGAAGCGCACCGGGGCGACCCAACGCTCGTCGCTGTTGATCGCAACCCACGTCAACGGATCCATGAAATAGTCGGCGACACGGCCGACGAGGTCGCGCGGCGGCGCCGGGCCGAGCAGCGGCAGCACGAGATAGGGACCTTCGCTCGCGCCCCAGTAGCCGAGCGTCTGGCCGAAATCCTCGACGTGTCGTTCGATGCCGGCGTCGGTCGCGATATCGAAAAGACCGCCGACGCCGATCGTGGTGTTGATGGCGAAACGCTCGGCCGTGATGGTGGCGCGGTCGAGTTTACCTTGCAGCAAATCGTTCGCCAGAATGACCGGCCCATCTAAGTTGCGGAGGAAATTGGTGACCCCGGCGCGCGGGCCGTCCGGTAGCAGGAGGTAGCCTTGCGTGACCGGTTTGAGAATCAGCTTGTCGAGGAAGTTGTTGACGTCGAAGAAGTAACGGTTAAGCGGTTCGACCGGGTCGTTGGCCTCGCGGAACTCCTTGAGCGCTTCCGCTTCTTGCGGCGGCGTTGCGCACGCCGCCAGCGCGACAGTGGCTAGCGCCGCGGCGAACTGAAACGCCCGGTTCCCCAATCCTCGGATCTTCATATGACGCTACTGACCACTCGTGTTGTTATGACGTTTCTCGCTCGACGCCGTCCGACAGGCGGATTGCCTCCGCCTATCGATCCTTCCCCGTCCTCTTATCGGCGCCCTGCAGCGACCTCAACCGTGGTCGCCACTTGGGCACAGGTCTCCATACCGTCCGGTAAACCCCCGGATAATAAGACTGTTCTCCGTATCACATCGGATTGCGCGGTACCAGCAAGCGTGGCGTTCGGTGTGGCAATTTTTGGCGCCGCTGTGGCCCGGAATCCCCTCTCGTACATACTATCGGTTGAGCTTTTCCAGCCGCTGAGGTTGGCTTCCTTCAGGGGATATAAATATATTGTTATTTAATACATTTAGAATATCGTCATCCGAACGTACGAACCACGTCAACCCGGCCACGCAAGGGCCGGCGACGGCAAACTGGGTAGGTCGATGTGCTCCGACTTCTCCGTGGATTGAAGGCGGCGGGCGAGGAATCGCGATTACGGCTACTCGCACTCTGTGCCGAGGGCGAGCTGACCGAATCCGAGCTCGCCCAGGTGCTCGGTCAAAGCCAGCCGCGGGTGTCGCGACACTTGAAGTTGCTTTGCGACGCCGGTCTGTTGTCGCGATTTCGCGAGGGGGCGTGGGTGTTCTTCCGGCTGGCCGACACCGGCGAGGGCGCGGATCTGGCGCATCACGTCGTAACCTCACTCGATACCGCCGACCCCCGATTGGGACGCGATCGCGAGCGTCTGTACGCAGTCAAAGCGACACGGAGCGAAATCGCCGCCGCCTATTTCCGCGCCAACGCCTCGCGGTGGGATGAAATTCGCGCGTTGCACGTACCCGACAGCGATGTCGAGCGGGCGCTGCTCGAAGTCTTCGCCGGACGCGGCGTCACCGACCTCTTGGATGTCGGTACCGGCACCGGTCGCGTGCTCGAGGTTCTCGGCCGCCATGTCGAACGCGGCATCGGTATCGATCTCTCGCGCGAAATGCTCCAAGTCGCGCGCACCAATCTCGAACGCGCGGGTCTGCGCAACTGCTACGTTCGCCACGCCGACATGTACGCACTCCCGCTCGATGAAGCCGCGGTCGATGCGGTGACGTTCCACCAAGTGCTGCATTTCGCCTCCGACCCGGCGCGCGCGATCGCCGAAGCGGCGCGCACGCTCAAGCCGGGCGGCGAGATCGTGATCGTCGACTTCGCCCCGCATGCGCTGGAGCATCTGCGCGCTGACCACGCGCATCGCCGGCTCGGGTTTAGCGATGACGAAGTCAACGGCTGGCTCCGCGTCAACCGGCTCCGGCCCGAACCGGCGCGCCGCTTCGAAGGTACGCCGCTCACCGTCGTAATGTGGCGAGCGGTTCGCGCCGGGGCGCGCGCCGCCGGCACGGTACCGAAGGCCGCCGAATGACCGCCGCCCGGCCGATCGCTGCCGCCGGGGTCGGCGGGCTCACGTTCGAAGCCGGCCCGGCGCGGCCGGCGATCGGCGCCTCGTTCGAATTTTTTCCGCCCAAGACGCCCGAGCTCGAAGCGGCGCTGTGGCGGACGGTCACGCGGCTCGCGCCGCTGGCACCGCGGTTCGTCTCGGTCACCTACGGTGCCGGCGGCAGCACGCGCGAACGTACCCACGCCATCGTCGAGCGGCTGGAACGCGAGGCCGGTCTCAATCCCGCCGCCCACCTCACCTGCGTCGGCGCCTCGCGTGCCGAGGTCGACCAGGTCGCGCACCAGTACTGGCAAAGCGGTATCCGCCATATCGTCGCGCTGCGTGGCGATCCGCCGAACGGCGCCGGTTCCTACATCCCGCATCCCGACGGCTACCACTACGCCGCCGAGCTGGTCGCCGGGTTGAAGCGGATCGCCGACTTCGAAGTGAGCGTCGCCGCCTATCCCGAGGTCCACCCGGAGGCGCGGAGCGCTGCGGACGACGTCGACAATCTCAAACGCAAAGTCGACGCCGGTGCGTGCCGCGCCATCACCCAGTATTTTTTCGATCCCGATGTCTATCTTCGCTTTCGCGACCGCGCCCGCGCCGCCGGGGTTGCGGTGCCGATCGTGCCGGGAATCCTCCCGGTCACCAATTTCGCGCAAGTCGTGCGCTTCAGCGCCGCGTGCGGCACCGGCGTTCCCGCCTGGCTGTCGCGCCTGTTCGATGGCCTCGACGACGACGCCGATACGCGCAAGCTCGTGGCCGCAACTGTCGCGGCCGAGCAGTGTCGCCGGCTGCAGCAGGCCGGGATCGACGAGTTCCACTTCTACACGCTGAACCGCGCCGACCTGACCTACGCGATTTGCCACATCTTAGGCTTGCGGCCGACCGCCGCCCGGCCGGGCGCGAACGGGGCCGCATGACCGTGACCGCCGTCCGTCCATATCTCGAGCACGAAGCGCGCGAGCGTATTCTCATCATCGACGGCGCCATGGGCACGATGATCCAGGCGCACGAGCTCGACGAAGCCGACTATCGCGGCGCCCGGTTCGCCGACCACCCCCACGATTTGCGCGGCAACAACGATCTGCTCAATTTGAGCCATCCCGAAATCATCTTCGGGATTCACGAACGGTTCTTCGCTGCCGGCGTCGACGTGGTCGAGACCAACACCTTCAACGCGACGCGAATCTCGCAGGCCGACTATGGCACCGAGGCGCTTGCCTACGAAATCAACCGGGTCGGCGCGGCGATCGCACGCCAGGCCGCCGACGCCGCCACCCAGCGCGATCCCAAGCACCCCCGCTTCGTCGCCGGCGCGATCGGGCCGACCAACAAGACCGCGTCGATCTCGCCCGACGTCAACAATCCGAGCCACCGCAGCGTGACGTTCGATGAGCTGACGGCTGCTTACGGCGAGGCGGCGCGCGGCCTGCTCGATGGCGGCGTCGATCTGCTGCTGGTCGAGACCATCTTCGACACCCTGAACGCCAAGGCGGCGCTGTATGCGATCGACGCTCTGTTCGAAGAACGCGGCACTTCCGTGCCGCTCATGATCTCGGGCACCATCACCGACCTTTCCGGCCGTACCCTATCGGGCCAGACCACCGAAGCGTTCTGGGTTTCGGTCCGTCACGCACGGCCGTGGAGCGTCGGTCTCAACTGCGCGTTCGGCGCCCGCGAGATGCGCCCCTATGTCGCCGACCTGGCACGCGTCGCCGACACGTTGGTAAGCGCCTATCCCAACGCCGGGCTGCCCAACGAGTTCGGCGGTTACGACGATACGCCCGCCTCGATGGCGAGCCAGCTCGGCGAATGGGCGCGTGCCGGACTTCTCAATCTGGTCGGCGGCTGCTGCGGCACCACGCCCGAGCACATGGCCGCGATCGCCGACGCGGTCGCCGGCGTGTCGCCCCGCGCGGTGCCGGCGCCGCCGCCGCGGCTCCGCCTGGCCGGCCTCGAACCGTTCGAGCTCGCGTCATGACTCGCTCGGCCACGTTCGTCAATATCGGCGAACGCACCAACGTCACCGGCTCGGCCAAGTTCAAGCAGTTGATCATGGCCGGCGACTACGAGGCGGCCCTCGCGGTCGCGCGCCAGCAAGTCGAGTCAGGTGCCCAGATCATTGACGTCAACATGGACGAGGCGATGCTCGACTCCGAGGCGGCGATGACGCGCTTCCTCCATCTGGTCGCCTCGGAGCCGGCCATCGCGCGCGTGCCGATCATGATCGACTCCTCGAAGTGGTCGGTGATCGAAGCCGGACTCAAATGCGTGCAGGGCAAGTCGATCGTCAACTCGATCAGCCTGAAAGAGGGCGAGGAGCCGTTCCTGCGTCAGGCGCGTCAGGTGCGCCGCTATGGCGCCGCGGTCGTGGTGATGGCGTTCGACGAAACGGGGCAGGCCGATACCGCCGCGCGCAAAGTCGAGATTGCGGCCCGCGCTTACCGTCTGCTGGTGGAGCGCGTCGGCTTCCCGCCCGAGAACATCATTTTCGATCCCAACGTCTTCGCCGTCGCGACCGGCATCGCCGAACATGACGACTACGGCGTCGCCTTTATCGAGGCGGTGCGCCGCATCAAGCGCGACCTGCCGCATGCCCACGTGTCGGGCGGTATCTCCAACTTCTCGTTCTCGTTTCGCGGCAACAACCGGGTCCGCGAGGCGATGCATGCGGTGTTCCTTTACCACGCGATCGACGCTGGCCTCGACATGGGCATCGTCAACGCCGGCGCGCTCCCGGTCTATGAAGACATTCCGCGCGACTTGCGCGACGCTATCGAGGACGTAGTCCTCAACCGCCGGCGCGACGCGACCGACCGCTTGCTGGCGTTGGCCGAGAGCTATCGCGGTGCCGGCACCAAGGTCGAAACCGACCTGGGTTGGCGTAATACCGACGTCAAAGCGCGACTGGTTTATGCGCTCGTACACGGCATCGCCGATTTCGTCGAAGTCGATGCCGAAGAGGCGCGCCAGAGCGCGCCGCGGCCATTGGCGGTGATCGAAGGGCCGCTAATGGAAGGCATGAACGTGGTCGGCGATTTGTTCGGCGCCGGCAAGATGTTCCTGCCGCAGGTGGTGAAGAGCGCCCGCGTCATGAAGAAAGCGGTTGCCTATCTCACGCCGTTCATTGAAGCCGAAAAGGACGAAGCCTCGAGGCCGGTCGGCCGGGTGTTGCTCGCCACCGTCAAGGGTGACGTTCA
>CAMDOQ010000133.1 GCA_945903685.1 Rhizobium sp. Q54
CGAGCCGTCGGGAAGGTCGAGGAAGATCTCGCCCTTGCCGACCACCGGCTGGGTGTACTGGGAGATCTGATATCCAGCCGGCAGATCGGGATAGAAGTAGTTCTTGCGGTCGAACACCGAATAGAGGTTGACGGCGGCATTCAATCCGAGCCCGGTCCTGACCGCCTGGTGGACGCAATAGTCGTTGATGACCGGCAACATCCCCGGCATCGCCGCATCGACCAGCGAGACTTGCGAATTGGGCTCGGCGCCGAACGAGGTCGCCGCCCCCGAAAAGAGCTTGGCGTTCGAGAGCACCTGGGCGTGCACTTCCAGGCCGATCACGACTTCCCACGCGCCGGTCGTGCCCTCGATCCGATAGGGAGCGGTCTCCGCCATTAGTGCCTCCACCATGGGCTCGGGCGCGTCGCAAATTTTGCCGCCTGTTCGAGCGCATAGGCGGCGTTGAGCACGGTCGGCTCATCGAACGTCCGACCCAGGATTTGGAGTCCGAGCGGCGCCCCTTCGCTCGTCAAACCGGTCGGTACATGAATGCCGGGTAGCCCCGCCAGGCTCGCCGGGACCGCGAACACATCGTTCAGGTACATCGCGAGCGGATCGCCGGCGATTTCGCCGTGCGCGAACGCGGCTGAGGGCGTAGTCGGCGTCAGGATGACGTCGACTTTTTCATAGGCGTGCGCAAAGTCGCGCGCGATCAAGGCGCGCACTTGCTGCGCCTTCCGGTAGTAGGCGTCGTAATAGCCGGCCGAGAGCACATAGGTACCGATCATGATGCGGCGTTTGACTTCGGCGCCGAACCCGGCGGCCCGCGTCTTCTCGTAGGTGCCGATCACGCCCTCGCCTTCGACCCGGCGCCCATAGCGGACGCCGTCGTAGCGGGCGAGGTTCGAGGACGCCTCGGCGGGCGCGATCACGTAGTAGGTCGGGAGCGCGTACTTGGTATGCGGCAAGCTGATGTCGACGATGTCGGCGCCCAGCGCTTTGAACCAGGCAATGCCCTGCTGCCACAACTCTTCGATCGCGGCCGGCATGCCCGGAACCCGGTACTCCTTGGGAATGCCGACGCGGAGCCCCTTGACGTTGCCGGTAAGCGCGGCCTCGTAGTCCGGCACCGGCCGATCGACCGACGTCGAGTCCATCGGGTCGAACCCGGCCATCGCACGGAGCATGATCGCGGCATCGCGCACCGTGCGGCCGAACGAACCCGCCTGATCGAGCGAGGACGCGAACGCGACCATGCCCCAGCGCGAACAGCGGCCGTAGGTCGGCTTGATTCCGACGATGCCGCAGAACGCGGCCGGCTGGCGGATCGAGCCGCCGGTATCGGAGCCGGTCGCGCCCAGGCCGATGCCCGCCGCCACGGCCGCGGCCGAACCGCCGGACGAGCCGCCCGGCACCAGCGGCCGATTGTCGCCCCGCCGCCGCCACGGGCTCACCACCGGCCCGAGCGCGCTGGTCTCGTTGGACGACCCCATCGCGAACTCATCCATGTTGGTCTTGCCCAACATGACCGCGCCCGCTTTCCACAAATTTGCGGTCACCGTCGATTCGTAGGGCGGCTTGAACCCGGTCAGGATTTTCGAGCACGCCCGCGATTCGATACCGCGGGTGCAGAAGAGATCCTTGATCGTGACCGGAATGCCGTCCATCGCACCCAGGCTCTCGCCTTTGGCCCGACGAGCATCGGCGGCTTTGGCGTCGGCGAGCGCCCGCTCCGGCGTCTCGACAATCACCGCGTTCAAGCCGCGCGCCGCCTCCATCGCCTTAACGTGGGCCGATGCGAGTTCGGTCGCGCTGAACGCCTTCTTGGCGAGACCGTCGCGAGCGGCCGCGAGGTCGAGATCGACGAGGTCGGCCATCCGCTACTCCACGACCTTGGGCACGACGAAGTAGCCGGCCGCAGTCGCCGGCGCGTTGGCGAGGATGTCGGCCTGCTTGTCGCCGTCGGTGACGATGTCCGGGCGGCGCGGCAGCTTGACATCGACGACGCGGGTCATCGGCGCGACATCCTTGGTGTTGACCTCGCCCAACTGCTCGATCCAGCCGAGGATGTGGTTCAGCTCCTTGGCATAGTGCGCGACCTCAGGCTCGGTCACCTCGATCCGGGCGAGGTGGGCGATCTTGCGGACGGTCTTATCGTCGAGAGCCATGATTGAAAGCCTGACCTATCAATAACTTTCGGCATCTTGCCGCACGGTCAAGCGGCGCGGAAGCTCATATAGCACGGACCGCATGGCGGCAAACGACCTTGACCAACAAACGCGCGGTGGAACACGCCGTCAGGCGCGGGCTTGACAGAGTAAGGCCAACGCCCTTTTTGTCAGCGCCGTGAGCACCTGGGAAATCGCCATCAAGTCGGCACTCGGCAGGATCGAGGTCGACCTGCCAAAGCTGGTCGCCGCGCTCGGTCGCGTGGGTGCGGCCAAGCTGCCGGTGACGATCGAGCACACGCTCCGCGTTCGCGCCCTGCCGCTCCACCATCGCGATCCGTTCGACCGTTTGCTGATCGCGCAAGCGCTCGAGGAAGGCGCCACGATCGTGAGCGCCGATCGGGCGTTTATCGCTTATACGGTCCCTGTCCTGTGGGCGTGACGCGGTGAGCGGCTCGCAACCCGGCGCGTTCACGCCGCGCGACCTAGTCGCCGCGTTGGCGCCCGGCGCGCGGCTGCTCGGGCTCGACCTCGGCACCAAGACGATCGGGATCGCGGTTTCCGACCCGGCATTCAAGGTCGCAACGCCTCGGATGACGCTCAAACGAACCCGCCTCGCCGCCGACCTCAAGGTCTTGGCCGCCGAGATCGCCGCGACCGGCGCCGGCGGCTTCGTGGTCGGGCTCCCGCTCAACATGGACGGCAGCGAAGGCCCGCGCGTACAGTCGGTACGGGCCTTCGTCCGCAATCTCACCGCCGCGACCGGCTTGCCGATCGCGTTCTGGGACGAGCGGCTCTCGACCGCCGCCGTGACGCGGCAGATGATCGATGCCGATCTCTCGCGCCGCCGCCGCGCCGCGGTCGTCGACCAGGCGGCCGCGACCTACATCCTCCAGGGCTTTCTCGACAGCCTTGCCCGCGCTGGGTGACGCGCGGTCTGACTCTGCTTGCGCCGCGCGGTACGCGCCCTATAGTGGCGCTTTAATGAACGCCCCGGCGTCGATCAACTTCTCGCACCGCCACCTGCTGCGGATCGAGGGGCTATCAGTCCCCGAAATCAACGCGCTCCTCGACCTCGCCGACACCTACGTCGAGGTCAACCGCCAGGTCGAGAAGAAGCAGTCGGTCTTGCGCGGCCGCACCCAGATCAACCTGTTCTTCGAATCGTCGACCCGCACCCGGACCTCGTTCGAGCTGGCCGGCAAGCGCCTCGGCGCCGACGTCATCAACATGACGGTCGAGGGCTCGTCCATCAAGAAGGGCGAGACCATGATCGACACCGCGATGACGCTGAACGCGATGCACCCGGATGTGCTGGTCGTCCGTCATCACGATTCGGGCGCGGTCGAGCTGTTGTCGCAGAAAGTCGACGGCGCGGTCATCAACGCTGGCGATGGCAGCCACGAGCATCCGACCCAGGCACTGCTGGACGCGCTCACGATCCGCCGGCGCCGCAACAAACTCGCCGGCCTCGTGGTGGCGATCTGCGGCGACGTCCTGCATTCGCGGGTCGCGCGCTCGAACATCCACCTGCTGACGACGATGGGCGCCGAGGTTCGCGTGATCGCGCCGCCCACCTTGCTGCCGCGCTTCGTCGACCGACTCGGCGTCAAGGTCTTCCACGACATGAAGCGCGGGCTCGAGGACTGCGACGCGATCATGATGCTCAGGCTGCAGACCGAGCGCATGCATGGCGCCTTCGTGCCGTCGATCCGCGAGTACTTCCACTTCTATGGGCTCGACAAGGAGAAGCTCGCCCGCGCCAAGCCGGACGCGCTCATCATGCATCCCGGGCCGATGAACCGCGGCGTCGAGATCGACACCGTGCTGGCCGACGATATCGACCGCAGCGTTATCCGCGAGCAGGTCGAGATGGGGGTCGCGGTGCGGATGGCGTGCCTGCACGCGCTCCTGCTGCCTGCCGCCAACCGCGGCGCCAACGTCGAGCGCCTGCGCAGCGCCCTGTTCGGACCGTGACCGAAGGCAAGCGCCGCGTCTTCACCAACGCCCGCCTGCTCGATCCGGCCTCGGGCCGGGACGAACGCGGCGCGCTCCTGGTCGACGGTCACATGATCGCCGACGTCGGGCCGCGCGTGTTCGCCGACGGCATCCCGCGCGATATCGAAGTGATCGACTGCCGCGGCCTTTGCCTCGCGCCCGGCCTCGTCGACCTTCGCGTCTTCACCGGCGAACCCGGCGAGGAACACAAGGAAACGCTCGCCAGCGCCGGCGCCGCCGCCGCGGTCGGCGGCGTTACCACCATCATCACCATGCCCGACACCGATCCGGTCATCGACGACGTCGCGCTGGTCGAGTTCGTCGCGCGGCGTGCCCGCGACACCGCGGATGTCCACGTGTTGCCGACCGCCGCCATCACGAAGGGCTTGAAGGGCGAGGCGATGACCGAGGTCGGCCTGCTCAAGGCCGCGGGCGCGGTCGCGCTTACCGACGGCAGCCACACCGTCGCCAATGCCCAAGTGATGCGCCGCACGCTCGCCTATGCGTCGAGCTTCGACATGCTGGTGATGCAGCACGCGCAGGAACCAACCCTCGGCCAGTCGGGGCACATGAACGAGGGCGAGGTCGCGACCCGGCTGGGCCTGGCCGGGATTCCGACCGAGGCCGAGACCATCATGGTCGAGCGCGACATTCGCCTGGTCGAGATGACCGGCGCCCGCTACCACGTCGCCTCGATCTCGACCGCAGCCGCAATCGATGCGGTGCGCCGCGCCAAGGCGCGCGGGCTCCCGGTGACCTGCGCGGTCGCGCCCTATCACTTCGCGCTCAACGAGAACGCGGTCGGCGCCTATCGTACCTTCGCCAAGACCTCGCCGCCGCTCCGCACCGAGGAAGACCGGTTGGCGGTGGTCGAGGGCCTGCGCGACGGCACCATCGACGTGATCGCGTCGTGCCATGACCCGCAAGACCAGGACAGCAAGCGCCTGCCGTTCGCGCTCGCCGAAGATGGCGTGATTGGGCTCGAGACGCTGCTGCCGGTGAGCCTCGAGCTCCACCACAACGACCGCGTGCCGCTGCTCGACGTCTTGCGCGCGCTGACGGCACGGCCGGCCCAGTTGCTCGGGCTCCGCGCCGGCGCACTCAAACCCGGCATGCCGGCCGATTTGATCGTGTTCGATCTCGACCTGCCGTGGGTCATCGACCCCGAGCAGTTCCGGAGCAAGTCGAAGAACACCGCGTTCGAAGATCGCCCCGTTCAAGGCCGCGCCGTGATGACGGTGGTCGACGGCAAGATCGTGCACCGGCACGGGCTCTAGGGCGCGACGCCGGGCATGCCGGACCCGCTCGGCGACATTTCGTACACGTGGCCGTTCTGGGCCGCCGCCGCGATCGGGTACCTGTTGGGCTCGATCCCGTTCGGCGTGGTTCTGACCAGGCTCGCCGGGGCCGGCGACCTGCGCGCGATCGGTTCGGGCAACATCGGCGCCACCAACGTGCTCCGCACCGGCCGCAAGGGCCTCGCGGCGGCAACGCTCGTGCTCGATGCCGCCAAAGCGATCGTCCCCATCGTGCTCGCCGAACGCTGGCTCACGCACGACTTCGCGCTGCTCGTGGGCGGTGGCGCATTCGTCGGCCACT
Source organism: Rhizobium sp. Q54 (assembly GCA_945903685.1). Lineage (GTDB taxonomy): Bacteria > Pseudomonadota > Alphaproteobacteria > SHVV01 > SHVV01 > SHVV01. The sequence continues at coordinate 5,748 of CAMDOQ010000133.1, forward strand.
TGTTTCCGGCCTGGCTCGGGTTCGGCGACCGCACCCAGGCGCGCCGCAGCCTGCTCGCGCTCGCCGCTGTCGTTGCCGCGACCGCGCTCGCGTTCAGCGATGGGCCGTTCCTCGTCGCGCTCGGCGGCTTGCTCGCCGTTGCCGCCGCCTATCGCGGCGCCTGGGGCGGCAAGGGCGTCGCCACCGGTCTCGGCGCGTTGCTCGCTATTTCGTTCCCGGTCGGGATCGCGGCCTGCGCGACCTGGCTCGCCGCCGCCGGCCTGTTCCGCTACTCATCGCTCGCCGCCGTACTCGCCTTTGCCGCCGCGCCGGTCTTCGCGTGGCACTTGGGCGAGATGCCGCGCACCCACACCGGCTTCGCGCTGTTCCTGGCGCTCCTCGTGATCGTCCGCCACGAGAGCAACCTCCGTCGCCTCATCCGAGGCGAGGAGTCCAAGATCGGCCGCAAACGCGACTCCGCCGCTTAACCCCCATTCAGCGCGCGATCTAAGCCCGCTCTAGACCTTGCATAAGTAAAGGAGAGAGCCACCCGCCATGGCGGGCAGGAGCCGGAGGGGTGCGCCCATGGAGACGATCGGACCGCCGCGCGAGCGTGAGGAGTTGCTGGATTGGCTCCAGTTGATCCGGACCGGCTCGGTCGGCCCGATCACGTTCCAGGGCTTGCTCCGGC
>CAMDOQ010000134.1 GCA_945903685.1 Rhizobium sp. Q54
TGAGGATCGGCGCCTTGGCCGCCGGTGAATGCTCGAGCAGCTTGGCGCGCGTATCGGGCCGGTCGAGCGGTACCACGATCTCGTCGAACGGGATGCCGGCTTGCTTCAAGAGGAAATAGGGCCGGACCGACCACGACGAGTAGTTCTTGTTGGCGAGGACGAGGGTGAGCTGGCTCATGACGTGCCTGAGGGCCGCGACCGGCGGCGGTTGATCGTTTCGGGCGGCGGCCGGGAGTGTTACAAAGCCGCGCCCCAACCCCGTTTGTAGCAGCAAGGCCATGCGCTCGCTCACCTTCTCCACTGCCGCCGAGGCCCAGCCGATTTGGCCGGTCGACAAGACCGGTCTCGATCGCTGGCTCGGCAGCCAGCCGCCGGCGGTCGCGTCATGGGTCCGCCAGTCCGGTTTTCAAGCCAAGGCCGGCGAGTTTGTGTTGGTGCCCGACGGAAAAGGGGGGATCGCTGGCGTCGCCGTCGGCGTCCCCGAGAAACCCGACCTCTGGTCGTACGCTCCCTTCACCCGCCGCCTCCCGGCCGGCACGTACCGGATCGAAGCGGTGCTCGATCGGCGCCGGGCGACCGCCGCGGCGATCGGCTGGGCACTCGCCGATTACGCGTTCGACCGCTACAAGGGAAAGAAGAACGGTAACGGCAACGGCAGTGAGCGCGCGCCGGCGACACTCGAGGTGCCTTCGACCGCCGACGCCGGGCTCGTCCGCCGCACCGTGACGGCAACCAAACTCGTCCGCGACCTCGTCAACGAGCCGGCGGAGCGTCTGGGACCGGCCGAACTCGCGGCGGCGGCGGTGACGCTCGCCCGCGACCACCATGCCGGCTGCGACGTGATCGTCGGTGACGAGCTGCTCGCGCGCAATTTCCCGGCCGTCCATGCGATCGGCCGCGCCAGCGTTAGGCCGCCGCGGTTGATCGACATCGTCTGGGGTGAAGCCGACGCACCCAAGGTGACGCTGGTCGGCAAGGGCGTGTGCTTCGATTCGGGCGGGCTCGATTTGAAGCCGGCGTCGGCGATGCGGCTCATGAAGAAGGATATGGGCGGCGCCGCCACCGTGCTCGGGCTCGCCCACATGATCATGGATGCCGGGCTGCGGGTACGGCTCCGCGTTCTGATCCCGGCGGTCGAGAATGCGGTCGCCGGCAACGCGCTGCGGCCCGGCGATATCATTCCGACCCGGCGTGGACTCTCGGTCGAGATCGGCAACACCGACGCCGAGGGTCGCGTCATCCTGGCCGATGCGCTGGCGCTGGCCGATGGCGAAACGCCCGAGCTATTGATCGACTGCGCGACGCTCACCGGCGCGGCGCGGACCGCGCTCGGGCCCGACATCCCGGCTTTCTTCACCCCGGACGACGAGGTTGCGGCCGCGTTGACCCGAACCGCCGAGAGCGAAGCCGATCCGTTGTGGCGAATGCCGCTGTGGGCGCCCTACCGCGAGTATATCGAGACGCCGGTCGCCGACCTCAACAACGCGAGCGACTCGGGCTTCGCAGGGGCGATTACGGCGGCGCTTTTTCTCAAGGAATTCGTGTCCCAGACCAAGCGCTGGGTCCACGTCGATCTCTACGCGTGGAACGCGAAAGCGCGGCCGGGCCGTCCGTCCGGCGGCGAAGCGATGGGGCTGCGCGCGCTCTACGCGCTGATCAGCGATCGCTTTGCCTGAACGCGGCGCGGGCGCCGTCGGCGGCGACGCCGCCGCGCACGACCGGTTTCAAGGCGTCGATCCGCCGCTGCAAGTACGGCGAGAAATGGCCGCGGTTGCGGGCCCGGACGTCCGCGCGCTTCCAGTCGTCGGAGCTGACGCGGCGGCGGCAACTTCGTTTCGGGCACTCGCACGCGAATTCCAATAGCGGACAACTGTCGGTGGTGGCGTAGTCGAACGAGACCTCCTCACCGACCGCGATCTTGCGCATCGCGACCAGCTGGTCTTCGCCGCGCAATCCGCCGTTCGGGTGGCAGCAGTGGTTGATGTAGTCGGGCGGGTCGACGTGTTCGAGCGAGGCGAGGTAGCGGTTGTCGCCGACCTGAAGGACGTAGCGCCGCTCGGCTGGGGCCAGCTCGGCGACGCTGGCGCGGTCGATGATGCGGCCGCCCCAGACCGCGAGCAGCTCGCCCTTCTCGATCGGTTTGGCGGCGTAGACCCCGGCGCCGCGGCCGTCGTTGCAGAGCCGGATTGCGAGCTTGGGCGACAAGTAACTAGGGTAAGGCTCCTCGGTGCGAGGAGAGGTACCGTCCTTCATGATGCCTTCCGCTTTTTCTGTAGGACAAAGATCATGCGACGCGACGCCGGGCTGTTGTCGATGCGCTGCCCGGATACGAAATCGCCGTAGCAGCCGGCGACGTCGAACGATTGCGAGAGCTTGGTGAGGGCGACCAGTTCGGGTGCGGTGAAGAAACGCTCCTTGGCGCGGTCGACGATCACGGTTTCGCGGCCGTGTTCGGTGACGCGCAGGACGGTCTCGACCTCGAAGATGTGGGTGAGCGGGTCGGCTTCGGGGCGATTGATCGCCCAGTTGACCTGGACCTTGGTCCCGTTCCGCTCGGCGGCGTAGTGAAAGCTGCCGTAATCGGTGAGCCCGGTGTCGCGCGGGTGCGTGAATTCGAGCACGTAGATGCCGTCGTCGACCAGATTGGCGGCGACGTTCTTGAAATGAGCGACGACGTCCTCGGCATCGAGCAGGCAGTCGAGCGCATCGTACATTGTGATCGCGGCATCGACCGGCTGGTTGAGCGCGAACGTCCGCATGTCCGCGGCGATCCACCGGATGCCGGCCAGTCCCTCGGCCTTCGCCTGGTCTTCGGCGAACGCGATCATCTCGGGATAGAGGTCGAGGGCGAAGGTTGCGATGCCGCGGCGCGCGAAGCCGCGTGTGTGGTAGCCGGGACCGCAGGCGATTTCGAGCAGCGAACCGAGCGGACGGCGGGCGAGACGGCGGAACTCTTCGACGACGAAGTCCACTTCACGCGTCACGTCGCGGGCAAACGCGATGTCGTAGTAGTGAGCCCGCCGGTAGACTTCGCCGTACTCGGCCATCCGCAGCGATCAACGGTTACATCGATCGCGAACAGAATGACGCGGCATAGGAAAAAATCAACGGCGAATGCGACATGAGCGCTCGCTTCTTGTGGATAAGTGACGGCCGCCGCCCGCAACCCCATTCTGCGGCGACGGTCGGAATGCTAAAGAGCAGGGACCGATTCGAAACCGCTGTCCGCGTGCCGCACCCGCGTCCCCGCCCAACCTCTCCGCCCGCGCCGCGCCCGTCGCGGCACGGCGCCCTCGTCTTCGTGTACGGCACGCTCCGCTCAGGCGCCGCGCAGCATGCGCGCCTAGCCGGCGCGACCTTGCTCGATCATGGTTTCGTGCGCGGCCGGCTCTATGCCCCCGGCGCCGATCCCGGCGCCGTTCTGGGCGGGCCGGCGCGCGATCGGATCGCGGGCGAGGTGTTCCGGCTACGTCGGCCGGTCCGCGACCTGGCCGCGCTCGATGCCTATGAAGGGCTCGTGCCAGAGGGCGAATACCGCCGCGTTCGCTGCAGCGTGGCGACCCGGCATCTCGGCCGGATCCGCGCCTGGATCTATGTCTATGATCGCTCCGTCGCCGGCCTCGCCATCATTCCCGGCGGCGTATTTTCTCGCGGCCTCGCGCCGGCGGGCCCCGCCGGCCGCGCCCGGGCCTAGGCCGGTTATGGAGATCCGTTTCACCGCCCCGCAGGCGCTCGACGTCTGGCGCCGCGCTCTCAGCCAGGCGGTGCGCGAGCTCGACCCCGACCTCTCGGCGCGCCAGATGGCGGTGTTGCTCAACGTCTATCTGGCGCCGGCGCCCCATACCGTGCGCGGCTTGGCCGCCACGCTCGGGATCGCCAAACCGGCGGTGACGCGCGCACTGGATACGCTCGAAGCGGCCAAGCTCGTCCGCCGCGCGCCCGATCTCCGCGACAAACGCAGCGTCCTGATCGAGCGCACGGTCAAAGGGGCCGCCTATCTGGGCGAGTTCGCTGGCTTTCTCGCCGACGCCGCGACTGCGGTCGCCGCCGCGACACCCGAATCGCCCGGGATCGGCTAGTAACCGCGCGTACGGTCGACCGGAAAAAGCAGCGGCTTTCCGGCGAGCGCCCGGCGCACGTTGTCGGCGGCGAGCGCGGCGACCGACTCGGGCCGCGGATCGCCCGCGGTGTGCGGCGTGATCGTGATCTTGGGGTGCCGCCAGAAGGGGTGATCGGCAGGTGGCGGCTCGGGGCTAAAGACGTCGAGCGTCGCGTGAGCGATGTGACCGCGATCGAGCGCAGCCAGGAGATCGGCATCGACCACGTGGCCGCCGCGCCCGGCGTTGATGATCGCGGCGCCTTGGGGCAGCGCCGCGAGCGTCGTGCGGTTCAGGATTCCGGCGGTCGTGGCGGTGAGCGGGAGCGCCAGGGCGAGAAGGTGGGTGCCGGCGAGAAACGCCGGCAGCCGTTCGCGCCCGGCGAAGCTCTCGACTCCGGGGATCGACTTGGGCGTCCGGGTCCAGCCACGCACGGCGAAGCCGAGATCGAGGAGCATGCGCGCAGCCAGGCCGCCGATCTCGCCCATTCCCATGATCCCGACCGTGGCGGCGAGCGGCGGCGGCGGCCGCGGCGCCCATTGGCCGGCGCGCTGGCTCGCCTCGAGCAACGGCTGCTCGCGGTAATGGCGGAGCGTGTGGAGGACGATGTAATGGGCAACGTCGCGCGTGAGCAGCGGGTCGACCATGCGCGAGAACGGAACGTCGGGCAGCTCGGGGTCGTTCACCATCGCCTCGACGCCGGCGAACAGGCCGACTACCGCTTTCAGGTTCGGGAAGGTTTTGAGCAGGCCAGGCCGCGGCCGGTGCACCAGCGCGACTTCGATTGCGGCCGGGTCGCCGATGTCGGGATACACGCGCAGGTCAATGCCGGGCAGGTGCGCGACGAGCGCCCGCACCCACTCGTCGGGATCGAAGCGGCTGATCAGGACAACCGACACAACCGCTCGCTGCGTGTGAGAAAGTCGATAAGCCTAAGCGGCATCAGGGCTCGCCATACATCTCGCTGATCAACCGTCGCACCCGGGCGGCCGTTTGCGGATCGACCCCGTCGACCCTGCGCACCAGCCGCTCTTTGCTGATGGTGCGAATCTGATCGACCGCAATCTCGGCATGCTTGCCAGCGCACGTGAAGGGAACGCGCGTCCGCCAACGCGGGTGAAGCTTGGTCGTCAACGGACAGACGACCACGGTGGCAGAAAACTTATTCATTGCGTCGATGCTGACGATTACGACTGGGCGTGTTTTTGCGATTTCGCGCCCGCGCGTCGGATCGAGGTCGGCGAGAAAGACGTCGTAACGGTCGACCGTTGGTACGGCCATCCCCGTGGCCTACTGGTCGAGCCCGTCGGCTACAGCGACATCGAAGTCCGACCAATCCTCACGCTCGCGGGCCGCCTCTTTGAACGTCTCTTCCCAATCGAGCAAGCGGGTCTTTCGTCGGCGAAGCAGGATGCCATCGTCGCGCACTTCGGCGATCACCGTGCTCCGCATTGCGTAGCGATCGAGCAAGACCTTGGGCAGGCGTACGCCTTTCGAGTTTCCGATCGGCACAATCTTCAGTTCCACCATGCGGCCCATGTCGCCTCGCATTTTCGCTGTGTAATTACTGTAATAACAAGCTGGGGGATTTTCAAGACGCGGGCAGGGAAGTCGCAACTTTCTAAGTCCGCACCGCGCCAGTTTCAACTGCCTCGAGTTCGAACGCCGCCGCCATCAGGGCGCGGGTATAGGGCGCGCGCGGTGCGGTGAAGATCGATTCGGCCGGCCCCAACTCGACCACCTTGCCGTCCCGCATCACGATCACCTCGGAGGCCAGGGCGCGCACCACCTTCAGGTCGTGGCTGATGAAAAGATAAGCCAGGTCGTGCTTGCGCTGGAGCTCGCGCAGGAGATCGACGATCTGCGCCTGCACCGACATGTCGAGCGCCGAGGTCGGCTCGTCCAGGACGATGAATTTGGGCTTCAAGACGATCGCCCGCGCGATCGCGATGCGCTGGCGCTGGCCGCCCGAAAACTCGTGCGGGTAGCGGTCCTGGGTTTCGGGATCGAGGCCGACTTCGCGGAGTGCCGCGCTGATCAGGGCGCGGCGGTCATCGGCGGTGGCGCCAATCCGGTGGATGTCGAGGCCCTCGCCGACGATCTGCCCGACCGACATCCGGGGCGAGAGCGACCCGAACGGATCCTGAAATACGACCTGCATCTGGCGCCGGAGCGGGCGGACGGCGCGGAATCCCTTGCCCTGAAGGTCGATGTCGCCAAAGCGGATCGCGCCCTGGCTCTTCAATAACCGCAGCAGCGCCAGCCCGAGCGTG
>CAMDOQ010000135.1 GCA_945903685.1 Rhizobium sp. Q54
CGATCGCGAAGCCGAGATTGGGAATGAACGGAAACGGATGGGCTGGGTCGACCGCGAGCGGCGTCAGCACCGGGAAGATGTGCTTGCGGAAATGCTCTTCGAGCCATGCGCGCTCGGTACCGATGATCTCGGCCGCCGGCAACACCGTGATGCCGGCCGCCGCGAGTTCGGCCCGGAGGCCGCGCCACGCTTCTTGCTGGCGCTGGATCAGCTTGGCACCGGCCGCCGAAAGGCCATCGAGCTGCTCGGCCGGGGTGAGACCATCGGGGCTCCGGTGCTGCACCCCCTCCTGGACCTGGCCGTGTAGGCCGGCGACCCGAACCATGTAGAACTCGTCGAGGTTGTTGGCCGAGATCGCCAGGAACCGCAGCCGTTCGAGCAGCGGGTAGGAACGATTGTTCGACTCATCGAGCACGCGTTCGTTGAACGCGAGCCACGACACCTCGCGGTTGATTAGGCGCTCGGCCCCCAGCACGACCTCGGCCTGCGCCGACGCGCTGACGAGCACAGGTTGCTTGCGACTTGCCACGGTGAACCTAGGAAATATCCATAAACGCCAATACTATATCGGACTATTTTAAGATTTTGTTACAGCTGCGGTCAAACCCGATCTCCAGGCTAGAGATCGGGCCGCGCGGGATCGCTTTCAAGCACCGTGCGGGCAAGGGCGATCGAAGCCGCCCGTTTCGCGCCGAGCGCGGCGCGGTCGAGCGAAGCGACAAAGGCTTGAGCGGCGGCGAACGAACGTTCGATACGGGCGGCGGCGTAGCGCAGGACCTCCTCGCCGATTGCCACCTGGCGGTCGGCGAATTGCTTGCGCATCACCGCCATCAACAGCGCGTCGTCGGGCGCCGCCAATTCGACCGTCGCCAACGTCGCCAACCGCGACGCCAGATCCGGAAGACCGGCCCAAACGGCGGGCCGATCGCGCGCCGTAATCAAGACCGTACGTCCGGCGGCGCGCACGCGGTTGTAGAGGTGGAAGAGCTGGATCGCAGCGGCCGGCACCAGCGGACCGTCGATCCCATCGACCGCTACCGCGGACGCATCCGCGAGCGCCTCGAGATCGGCGCCCGGCAATGCCGCGGGCTCGATTCGGACCGCGGCCGAGCGCGCCCGCCACACTTCGACCAAGTGGGTCTTGCCGCTCCCAGGCGAACCATAGACCGCGAGCCCGCCGCCGGGCCAATCAGGCCAACGGTCGAGCCAGGCGATCGCCGCCGCATTGGCATCGCCGACGAAGAAATCCTCGCGGCCGAGCGCGATCCGGGGCGGGAGTTCGAGCGGGATTTGGCGCAACGCGCTACTCGGCGGGCTCGGGCGGGCTCGCTGCGCTCAACCAGCGCCGGAGGTAGCCGATGCCCGAGGCAACCGTCGTCGCTGCGACGACGAAAACGCCGCCCGCGACCACTGGCGCGATCGCGAGCCCGAGTCCGGCCTCGGCGAGCACCAGCCCCGCGAGCGCGATTTGGGCGGCAGTGTTGGCCTTGCTCATGGGCGTCGGCTTGATCGCCTTGGTGCGGCCGAGGACGTTCCACAGGATGACGCCGCCGACGATCAAGAAGTCGCGGGTCACCACCAGGAGCGCAAGCCACACCGGGAGCTTGCCTTGCGCCGCCAGGGTCACGAAGGTGCCGACCAGAAGGGCCTTGTCGGCGAGCGGATCGAGGTAATGCCCGAGTTCGGTCGCGACGTTGAAACGCTTGGCAATGAAGCCGTCGAGCGCGTCGGACACGCCGGCGGCGATGAACAGCCAAAACGCCGCGGTCCAATAGTTCGACATGATCAGCCAGATTGCGACCGGTACCGCCAGCAGGCGCCCGAGCGAGATGGCGTTCGGGATGTTCACGGCCGCCCTGACACGCGCTGCAGCGACCAGAAGCCGCCGACCTCGGCTAGGCGCAGGCTGCTCTGCGACAGCGCCAGCGCCAAGTGCTCAAGCTCGCCCCAGTAGTGGAGCGTCACCTGAACGTGCTTGGTCGTCACCGCGGTCACGTCGAGCCGTTGAATCAAGCTCTGCGCGTCGAGCCTGCTGCGGACGTCGAGCCACTGGCCGATGTCGTTGGCCGGTATGCGTACCGATAGCCGGCGCTCCTGCTCGAATCGGATCAAGGTGTCGCGCTTCCAGCCCTCTTCGATCAGCGCCACCGCGCGAACGATCGCGCGATTGATGAGGTCGGTCTCGCTGCCCCGTGTCCGGCTGGCATAGCTCTCGACCACGACCTGGGGACCGGCGGCTCCATAGCGGCGGAAACTTACTTGCAGGCGTTCGGCGCTGGCGCCGAGATCGACTTCGAGGTCGGCGAAAGCCACCAGAACGTCGGTGGCGCCATAAAGACCCGCGATGGCGTTCAGGCGGGCGCGCTCGCCTTCGAGCGCCTGGGTGGCACCGATCGCGGTGATGTCGGTGGCACGTCCGCTCGGGATGACAAGTGGGACCGGCGCGTCGCGATCGAGCTTGATCGCCGCCCACGCCGCACGCCACGGATTGGGATCGTCCCACAGCGTCAAGGCCCCGGCCGCCCGATAGACCGGTAAGACCAAGAGCGGACGGCTCAGGGTCTCGCTGAACGGAATTGCATTCTTTTTAAGGAGGTCGCGAACCGCCGTTTTATTAAATCTAACGTTTAAAGTAGCGATGTAACGCGTTGGAGACGTTCGTTCTTTTTCTACCTCTATTCCTTGAACCACGAGCGTGAGATCGTCGACCTTGGGCAGGCGCCCATGATCGGCGCCAAGCGTCAGGCGGCGTAGCAACCGGTTGAAGGCGCGCCGCTGACCTTCGGCCAGCGCGACGTCGCGCGCTTGGGCCGCCGTAACCGCGCTTGCGTCGACCTCGACGTCCGCAACGACGTAAGGGTCGGCCGAGAGCGCCGGCGCCTGCGCGTGCGTCGGGGCCGCGACGACAAACGCCGCGAGTACGATAAGCGACAGCCGCGCAGTCCATAGGAACATTACAAATCCGATATCCATCCAGTATGGTGACGCGCCGCCGCGCGGGCGGGGAGTGGGTGCATGGGTCTGAGGCCCGGCCACAGATATACCTATAAAGATTCCGGTGTCGATATCGACGCGGGCGACGCGCTGGTCGATCGGATTGCGCCCCTGGCGCGTATGACGCGGCGGCCGGGGGCAGATGCGTCGCTCGGCGGGTTCGGTGGCTTTTTCGACCCTAAGGCAGCCGGGTACCGCGATCCGCTCCTGGTCGCCACCACCGACGGCGTCGGCACCAAGCTCAAAGTCGCGATTGCCGCCGACCGCCACGACACCGTCGGCATCGATCTCGTCGCTATGTGCGTCAACGACCTCGCGGTTCAAGGCGCCGAGCCTTTGATCTTCCTCGACTATATGGCGTTCGGCCGGCTGCCGGTGGGCCAGGCTGCGACCATCGTCGAGGGGATCGCTACGGGATGCAAGGAGGCGGGCTGCGCCCTGATCGGCGGCGAAACGGCCGAGCTTCCGGGGATGTACGCGCCCGGCGACTACGACCTGGCCGGCTTTTCCGTGGGCGCGGTCGAGCGCGACCAAGTCGTTACCGGAGATGCCGTCACGGCGGGCGACGTCGTCCTCGGCCTCCCGTCATCGGGCGTTCATTCGAACGGCTATTCGCTCGTCCGCCGCTTGGTCGAGGTGAGCGGCCTCCCCTACTCGACGCCGGCGCCGTTCGCTCGCCAACGTAGCCTCGGCGAAGCGCTGCTCGAACCGACCCGCATCTACGTCAAAGCCTGCCTCGCCCTGACCCGGGCGCGGCTCGCCAAGGGTTTCGCTCACATCACCGGCGGCGGGTTGATCGAGAACATCCCGCGCGTGTTGCCCCGTGGCGTCGCCGCCGCCCTCGATGCTCGCGCGTGGCCGCTGCCGCCGGTGTTCGCGTGGCTGAAGACGATCGGCAATGTCGCCGACGGCGAACTCGCCCGCACGTTCAATTGCGGGATCGGCATGGTCGCGATCGTCGCTGCCGGCGATGAGCGAGCCGCGCTCGACACACTGGCCGCGGCCGGCGAAAAGCCGGTTCCGATCGGCCGCATCGTCGCCGATGGCGCGGTCGAGCCGCGTGTGATCCTCGATGGCACGGAGTCGGCGTGGCGCGGCTGAAGGTCGGCGTTCTCGTCTCGGGGCGTGGCAGCAACCTTCAAGCGCTGATTGACGCCGCGGCCGACCCTGCCTATCCGGCCGAAATCGTGCTTGTCGTTTCGAATGTCGCAGGCGTGCCGGGGCTCGACCGCGCGCACCGCGCCGGCATCCCGGCCACGGTCGTCGACCACAAGGGCTTCCGCGACCGCCCGAGTTTCGAAGCCGCCCTCACGACGGCGCTCCGCGCGGCCGGGGTCGAGCTCGTGTGCCTGGCCGGGTTCATGCGAGTCTTGACCGCGACCTTTGTCGAGGCTTGGCGCGATCGCCTGATCAACATCCACCCGTCGCTGCTGCCGGCGTTCCCTGGGCTCAACACCCATGAGCGCGCGATCGCCGCCGGAGTTCGCTTCGGCGGTTGTACCGTCCACTATGTGCGGGCCGATATCGATGCCGGTCCGATCATCGTGCAGGCGGCGGTGCCGATCGCGCACAACGACACTGCCGAAGCGCTGGCGGCACGGGTGCTCGAGGCCGAACACCGCGCGTTTCCGCTCGCACTTCGTCTGATCGCCGAGGGCCGCGTCTGGGTCGTCGGCGATTCCGTCCGAATCAACGCCGCCGCCGCGCCGGCGGGTTTCGCGCTCAATCCGCCGGGTTAGCCGACGATTTCGGATTCGCTGAAGAAAAACGCGATTTCGATCTTCGCGTTCTCGACCGAATCGGAGCCGTGCACCGAGTTGGCCTCGATCGACTCGGCGAAGTCCTTGCGGATCGAACCGGGCGCGGCGTTGGCCGGGTTGGTGGCGCCCATGATCTCGCGGTTCCTGGCGACTGCGTTCTCGCCTTCAAGCACCTGCACGACGACCGGGCCGCCAGTCATGAAATCGCACAGGCCGCGGAAGAACGGCCGTTCGCGGTGGACGCCGTAGAACCGCTCGGCTTCTTCCTTGGCAAGGCGCAGGCGGCGCTGGGCGACGATGCGGAGCCCCGCGTCCTCGAAGCGCGCATTGATCTTGCCGGTCAGGTTACGGCGGGTGGCGTCGGGCTTGATGATCGAGAACGTCCGTTCTTTCGCCATGGCGGTGAATTCGGTCCTGGTTGTTGAACAAGGCGGCCGGTTTATAGGGAGATCGCTCTCGCTTCGCAAGCTTGCAACCGGGCCCGACCTGACGGCCGCAACGGCACGTGGTATCGTTTGCGATCGATTCAACAGGGGGCGTTCCATGACCGCGCTACCGATTACCTTGCTCACCACCGCCGTGCTCGCGCTCATCCTCGTATGGTTGTCGATTGCGGTCGTCATCCAACGGGCTCGCGCCAAGATCAGCATCGGCGACGGCAGCACCGCCTCGGTTCGCGACGGCGAGTAACCGAGTCCGCTGCAGTCCGCGATCCGGGCGCAGGCGCATTTCGCCGAGTACGTGCCGATGAGCCTGGTTCTGCTCGCCCTGCTCGAAGGCCGGGGCGCCAATGCCGTGGTGTTGTGGATTCTCGCCGTCGCGCTGGTGGTGAGCCGGGTCGTCCACCCGATCGGCATGAAAACGAAGACGCCCAACGCCTTGCGCGTCAGCAGCACGACCGTACAGTGGCTGGTGCTCGCGGTCGGTGCGCTTTACGGCCTCTGGCTCTACGCCGCCTGAGACCCGGTTGGACGTGGCGGCAGCCCAGGCGACGGCCCTCATCACCGGCGCCTCGGCCGGAATCGGCCGCGAGCTTGCCCGCGTCTTCGCGGCGAACGGCCATCCGCTCGCGCTTACGGCCCGGCGCAAGGACCGGTTGGACGCGCTCGCCCGCGAAATCGGCACGGCGTATGGAGTACCGGTCTCCGTTTTCGCGCACGACCTCGAAGACCCGGGCGCTCCCGTCGCCCTCCATCGCGCGGTGACGCAAGCCGGGATCGAGGTCGGCATCCTCGTCAATAACGCGGGTTTCGGCACCCAAGGCGCGTTCGCGACCAGCGATCGCGCGCGCGAAGAAGCGTTGATCGCGGTGAACGTCCTCGCCCCGGTCAAGCTCGCTCAGTTGTTTCTACCGGCGATGTTGAAGCGCGGCTCCGGCCGCATCCTCAACGTCGCTTCGACCGCGGCGTTCCAGCCTGGACCGTCCATGGCAAACTACTACGCGAGCAAGGCCTACTGGCCTGCTGCCGGTTCGGTTGACACCAGCTTAAGCTAATTCGGTCTTCATTTCGAACTCCACGGGGCTCGCATAGCCGATCGTCGAGTGCCTGCGTCTCGGGTTGTAGAAGCGCTCGATGTAGTCGAACACGTCGGCCTTGGCCTC
>CAMDOQ010000136.1 GCA_945903685.1 Rhizobium sp. Q54
AGCGACGAGGTGAACGCGGCCGCCGACAGTACGGCGCCGCGGAAATTCTGGCCGTTCAGGTTCATGCAGGCGAGATTGGCTTGCTTGCCGCTCCGCCCTTCGCTCGCGGCCCACGCGCGATGCGCGGCGACCACCTCCTCGATCGTGAGACCGAGCGCGGCCAAATCGCGGAGCAGCAGCGCCTCGCTCAGGTCGACGGCATTCGCGGCGCTGGGGTCGAGGCGCGCACCGCGCAAGTCGGCCTTGGTGAGGGTTGCGCCCTTCCATTTGACGTTGGTGAGGACCGTGCCCTGGAGGTTGGCGCCGCTCAAGTTGCATTCCGAGAGATCGGCACCGTCGAGGTCGGCGCCCGAGATGTCGGCGTCGGTGAAATTGGCACCCCGCAACACGCTGTTTCGCATCACGGCCGCGGGCAGCTCGGCTTTGGCGAACTGTGCGAGCGGAAGCTTGGCGCCGGTGAAATTGGCGGCTTCGGCGACGATGCCGGAAAGGTCGACCGCGCGGGCGCCAAGCGTCTGGGCACCGCTTTCGGCGGTCCCGTGGCGGACGAGCGAACCGCCGCCTAAATCGGCGTTGGTCAGATTCGCGCGAGTGAGGACCGCACCGCGTAAGCTAGCGCCGCGGAGGTCGGCGCCGACCAGGGATGCTTCACGCAGATTGGCAAAGCGCAAGTCGGCGGCGAAGAAGCTCGCTGCCTTTAGGCCGGCTTTCTTGAAGCTCGCGAATTGCAGGCAGGCGCCCGCGAAGTCGGCCTCCGCCAAGGCGTGGCCATCGAAACGAAGCGACGAAAGGTCGAGGAACGAGAACTTGGCCGGACCGCGCCCGCTCGGCGCCGCGAGGTAGGCCTCGTGCGCTTGGATCATGGCGTAGACTTCGTTCTGGCCCAGTTTCTTGCGGGGCGCCGGTTCTCTACTCATACGGCGTCATGACGGTGGGCGCTTGGGGTGCGGCATGAACGAACGAAGTATGCTCGCGCGAGCGGTCATGGGCTACCCCTTTCCACGACTGACTTGAGCCGTGGCGTGAGGAAAGGTGGGCGGCCGCCGATGGCGGCAGGGCGGCTGAGCCGGTCAACAAGGGTATGCGGATCGCACGATTTTCTTTCTAGCGCGGACGGAGCCGGTTGCCGATGACGGCCATCACTGGAACGTAGCGTCTCACCAGTTGCGATTCCCCTCGAGTACCCGCTCTTGCCCCTTACGATCCATTTCTAGCTCGCCGCTATACGACTCCCGGTAGGGGGCGCGATGGCCCACCCGCGATCTACCGATTCGATGGAATACAATCTATGAGAGTAATATATATTAATCACTACCTTTATACTTGTTTCCGGTCGCCCCACACCAACGACAAGCGGAGGCAATCAGACTAAGTCGCCGTTCTGACGGCGCGTTTGGTCAGGATTCCGGCTTGTTTGGAGTGCTTATTCGACATAATATGGCTATTATTTTATGAACCAACCGTTTGACGAATGACCCAAAAAACAGACCGCGATCAAATCCTAGACTCGGCAGCTTACCTGTTTCGGGTCAACGGCTATCACAATACGACGGTGGCCGATATCGCCGCGTCGTGCGGCTTGCTCAAAGGAAGCCTATATCACCACTTCCCCAGTAAAGAGGCCCTTGCCGTCGCCGCGCTTGACCGCTCGGTCGCCGAGTTCTGGGACAAAGTCCTGTGGATCGCCTACCAAGAGGATGTTCCTGCGAGTAAGCGGCTCCCCGACTTCGCGGACGCACTCGGTAAATATTTTCTTGGAAAGAGAGGAGGCAGCCTGTTTGGCAACGTTGGCCTCGAGGTGGGCCACAACATAGCGCCGATCGCGACGGTGGTTCAAAGGTACTTTTCCGACATCCGGAGCGCGATTGTTGCCCTGTTGACCGCTCGGTTTGGTGAGGACCGCGCTGGCGAGATGGCCTCCGCCGGAGTCGCACGTATCGAGGGCTCGCTTCTGCTGGCGCAGGTCGACAAAGACAATAGTCACTTTGAGCGAGCGTTGTTGGAATTAAAGGGATATTTGGCTGAAGAGAGTTTTATTTCACCATAGTTGCACCGTTTGGTTGTCTTCGTCACGTCTCGACTATGCGAAAATTTCGTGTTGGCCTTCGAACAGCTTTATCCGGTTTTTCCACCGCGCGGCCGGCGCTCAGTTTAGGCTTTTTTGCCTGACCCCCTTTTCCTCGTCTAAGTTGTAGGTGGCTAGGTGATAGCGATAGGTGCTCCGGCGCAGTTTCGCCGCGACCCGATCGTACGGTACGGTTCCGGCTGTTGCCTGAATGTCTCAGGCACCGACAAAAATGTCCCGTAGCGCGCTCTGACGGTAAGCAGCGCAGCAAACATGCTACTTTTCACATGTTGAATCATAAGCGTCGTCCGCGCAGCGAACGCGGAGCGCCGTATAGGTGGAGATTTGTTAATGAATCGGATTACTCGCTCGGCCGTCGTTGCAGGAACCGTCCTGCTCGCGCCGGTACTCGCTCAAGCTCAGGACCGCGGGTTCTATGTCGGGCTCGAGGGTGGGATCAATGCGGTGCGGGCGGGCGAATCGGCCGCCGGCGCCGAATTCAAGTTCGAGCGCGGCGAAGCGTTGCTCGCGATCCTGGGCTACAGCTTTGGCAACAGTGTCCGCCTCGAAGGCGAGCTCGCGCATCGCAAGAACGACGCCGACTTCTCCGATGGCGTTCGCCTGAACGGCGAGGTCGAAACGCGGAGCGGTATGCTCAATCTCTACTATGAGTTTCCACGCGCCGGGCGCTTCGGGTCATTCGTCGGCATCGGCGCTGGTTTGGCCGACGTCGAGTACGACAATGTGACGCCAGTCGGCGCATCGCTCATCAACGACAGCGACACGACGTTCGCCTACCAGTTCCTGATCGGATCCGAGTACTGGTTCCACAACAACTGGGCCGCGTCGTTGACCGCACGGTATTTTGTGGCCTCTGATGTCGATCTCCGCACCGGCGCGGGCGCCGATGTCGATGCCGACTATAAGGTGTTCACCGTGACCCTTGGGCTCCGGTACGCCTTTGGCGCGCCCAAGGCGATGGCTCAGCCGGCACCCGCACCCGCACCGGCGCCTGCACCGGCCCCCGCTCCAGCACCCCAAGCGCAAGCGGCCCCAGCCCCGGCTCCGGCGGCACAACCGGCGCCGCCACCGCCGCCGCAAATCACCCGTTCGTTCCTGGTGTTCTTCGACTGGGACAAGTCCGACATTACGGCCCAGGCCCAGGCGATCATCCGGCAAGCGGTCGAGAACCATAAGAAGGGCGCCTATACCCGGATCGTTCTGACCGGCCACGCTGACCGTTCGGGCGCCGACTCTTACAACACGCGGCTATCGCAGCGCCGCGCCGATGCAGTCAAGGAAGCGATGCGGGCCCTGGGTATCAATCCCGCCAACGTCTCGACCGTTGCGCGCGGCGAAGCCGAGCCGCTGGTTCAAACGGGCGATGGCGTTCGGGAGCCGCAGAACCGTCGCGTCGAAATCATATTCTAAACGCCCTAGGTCCGAACGGGCGACAAGAAAAAAGGCGCGGCCAGTGGCCGCGCCTTTTTTGTTTCAGGCTGCGATCGGGTTAGCGTTTGGCGGTAACCGCGGGCTCGCTTAGCCGACAGCCACTGACATCGACCGGAGCTGCCGCCGAGCTAAGTGAAAACTTGACCAGCTCGCCGGGCCTCAAGTCGCGGGCGTCGTTGAGTTTGGCGCCGGCCAAGTCGCAATAATCGGGCTCGTTCATGCTGCGCAGCGAGAATTGGTTGGCAACCCGGGTCATGAACGCGTCGAGCCGCGCGTTGGCAGCCTTGCCGTGCTCGCGCGAGAAGTAGGTCTTGAGCGACTTTCCGTGCTCGTTGAGCTCAGGCGTGAACTTGCTGACGAAGGCATTGTAGCGGTGGGTGTAGTCGCCGCCGCGGCACGACAGCGTTGCCACCATCAGTTCCGTCTGCAGCAATCGCACTTGAACGGCCGCGCGCTCGCGATCGTTCAGGCATGTCTGTGCGGCTACCGCCGACACCGACAAGAGTATAACGGCCGCTGTCGCGGCCACCGTCCTGTAGCCCCCCACGGGTGGTCCCCCGGTTGTTGAATTGGTGAGTAGTATCAATCCCTTGCGCTGGGAAGGCAAGGCCGATGTTTAACCGGTCCGATAGCCCTATAGGTCGGGCTGTGGTAGGGGATGGGCGCAATAGGGAGGGTGCGGAATGAAGTTGGCGAGTTATCTGGTCGGCGGGAAGCCGGCCTACGGGACAGTCGCGCCGGACGGCAAGCTCACGACCGTGAGCGGGCGCTTGGGCGAGCGTTATCCGACGCTGCGCGACGCTATCGCGGCAGAAGCCCTCAAGGAATTGGCGGCGCTCGCGGCCAGCCTTCCGAGCGATGCCCATATCGACCGCGTGACCATGCTGCCGGTGATCTGGAATCCGGAGAAGATTCCCTGCATCGGGCTCAACTACGCCGACCATCGCGATGAGGCGGTACGGCCAAAAATGGACTACCCGATGATCTTCCCGCGCTTCGCGAGTTCGCAGGTCGGCCATGGCCAACCGATCGTAAAGCCCAAGATCTCCGACAAGCTCGATTACGAAGGCGAACTCGCCGTGGTGATCGGCCGCGGCGGCCGCAACATCCCCAAGGAACGCGCGCTCGATCACATCGTCGGCTACGCCTGCTACAACGACGGCAGCATTCGCGACTTCAATCTGCATACGACGCAAATCCTGCCCGGGAAGAACTTCCCCAAGACCGGGGCGTTCGGGCCCTATCTCGTCACCCGCGACGAAGCGCCCGAGCCGGACGCGATGACGCTCGAAACACGGGTCAACGGCGAGGTTCTCCAACACACGCCGGTCGATCGGATGCTGTTCAAGATTCCCTACCTTATCCACTACATCTCGACCTTTACGCCATTGACCGCCGGCGACGTGATCTCGACCGGAACTTGCGCCGGCGTCGCGCTCTACCGCAAGCCGCAGAATTGGATGAAGCAGGGCGACGTCGTCGAAGTGGAGATCACCGGGCTCGGTATTCTGCGCAACCCGATCGTCAACGAATGACCCCGGCCAGCGCCGCGATCGCGCAGGGGCCGCGATGAACGCTCTCGATCCGGTCGGGGAGGCGCCTGCGGCCAAGCCGACGCGCGCGTTCCAGATCCGGATATCGCGCGGCCTCTTGCTCGGTTTCGGCGGTTTGGTGTTTCTGGCCGTCGTCATCGTGCTCTCGCTCGGGCTGTGGAGCGCGTGGCGCAACACGATCGAGCTCCTGCGCGAGAAATCGGAATCGACCATCGGTGTCGTGGTCGCGCGGATCGAGCACTACCTCGACCCGGCCGAGCACATGCTCAAGCACTTGGGCCGGCAGCTCGAGACCGGCGCCATCAATCCCGACGATCCGGCGGCGCTCGGCCACTACCTCTCCGGCGCGCTCGCGGCGACGCCGCAGGTGCGCTCCGTCGTCTTCATTGCCGAACGCGGGCAGATGACGCTCGCGCTCCGGCGCGAGGAAGGGGTCGATTTGCAACTGGTCGACGTGCGCGGATTGCCGGTGCTCCGCGCGGCGCTCGACGAGGCGCGGACGCGGCAGACGCTCTATTGGGGCGAAGTGATCCACCCCGAGACTGCGCGCGAGACCCTGATCAACGTGCGCTATCCGGTGTGGCGCGGTACCAGCTACTTGGGCGTACTCGGTGCGACCGTACGCAGCGTCGCACTAGCGCGACTCCTCGACGATACCGCGCGCGACATCGGCGGCGAAGCGTTTGTGCTCTACGGCGACGATCAGGTCCTCGCCCATCGCAAGTTCCTGCGCGGACGCTTCGGGCTCGGGCCGGCGCATCCGCTGCCGACCGTCGCCGAAGTGGGCGACACGATCGTCGCCCAGTTTGTCGCGACCGGCTTAGCCGGCCGAGCACCGCGTCTCACCGAGCGCGCGACCGGGGTCGAGTTGGTGCGGGTCGAGGGCGAAGACTTCGCGGTGATCGCCCGCACCGTCGACCGTTACGGCGCGGTACCGTGGCGGATTGGCGTCTCGTTCCCGGCGGCCGATGTCGGCGACGAGCTTCGCCGGCTCACCGCCGCCGCGATCGCCGGCGGGGTCGTGCTGGCGGTGGCCCTCGTCGTCGCGCTTCTGTTCGCGCGCTATTTGAGCGGCGCCATCAACCGAATCGCGACCGCCGCTCAGGAAGTGCGCGAGCTTGCGCTCGACCGGGTGATGCCGGTGCCGGCGAGTGTGTTCCGCGAACTGACCGAGGCGGCGCAAGCCTTCAACACCATGGTCGTGGGCCTGCGCTGGTTCGAGAAC
>CAMDOQ010000137.1 GCA_945903685.1 Rhizobium sp. Q54
CGGCTCGACGATCTTCAAACACACCGACGTCCATGACCGCGACCGCGGATCGGCGGCGAGAAAATCGATCCACGGCGTTGCCTCGACCCAGCGCTCCAGTACCGCGAAATTCTCGCGCGAGCGCCGGATCAGCGCCGCGGCCCCACCGACGCTCTCCGCCCATCTGAGGCCATCGATCGCATCCTCAACGCACAGCATCGAGGGCGTGTTGATGGTGTCGGCCTGGGCGAAGATCGCGGCGTTGAACTTGCCGTTTGCAGTCAAGCGGAAGACCTTGGGGAGCGGCCAAGGCGGCGTATAGGATTCGAGTCGCGCGATCGCGCGCGGCGAGAGCACGATCATGCCGTGCGCAGCTTCGCCGCCCAGCACCTTCTGCCACGAGTAGGTGACGACATCGAGCTTGTCCCAGGCGAGCGGCATCGCAAAGATCGCCGAGGTCGCGTCGCAGATCGTCAGCCCCTGCCGGTCGGTCTTGATCCAATCGCCGTTCGGAACGCACACGCCCGAGGTGGTGCCGTTCCAGGTGAAGACGACGTCGCGGTCGCTGTCGACCTTGGCGAGATCGGGTAGTTCGCCATAGGGCACGACGAACTCGCGCACGTCTTTGAGCTTGAGATGTTTGACGACGTCGGCGAGCCACACCAGGCTGAAATTCTCCCACGCCAGTACCTCGACCCCGCGCGCACCCAAGAGCGACCACAGCGCCATCTCGAAGGCGCCCGTGTCGGAACCGGGAACGATGCCGATGACATATCCATCGGGCAGGCCCAGGAGTTTGCGCGAGCGGTTGATGACGTCGTGGAGCTTGGCCTTGCCCGCTTTCGAGCGGTGCGAGCGGGCGAGGCAGGCATCCTTGAGGGCATCGAGCGACCAGCCGGGTCGCTTGGGGCAGGGCCCGGAAGAAAAATGCGGATTCTTCGGGCGCAGATTCGGCTTCATGGCAGCTCTCCCTTACAGAAGAGGCGCGGCCCGTTGGGGGGCCGTGTCCCGCGGCGGAATTTAGGGAGGATCGCGCCAGAGTCAACGAAAAGGTGTGCGAGGGCTTCGCAACCGCTACGGCAACTGCCCGAGCGTCCAACCTTCGACCCGCCGGATCAGAGGATCGTCGGGCTCGCCGGGTGCGCGATTGCCGAGGACGACATTGAGAATCCCGAGCGTTCCGACCACGGCATCGAAGCGGTCCTCGCCGTCGGCACGTTCCCCGAATCCGTGCTGGAGCGCTCGCCGGAGCGCCGGCTCGAGCACGACGCCGTTCGCGCGCGCCCATTGGACGATCGCCGGCGCCTGCCGGCGGCGGGCGGCGGGATCCCGCTTCGAGCCGGCCCGAACCAACGGCAGATCGAGGTGGCGGTAGTACTCGGCCGGATAGGCCTCGACCAGGGTGAGCGCAGCGGATGCGAGGCAGTCAGCGAACCGTCCGTCGAACGGCCAGAGGGCGATCGCGGCATCGGCGCGGAGCGCCGGTGCGAGCAGATCGCGCCAGCCGGCAATGGTCGCCTTGCCGACTTGCTTGGGGCCCAGCGTCCAAAACGTCGCCGCCGCGTCGGGGCGGTAACCGCGGCCGAAGTCGACCGTGCGATAGAGGCCGGCCTTATCCTTGAACCCGAGGCCGGCGAGCAGATGCCGCAGTCCGAACTCGCCTTTCTTGCCGGATCGAGCCGGGAAGAACGGACGCTCGAGCGCGACTTCGCCTGGGCTTTCCGCGACCTGGTAGAAGGCGCGAAAACGGCCGCGCCCGGCTTGACCGAGAAACGTTCGGAAGCTGCGGATCCCGGCGGCACCGGCGTACGCGCGTGGGAGGCCCAAGGGAAAATCGAAGCCGACCAGCATGCGCGCGCGCCGGTCGGCGCGGGCACGGAGCGCAGCGAAGAAATCGCCGAGCGGCCCGACCGGCACCGGCGCTTCGACCCGGTAGGTGTCGCGCCGGTCGCGCACGGCGACACAGCACCAGCGCTTTTCCGGGTTCGCGCTCCAATCGGCGTGGGCGACGAGGGCGGGCGGTCTCACGCAATCGCGGCAACGATCGCGGCGCCGACGTCCGCGGTCGAAGCACGGCCGCTCAAGTCGGGCGTCAGTGTCTTACCTTCGGCCACGACGCGCTCGATTGCCGCCACCATGGCGGCGGCCGCTTCGGCGTGGCCCAAATGCTCGAGCATCATCGCCCCCGACCACACGGTCGCGATCGGGTTGGCGATGCCACGCCCGGCGATGTCGGGGGCGGAGCCATGCACCGGCTCGAACATCGAGGGCGCGCAGCGCTCGGGATTCAAGTTGGCCGACGGCGCGATTCCCATACCACCGGCGATCGCCGGGCCAAGGTCGGACAGAATGTCGCCGAACAGGTTCGAACCGACCACGACGTCGAACCACTGTGGATTGCGGACGAAGTGGGCGGTCAGGATGTCGATGTGGAACTGGTCGGTCTTGACGTCGGTGAAATCCTTGGCGTTCACCGCGAAACGCTCATCCCAAAACGGCATGGTGTGGATGATGCCGTTCGACTTGGTGGCCGAAGTCACATGCTTGCGGCGCCGACGCGCGAGGTCGAAGGCGAAGCGTTGGACGCGGTCGACCCCGACCCGAGTGAAGACCGATTCTTGGATGACAACCTCGCGCTCCGTTCCGGCGTTCAAGCGACCGCCGATCTCCGAGTACTCGCCCTCGGTATTCTCCCGCACGATCATGAAATCGATATCGGCCGGGCCGCGACCGGCGAGCGGTGACTTGAGCCCGGGCAGGAGCCGCACCGGGCGCAGATTGACGTACTGGTCGAAGGCGCGCCGCACCGGGATCAAGAGACCCCAGAGCGAAACGTGGTCGGGGACGCCCGGAAACCCGACCGCGCCCAGAAAGATCGCGTCGAACCCGCGCAAGATGTCGATCCCGTCCGCCGGCATCATGCGGCCGGTCTTGAGGTAGGTCTCGCAGCTCCAGTCGAAGGTCTGCCACGCGAACTCGATACCGAAGCGGCGCCCGGCATGTTCGAGGGCGCGAATGCCTTCGGGGATAACCTCTTTGCCGATGCCATCGCCCGGGATGACGGCGATCTTGTGTTTCATGTGGCGTGACCGGGAACGAAGGGGACGAGCGCCCGTTCGAGATAGCGGGCGCCGGGAACGGGATTGTCGTAATAGGGCGCGCACGGCACGAAGCCGAGCGCTTCATACAGCACGTGGGCGGCCTGCATCGAGGCGAGCGTATCGAGCTTCATCTGTCGGTACCCGAGGTCGCTGCCGCGCGCAATGATCGCTTGTGCGAGCGCGCGGCCGAGCCCGAGGCCGCGGAAGCTTGGGCGAACGTAGAGCCGCTTCATTTCGCAAGCGCGATCGCCGGAATCCCCGAGCGGGCGCAGGCCGACCGCGCCGGCAGCCTCGCCATCGACCCGCGCCAGTATCAGGGCGCCGCCAGGCGGTGCGTACATCGTCGGAAACGTCGCGAGCTCATCGTCGAATCTTTGGAAACAAAAATCGAAATTGAGCGAACGCGCGTATTCCAGGAACAGCGCTTTGACCGCCGCGATGGCGGGCGGCGTAAGCGCAGCTTCAAGCTCAATGGTCTGTACCATGCGTTACTACAGGACGACGCGCGGCAGCGAGAAACGAGACGATTCTGTTGGGCAGTCGCGTTCTTCGACTAGGTCGGTGCGGCAGTGTGTCGTTATCCGGGTTGGAATAGGAATTTGGCGTACCACCAACGAGATCTCAACCATCGCTATTCCGAAGCACGACCAACTGGTTCACCGCAGTCGAAAGGCTCGGCGCAAGCGCATCAAACTACCTTGCTACCGTGCTTTTCACCTGGGCACTTAGTACAAGCGTACGCGTTAAGTCTTTAGAGCAACGAAGGACCCCCACGCGGTCGGCGACGGCCTCCGGCCACCCCCGGGAGCGCCTCGTCGGGACGGGACGGGCGGGCAGGCTGGGCAAGCGATACTTGAATCCTGCATCTGATCGGACCTGTCGATGACCATCACCTCCAACTGGCCTGCGATTAGAGCTTCGATCTGCCGATCAAAGCTGCTTCGATCGATTGCGTACATCCCTCCGCGCGCGCCCTCAAAGCCGCAGTTCCAGGCGGCCAAGGCTTGCCCGTATCGGAGCGCCGCACGAACACCTTTCGCACCCGCCTGCCGCAATCCGGCCTGCCCGCCGGTCGTCGCCTGGGCGAGGAGTCCAGCGGTGCACCAATCGCCCGAACCACAGATATCAGCGAGGCGAGGCGCCGGTAACGCATCCAGGTGCATCCAATCCGACACACCCCGGCCGAAGCGATGCCGGTACTTGAGGCCCTTTGCTCCCCGCGTCTGCACCTCAACCAAGGTCGCAGCATCTCGCTGCATCGCGCCCCCAACAGCGGCCAGCCGTTGATCCGAATATTTCACGATGTGGGCAATCCGGATCGCTTCAGCGACCAGTTTGGTCTCACCCTTGCCAGAGGGCTCAAAAACGATCACCGCGCCTTGAGCGGATGCACGTGCAGCGAGCATGAGCGTAGCGCGCGACAGGCGGTCCAAGAAAAAGACAGAAGTCCCGGGTAGAGTCGGAGTCACGGTCTCTACTGCTCCGATCGTCACAGCTTTGAACCCCGGCAGCCGTTTACCGCAGCGGGGGCACGACCACGAGAATCGGTGCGTCGGGGATCCGTCACGGCCCAGCCGAATCTCCTGAATAATGATCGGCGTGTGGCCGGTCGGAGTGCAGGCTGTGAAATCGAGCCGCACGCCCCAACGCGTCATGTCGGCCCGCACTCTCTCCGATGCGGGATCACCATTCATACGAGCGATCGGGAAGGCTTCCCAGCCGAGATAGGCGAGTATCGACAGAACATTGCCGCAGGTACCGCCTGCCCAAGAGCGGATCGGCTTTTCTGGGTCCATACTCATCACCAAGTCGAGGGCAATAAGGCCGGCCCCAAGAACTTTTGGTCGCTTTGCAGATGTCATCGCGCGGGCGCACCTTCACTACGCAACGCCGGCCGGGGGGCTGGGTAGACGTCTCCTTCCAACCAAATGTGTACGAGGTTCGAGCCCACGCCATGGGCGGGTCCCGACGTATCGAATTCGTACCCGATTGCTTCCAGGTAGGCGACGGGCAAATCGCGCTCCAAAGCCGCCATCAACGCTCCTAGCGCCATGATCTTGCTCCCGAGTGGTGACAATACTAAGAGCGAACCTCCGACTTCCCGGAACACAGGCTGCCGGAGGTCGTCTAGACGAAGAATTGTGCGGTAGAGATCCAGCGGGTCCCCCTCATCCGCATAGACGATGTTGCGAGTGTCGACAGACCAGCCGTTCTCAAGTTCGGTCAGGTACTCCTCGGCTAGAACATCTCCCAGACGCGGATTACTAGCTGGGAATGGGAGAATCGGGCAGGTGTCGTGCGGAGCCACGAAGTCGTGGAGCCGGCCGAGCGCGTGACGTCTACCGGCAGCCAACTGCGGCAACCAGAGCCTAGCGGCAGAGGACGACTCGTCCAGTGTCGAACGACCTCTGAACCCATGCACATAACCCGGCGCATCGCTTGGCACTGACCGGATGTCAGCGTCAAGCTTTGGGTCGTGGGCTACGAATACGTGCAAGTTGAGCTGCCTCTTCCCTTGCGCGACCCGCTCGACGAGGTAGCGGATAATAGGAAAGCTGGTCCCCACGGACAACGCGCTGATGTCCACAACCAGGTCGGTGATCTCGTCTATGGCTTGCCGGCTCAGGACCGCGACAACATTACGCCCCCCCGACAACTGCACCGTCTGTACCGAAGATCTCGATGGGCACGACCTCGCAGTCCGCGATTGCTGCTAGGAGTTCAGCGGTGTTAGTACTCGCACGCTCGAGTAGCCCTTGGGTCGGGTTCGGGCGGATTTCCTGTAGCAGTACGGCACGGATCGATGTGCATACTGCGGCTAGGCGTGCGGCAACGGCCGTCGACCGAGGGTCGAAACCTGCGCCGGCGATGAATAGGATGCGGCGCTTTCGATCGCTGAAATATTCGGTGACAAAGTTGTCCACTTCGAGGTCTCGGTGGGCAATGCAAGGATCCCAGCGACGGTCACTCGCCATATTTAGAGTTCGCCTAGAAGACGCACAAGGTCCTGCGTGCGACGCTCTACGAAGCCACCGCGCTTCAGGGTTAGCCCATGATGTAGTAGCAACACACCACCGAGTTCGATCAGGCACCAATGGCCTGCTGCCGGTTTCGAAGACACCGAGTTAGGTGTTTTGATGGAACCGGAGGTGGGTCATGGAACGACGGAAGTTCACGCGAGAGTTCAAGCTTGAGGCGGCGAAGCTGATCCG
>CAMDOQ010000138.1 GCA_945903685.1 Rhizobium sp. Q54
GAGGTCCTGGTGTCGGCGCCCCCGCACCGGATCGCCGGGCGGCCGCACACACTGGGCGGGGTGCCGGCGATCGGCGAGCATTCGGGCACGCTCCGACGCGAGTTTGCGGTGTGACGAAGCGCGAGCCGGCGCCATGAGCGAGGACGACCTCGAGACGCTCCGCGCCTGGGTCGGACGCACGATCGAGGCCGAGGATATCGTCACGCCGAGCCCGCTGGCACGCGCCGCGGCCATGTTGGATCGCGACGACCCGGCGCCCCGACCCGGCGATCCGGTGCCGCCGGCCTGGCACTGGTTTTTCTTTTTACCGACCGAGCGTCAAGCCGACCTCGGCGCCGACGGCCATGCGCGGCGCGGCGATTTCCTGCCGCCGGTACCGCTCGCGACCCGACTATGGGCGGGCGGGCGGATGCGGTTCGAGCGAGCGGTTCGGGTCGGTCAGGCGATCCGACGCCGCTCGGAGGTGATCCGCGTCGACCCCAAGACCGGCCGCTCCGGCCGGCTCGTGTTCGTGACCATCCGCCATACCGTGAATGGCCCGGACGGCGTCGCGACCATCGAAGAGCACGACATCGTCTATCGCGATCCGCCACGGCCGGGTGCCAAGAGCCCGGAGCCGCAGCCGGCGGCGACACAAGCCTCGTGGCGACGTTCGGTTCGCGCCGACGCGACGCTGCTGTTTCGTTTTTCGGCGCTCACCTTTAACGGCTACCGGCTGCACTACGACCACCGCTATTGCGACGAGCACGGCTATCCGGGCCTCGTCGTGCACGGGCCGCTTACCGTGATCCTCCTGCTCGACCTCGTCCGCCGCGAGCGCCCCGAACTCGTTCTGAAGTCGCTCGACTATCGGATGCTGCGAGCGCTTTACGATACCCAGCCGTTTACCCTGGCCGGCAAGCAAGGGAGCGGGCACTCGGTGGAATTATGGGCGGCCGACGATCACGGCACGCTCGCGACCTTGGCCAGCGCGACCTACGCCTAACGGTTGGCTTAAGCCTTGATGTCCTCGAGGAACCAGGCGTCGGGAAGCTCGGTGCCGATGCCGCGGGCCTTGGCGTTCCGATAGATGAGCCCGCCGGCGGCTGCGAACTGCAGGCCCTGGTTGCCGTGGTTGTAATAGAAAGTGATTTCGTCGGCGCGGGTGCGGCCCGGCACGCGCTCGGTCGCTAGATCGACGAATTCGGCGTAAGCCTCGGTCTCGAGACGCGTGGAGCGGCCGGCCGGTATGCGCGCCATCTCGGCCTCGGTTCCGCCGACATACGCGGCGTAGGAGAGGCCCAAATCCGAGCGGTTGCGCGCGGTCTCGCGCGCCGGCGCGATCGTCGCTACGCCCTGGCGAATCTTGACGTCGAAACGGGCTTCGGCGGCGCGGCTGATCTCCTGGGTTCCGACGCAGGTGACGTGGGTCCCCGGTTCGAGCCACTCCGCTTCGAACACCGGCGCCATGGCGTTGGTGCAGGTGGCGAGGATGTCGACGCCGGCAACCGCTTCGCGCGCCGTTGCGACCGCGACGACGTCGATCCCGAGCCTGGCGCGGAGGTCGGCCGCCGCCGCTTCGCGGGTGGCGACGGTCGGGCTGTAGATCTTGGCGCGCTCGATCGGACGGACCGCGCAGAACGCTTCGAGGCAGGTCCGCGTCATGCCGCCGGCGCCGATCAGGCCCACGGCTTTGGCATCGCCTCGCGCCAGGTACTTGGCGCCCAAGCCCGCCGAGGCGCCGACCCGGACATGCTGGATGTGACCGTCGTTCAGGATCGCCAGCGGCGCGCCGGTGTCGGTCGAGAACAAGAGCACCAGACCCAGATACGTGCCGGGCGCGATGCAATACTGCTCCTCGCGCATGGTGCCGTCGGGATGGCGCTCCCACGCGGCGATCTCGGAAATGATCCGGAGCGCGCAGATGCCATCGTGAGCGCCCTCCATCGAGCCGAACCGGAAGTAGCCGTCGGGGCGGGCCGCCGGGAACAGGAGGTCGGTTTTCGGCCGGATGATCGAACGCCCGGTGGCGAGCCCGAGAAACGCTTTTTCGAGGACCGTGATGCAGTCCGGGACCGCGATCAGCCCCGCCTGCATCGCGTTGTCGATCAGGAGCATGCTGGGCTCAGACCGGGAAGCCCTTGGCCTTGGCGCCCATGCCATCGAACAGCCCGAGCATGCGCTCGCGCCACGCATGGACCGGGTCGGTGGGATCGAGGAGCTTGAACGGGCTCGTACACCGCGCCCACATGAAGCCGCCGATCACGATGTAGTCGGCATAGGCCGGCTTCGGTCCGCAAATGAAGGGTTGCTCGGCGACGACGCTGCGGACCGATTCGAGCGCCGTGCGGAAGCCGGCGAGCCGCTCCTCGCGGCCTTTTTGCACCTCCGCCAACGGCTTGCCGAACCGCTGCTCGCGCGTTTTCTGAAAATAGGGTTTGTCTTCGGGGCAGAGTCCTTGGAAGACGTCGGCGATGATGAGCGAGCCCAAGGTCGGGTTCTGGACCTTGTCGCCCCACATGTTGATAAAGCGCGCCATCGAGCGGCCGACCTCGCCGCCGAACAGCGAGGGCCGGTCGGGGTAGGTGTCTTCGAGATAGCCCGCGATGGTCCACGAATCGAACACGATCCGCTCGCCGTCCTTGATGACCGGGACCTTATCCTGGCCGCTGAAAGCGATCTTGTCCTTTTCGGTGAACTTTACCGGCACGAAGGTGGCAGCGAGCCCCTTGTGCGCGAGCGCAAAGCGGGTGCGCCAGCAATAAGGGCTGATGCGCCGATCATCGGCGGCCTGCAATTCGTAAAGCGTGATCGCCATGGGTCCTCGCGAGCGGAACGCGGACCTTAGCGCGCTTCCCCAGCCGTTCGCATCGGCCAAAAAAGCGACGCCGGCTCATGCGGGGGGAGCGGAGCCGGCGTCAGTAGGAAGATCGGGCGGGTTCGGCTGCTTTCGGGAATGCGGCGGGGGGATGCCTTTCCCGTCGACAGCCGAACCCTTTGGGCCCGTGCGTGATATGTAGGGCGCGTTTACGGCATTTTCGAGGCCGCTTTCAGGTCATTGTGGGGCACCGTTTTTTGCCCTCAGGTCGCCCTGCGGTATCACCGCAGATGGATGCCCCACGCTGCTTTGCCGCGCATGGATGCCTCGCGGCTTTGCCGCGGATGGATATGGAAGGACCAGTCCCGATGTCGAGCCGTACCTTGAACCTCCCGGAAGCGCTCTCCGACTATGTCCGCGACGTCGCCGCCCGCGAGCCCCCGATCCTCGCGAAGCTCAGGGCCGAGACCCAGGGCGTCCAGTATTCGATGATGCAGATCACGCCCGAACAGGGCGCGCTGATGCGGCTCTTGATCGAACTGACCGCGGCTCGGCGCACGCTCGAGGTCGGGGTCTACACCGGCTACAGCTCGCTCGCGGTGGCGCTCGCGCTCCCGCCCGACGGGCGAATCGTCGCCTGCGACGTCAACGAAGAATGGACCGGGATCGCGCGGCGCTACTGGCGCGAAGCCGGAGTCGAGGGAAAGATCGATCTCCGCCTGGGTCCGGCCGTCGCGACGCTCGATCGCCTGCTGGCGGCGGGCGAGGCCGGGGGTTTCGATTTCGCGTTCATCGATGCCGATAAGCCCAATTACGAGCGCTACTATGAACGCTGCCTCGAACTGGTGCGGTCGGGCGGCTTGATCGCCATCGACAACGTGCTGTGGGGCGGGAGCGTCGCCGAGCCCACCGATACGAGCGCAATGACCGAAGCGATCCGGGCGCTCAACCGCAAGCTGCGCGACGACGATCGCGTCTCGCTCGCCCTAGTCCCGATCGGCGATGGCCTGACGCTCGCCCGCAAGCGCTGAGTCCGTTGCGGCCGCACGAACGACCGTAATAAGATTAGTAGATTATGGAGGCCCACCAGCCGTGAGCGGGAGAATGTCCGCACCGGAGGTTGCATGAGCGGAGTGGTCAATTTTGACCGCTCCCGCTCCGGGCTACCCGGAGTCCATCTCCATAAATCGCACCGCCACGGCGGCCACGGCCCGGCCGGGTTCTTCGACCGCGCCGAATTGAACGCCATGCTCGCGCTCTACAGCCGGATGGTGATGGCCGGGGCTTGGCGCGACTATTCGATCGCGACGACCGGTTTGGGTGCCGAGTTCGGCGTCTACCGTTCGAGCTTCGAGCGTCCGGTCTATCGCCTGGTCAAACTCGGCAAGCGGGCACGCGAGGGCGGGTTCGCCGTGATCGAGCAGGGCCGCATCGTCAAACGCGCCGCGGTCTTGAAAGACCTCCTCAATTGGCTCGAACGGGCGCAGGCCAAGGCGCCCCGGCTGTTCGTGGTCGGCGCCTGAGCGGCGCTTCGCCTCGACCCCCAAAAAGAAAACGCCCGGCGTTACCGCCGGGCGTTTCGATTCGAACGATGGGAGCCGATTACTTCCGCTCGCCCAAGAGCTGCAGCAGCATGATGAACAGGTTGATGAAGTCCAAGTAGAGCTGCAGCGCGCCGAAGATCGCCTTTTTTCCGGCGGTCTCGGAGTCATCCTGCGACGAATACTCTTCCTTGATCCGCTGCGTATCCCAGGCGGTCAGGCCGACGAACACGATCACGCCGATCACCGAGATCGCGAACTGGAGCGCGCTCGAGGCGATGAAGATGTTGACCACGCTGGCGATCAGGACACCGATCACGCCCATGATCAGGAACGACCCGAACTTCGATAGGTCGGTCTTGGTCGTGTAGCCGTAAAGGCTCATTGCGCCGAAGGTGCCCGCGGTAATGAAAAACACGCGGGTGATCGAGAGCCCGGTGTAGAGCGCGAAGATCGAGGCGAGCGACAATCCGAACAGCGCCGCGAAGCCCCAGAACCAGGCTTGCGCTGCCGCAGCACTCATGCGGTGCAGGCGCGCCGAGAGGAAAAACACGATGCCGATCGGCGCCAGCATCACCACCCACTTGAGCGGGGTGCCGAAAATGAGGTTGAAGACCGACGGGGTATAGGCCACCGCCGCGGCGATCAGGCCGGTCAGGAACAGGCCCGACGCCATGTAGTTGTAGACCTGGAGCATGTAGCTCCGCAGGCCCGCATCGACGCGTACGGCTTCGGCCGTCCGCGCATCAATTCGTGTTGCTCTCAGTTCTTCCGCCATGTGATTGCTCGCAATCCCCAGACATTGTTGGCCGGCTCAAGTCCGGCAGTCGCCCTCATATATTGCTCAACTGCGAGCCTTTTCAAGCCGAATCGGCCTGCCTTGCCGACTTGTAACCCATGGGTTCGGCGGAGTTCCCCGACGGCCATGCCTGCCTAGGTGAAGTAGTAAGCTTGCTGGAGAATCGGTTGGGCTGCGCCCGGATCAGCCCCGGCGCTCCGTCGCTCACCACCGGCATCGGATCACCAAGCCCCCGCCGCCGCAGGTCGTGGAAGAACTCGCGGCAGCTCGCGGCATGCTCCTTGGTGCCTGGCGTCAGGTGCAAAAGGATCTTCCTGCCGTCGGCAAGAATGCCCCACGCCGCCAGTACCGCCTCGCGCGGCTGGCCGAGGTACAGCCGCTGGGCGATGCCGTCGACAAAGAGATAGAGAACCTCGAACTCCACCAGGTCCTGGCTGGCAAAGGCCTCGTACTCGGCCAACAGCCCCTCGCCCATCTCGCTGACCGCACCACGGCTCAACAGCGACTGGCCGTTGCCGTCGGCAAATACCACCTCGATGTCGCGCACCGATAGGCCCCGCGCGTACATCTAGACCGCCAGCGCTATGAGATGCTCGGTCCGCCGGCAGAGGATCGCGCGGATGTCGACCGGCTAAAGCGTAAGGCACAGGGCCGAACGTTGGCGCGGATTGAGATTGATGGGCCTCCGGCGAATTTAAGGGCTAGCGCCGTCGCCGAGCCTGAATCCCCCCACGCCGGACGATTCGACCATTGCGCTGTTGTCCAATTCGGCCAAGACTGGCTCCCCGAAGGGAGGCCATATGCGCTCCATCACGTCTGCAGACGCAAAAAACAATTTCGGCGAGCTGATCGACCTAGCCCGGGCCGCGCCCGTCATGGTCACCAAGTACGATCGACCCGTGGTCGTGGTGATGGCAGCGGAGGAGTATGAGCGGTTGAAGGCGCTCGATGCCCCGTCACCCGCGACGCCAAAACGGAAGGCGCAGAAGTGAGGTTGCCCAAACAATCCAGCAAGCACTGGAGCATCCCGAAGCCGGGGTGTCCGTCGTCAGAGTATTTGAGACAGAAGGCGGCGTGATTTAGTGGAGGACGCGGCTCATCTGGCGTTCAAGCTTATGCGGCGTTTCTTTGGTGTT
>CAMDOQ010000139.1 GCA_945903685.1 Rhizobium sp. Q54
TATTCCTGGGGCGCGAGCAAGCCTCGTTCCCGTTCGCGGTCATCGACCGCGCGCGCGAGCGGCTCGCTTGCGGCGAGGCGCTGGCCCGGCTCGACCTTGCAATCGATCTCGCCCGCCCGGCACGCACGCTAGCGATCGCCGAGAAGCAATTGGTCGAGGTCGCCAAGGCGCTCCTGCAAAAACCGCATATTCTGATTCTCGACGAGCCGACCGCGACGTTGAGCGAGCGCGAAAAATCGCGTTTGTTCGCGGTGATCCGGCGGCTTCGCGACGAGGGTGTCGCGATTCTCTACATCACCCATCACCTGCGCGAAGTCGCCGAGATCGGCGACCGCGTCAGCGTCATGCGCGACGGCGTCGTGGTCACAACCCGCGACGTCAGCCAAGGCTTGACCGAACATCAACTGCTCGAACTCCTGACCGGCCGGCAGGTGTCGGCCGAGGTCGTGCGTAGCCGCCCGCCGGCGGCAGCGGCGCTGCTCGAGGTCGCCGATCTAGCGGTCGGCCATTGCCGCGGCGCGAGTCTCAGCGTCGGGCCGGGCGAGATCGTCGGGCTCTACGGCGTCGTCGGGTGCGGGCGCGAGGACCTGGCGCGCGCGCTCGTCGGCATTGCCCGACCGTCGCGCGGCCGATTGATGTGGCGAGGCGGCGATTTCCGGCCGCGCTCGCCGGCCGCCGCGCGCCGCGCCGGAATCGGTTATCTCCCGGCCGATCGCAAGGACACCGGAATACTCGCCGTTCGGCCGGTGCGCGAAAACCTGAACCTCGCCAACCTACCCGCGTTCGCGTGGGCTGGTGTCATCTCGCCCGCGCGCGAGCGACCGCCGACCCTGGCGCGCCTGGCTGAACTTGGCGTCCGCTTCCGGTCGGCGGAAGATCCGATCCTCGCGCTCTCGGGCGGCAATCAGCAGAAGGTCCTGTTCGGGCGCGCGGTCGGGTCGGCGCCGGTGCTGATCGTGATGGAGGATCCGACTGCCGGCATCGACATGGGCGCTAAACTCGAACTCTACCGCCACATCCGCCGATGGGCCGAGGACGGGCTCGGGTTCCTGTGGCTTTCGAGCGACCTGGTCGAGACGCTCTCGCTCTGCCACCGAGTCTATGCGATGTACGACGGTCGCACCGTCGCCGAATTTGCCAACCCCTCGCTCGCCGACGAGAACGCGCTGCTGGCGGCGGTCTTGGGCCGCGCCGATGGTCCGCGAAGCGCGGCATGAGCGCGCCGACTTCGCCGCTGACGCCGCTCGCGCGCTCGCTTTGGAACCGGGTCAAGGCCGGCCAACTAGCGCTGCCCCTCTTTATCGTTGCGGTCGCGGTCGCGACCGGCCTGGTCGAGCCGCGGTTCTGGTCGATCGACAATCTCTTGAACTTGAGCCGACAGGTCGCGCCGCTCATGATCCTGGCCGCCGGTCAGGTGTTCGCCGTAATCGCCGGCGGGCTCGATCTTTCGATCGCGGCGGTGCTCGCGCTTTCGAGCGTGGTCGGGATTCTCGCGCTCAAGGAAGTCGGCATGATCGGCGGCATTGCCGTCATGGTGGCGACGGGGCTCGGCATCGGCCTGGTCAACGGCCTCATCATCGTCCGCTTCAAGGTCTCGCCGCTCATCGTCACGCTCGGCATGCTCTCGATCGCGCGCGGCTTGTCGCTGCTCGTGACCGGCGGTCTTCCGATCTACGACGTCCCCGGACCGATGGTCGACCGCTTGGGCTACGGTGCCGTGCTTGGCGTGCCGGTGCCGGCGCTGGTGGCGCTGGGCGCGCTCTTGTTCGGGGCGTTTCTGCTCCGCTACACGGTGTTTGGCCGCTACGTCTACGCGATCGGCTCGAGCCCGACCGCGGCCTACAATTCCGGTATCGATGTCGGTCGCACCACGGTCCTGGTCTATGTCCTCTGCGGCGGCATGGCGGGCTTGGCGGGGGTGGTGCTGACCTCGTGGGTGAGCGCGGCCCAGCCGCTAGCGGCGCAGGGGCTCGAGCTGCAGTCGCTGGCCGCGGTCGTCGTCGGCGGCGTTGCGCTCACCGGCGGTTCGGGCACCATGCTGCAGGCGTTCTACGGCGCCCTCATCCTCGGCATGCTGTCGAATGTCCTCAATATGGCTGGGGTTTCTTCGTTCCTGCAGACCCTCCTGATCGGCGTCGTCATCGTCGCGGCGGTCATTTTGGATCAGCTCCGCCGCGCACGCCGCTAGCGGCCGCGCCGGACCGCAATTTGCTTGACGCCGCGCCTGCCCCCATGTTTTTAGGGCGGGCCGCGACCCGAATCGCTCCGGAATCGACGCCCCAAAAAGGTCTTTAACGCCCATGGCGATCCCGACGCTTTCCGTCCGCGTGAACAAGATCACGCGCGAAGCCGACGACATCTATTCCTACGAGCTGGTCGATCCGGCCGGCGAAGCGCTGCCGGGATTTTCGGCCGGCGCTCATGTCGACGTTCACACTCCGGCGGGCATCGTCCGCCAATACTCGCTCTCGAACGACGCGGGCGAAACCCATCGCTACGTAGTCGCGATTCAGCGCGAACCGCAAAGCCGCGGCGGGTCCAAAAGCCTGGTCGATCAGGTCAAAGAGGGCCAGACCATCACCATCAGCGCGCCGCGCAACAACTTTCCGGTCGATCGCGCGGCCGGCCGCCACGTCCTGATCGCGGGCGGGATCGGCATCACCCCGATCCTGGCGATGACCCGCCAGCTCGCGGCCGCCAACGCCGACTACAAGCTCTATTACATCGCCCGCACGCCCGAAAAGATGGCGTTCCAGGCCGTGCTCAAGGGCCGCGAATTCGCCGGACACATCGAGCTTATCTTCGACGGCGGCGACCCGTCGAAGGGTTTGGACGTCAAGAAGCTGCTCGCGACCCGCGCCGACGGCACCCACGTCTATTGCTGTGGCCCGACCGGGCTCATGAATGCGGTCAAGGAGGCGGCCAAGCAGAGCTACCCCGAGGACTCCGTGCACATGGAGTATTTCACCGCCGAGCCGATCGCGGCCGAAGCCGGACGGCGGCAGAACAAGCCATTCAAGATCAAGGTCAAGTCGAGCGGCAAGGAGTTCGAGGTGCCGGCCGACAAGTCGATTTTGGACGTGCTCCGCGCCAACGGTTTCGACCTCGACTCGAGCTGCGAAGAGGGCATCTGCGGCACGTGCGCGACCCAGGTGGTCGAGGGCGAGATCGAGCACCGCGACCTCTTCCTCACCGAAAAGGCCAAGCGCGAGGGCAAGTGGATGATGATCTGCATCTCGCGCGCCAAGGGCGACACGCTGACGATCGATTTGTAGAGAACGCCCAGCCGTCATGCCCGGCGCGGGCCGGTATCCAAATCCTCGGTCTAACGAGGGCTCTCGTGGAGGGCCGGGACAGCGCCCAGTCTTGACGGGAAAGTGCGCTTCAAACCTTCTCCCACACGACGTTCATCGTGACGCCGGCGTCGCGAAAGAGGTTCATAACCGGGCAGCGGTACTCGACGTTGGCCTGGAGCTTCTGGAAGCGTTCCTCGCTCTCGGGCGTCGTTACGCGAATCTTGAGCCCGACCGTCTCGAAATAGCGGCGGATGCCGGGCACGCCCTTCGGCCCGCGTACGTCGATCTGGCCCTCGACCTCGAACTCGACGCGGCTGTAGGCGAAGTTCATTGCCTTGGCGACGCCATGGATGATGACGCCGTCGCACGAGGCGAGCGAGACCAAGGCCATTTCAAGCGGGCTCGGCGCGGTGTTGGTGCCGCCCAAGGAGTCGGGCTCATCGGCCGCGACCGGCTCGAAATGGCGGACCCGCGCGACGGTGCGGGTCCCGCCCTCGTTGACCGCCGTCACCTTGCGGATGCCGATCTTCTTGGTCTTGGGGTCGATCGAGGGCGGCAGGATGGCGGCATCGGTGGCGGCATCGGTGGCGGTCATGGGGTCCTCGCGGAAAAAAGGCGCCGGTCCGCATGCTGCGAGCCGGCGCCTGGATGCTGGCGGAACGAGCGCCGATCGGACCGTTAAGCCGGGATCTGCGCGATCACGTCGATCTCGAGCAGCATGTCCTTATGCGCGAGTGAGGGAATCTCGACCAGGGTGCGGGGCGGCATGAACTCCTTGCCCCAGATTTCCCAGGTGATCTCGTTCAAGACGTCCTGGTCGCGCATGACGTTGACCAAGTATTCGGTGATCTTGACCACGTTGGTCATGTCGGCACCGCCGGCGTTCAGGATGCGCTCGATGTTCTTGAACGTCTTCCAGCACTGATCGCGGAAATCGCCCTCGTACCACTTAGCTTCTTCGATCGGATCGTGCGGGTGCTTGTGATAGATCGGGAGCGGACCCATGCCGGAGAGCCAGAGCGTACGGCCGCCCTGGACCGAGAACGCCGGCACGAACGGCATGTTGTGGATCGGCAAGGGCTGTCCCGGATGTACCGGCTCGATGATGATGCCTTCGCGAAGCGGTTTCGCCAGCGCTTTGGTCGAAACGCGCGCCAGCGGTGCGGCGGCGCGCTTGGCCGGCGCCTTGGCTTCGCGGGTCGTCTTCTTTCGTGCTTTCGCCATGATCTAGTCCTCCCCAAGTGCGAGCGATGGAAGCCGCGAGCCGAGCGGCCGGGCCTGTGAAATCCGCACTTTTTCTAGCGAGGATTGGCCGGCTGCGCCAGCGTTTTTGGCGTTCGCGGCGCCGGCCTAGCGTAGGTTCTCCATCCACTGCGGC
This sequence comes from Rhizobium sp. Q54, assembly GCA_945903685.1. Taxonomy (GTDB): domain Bacteria; phylum Pseudomonadota; class Alphaproteobacteria; order SHVV01; family SHVV01; genus SHVV01. The sequence goes on from CAMDOQ010000139.1 coordinate 4,675, forward strand.
CGCCGCCGCTCATTGAAGGCGGCGATGCCTTCGGCGCATTCGCGGGTGCGGGTGATTTCGAGCACGCGTTCCATCTCGGCGTCGAGCCCGGCCTGGCTGCGGTTGTGCTGGTTATAGTGGCGGAGCATCTCCTTGGCGTAGCGGACGCCGAGCTTCGGCATCTGGGCGATGCGGCCGGCCATGTCGCATGCCTCGGCCATCAGGCGATCGGGCGCGACCGCGCGGTTGACGAGGCCGATCTCGACCGCCTCCTTGGCTTCGACGAAGCGGCCGGTGAGGATCAGTTCGGTCGCGCGCGTCAAGCCGATCAGCTTGGGCAGGTTGCGCGGCGCGCCCCATTCGCTCATGAAGCCGGCCGGAATCGCGAGCTCGGCCATCTTGACGCGATCGCTGCACAGCCGGAGGTCGCAACTGATCGCCATCTCGAGCCCGACCCCCACCGAGATGCCGTCCATCGCCGCGATCGTTGTTTGCGGCAGGTCCTCGAGCTTGCGGCAGGCGCGCTGGGCGACGTGATGAAAGTGGTCGTTCAACCACCACAGCAACAGATCGCCGTACTCGTTGTCGTCGAGGCCCAAACGGTCGTCGGGCTTTTCCATCGGCAGCGTCTCGACCTTCAAGTTACCGCCGCCGCAGAAATTGCCGCCGGCGCCGGTGATGACGACGACCCGAACGTCCGAGTGCCGAATCTCGTCGATCATGGCGTCGAGCTCGAGCGCCATGCGTGGGCCGACCGCGTTCGAGGCCTTGGGGTCGTTGAGGGTCAGGATGCCGATCGCGTTGTCGCCAGGCTTCTGGGGCGAGGATTCGATCGACCAGCTGAGGCGCTTGTATTGCACGGGGGAGTCCTCCTTCGCTTGAAGGAGGGCGAGGCTAGGCTTTGGCCGCTTTGGAGGCAAGGCGCTCGCGGGTCTTGGCTTTGTCGACGACGAAGCGGCCGTGCGTGCCGCGCGCGATCGGATCGTCGATCGCGTCGCGCACGGTCACCTCGAAGGTGACGCGGCGGCCGTCGCGCGCGACGAGCTTGGCGGCGACCTCAACCCAGAGCCCCAAGGGGGTTGCCGCCAGATGTTCGATGTTGACGAAGGTACCGACCGAATCTTCGTTGGAATCGACGTGCTTGAGCAGCAGATTGCGGCACGTCATCTCGATGTCGCGCACGAGCGAGGGCGTCGAATAAACGCGCAATTCTTCGCCCATGAAATCGATCGTGCGCGGCTTGTCGACGACGACGCGTTCGGTCGCAGTCAGCCCGACGATGAGCGAGTCTTTCATCGAACGAAAGTGCCACGCCCGGATCGGGCGGGCAACATCGGTGCGTCGGCCCCGCCGGTCGTCGCCGGGCTCGACCCGGCGATCCACGAAACAACGAAACCTGTGCGCGCTATTTCTTGGCGCGGCGCTTGCGCCGCTTGCCCATCTGCTTCGGCCCCTTGAGCTTGGCGATCAGCCGAGTGACGGGAATGGCGGGCAGGGTCGTGATCTTGACGGTACCCCGCGACGAGAGCCCGATCGAC
>CAMDOQ010000140.1 GCA_945903685.1 Rhizobium sp. Q54
CGCTCACCAGATCGGGCGGGGTGCCGTTCGCGAAATAGTCGCGGATTAGAACCGTCTGCCCGTCCGGTCCGATCAGGACCAGATCGGCGCCCTCGCGCAGATAGGTCGCGCTCGCGAGCAGCGCGGCGTCGGGGATCGTGACCACCCCGGAGCCGGCATCGATCACCAGCGGCGCGATGTCGGCGCCAGTGAGGAGATCGGTCGGGCGAAGACTAGTGTTCAAGGAAACCCCGCACACACTCTAAGGGCGATCGGGCAGCCGCGCTAGTGCGTGCGTTACTGCCGCGACGGCCGCGCTAAGACCGCCATCACGCTGTCTCCCTACCGCTACTCCCTCCCCGCTCGCCACAACCCCCTCCCGCTCGCTCCGCTCGCCTCCCTCCCCCTGCAGCGCAGGGGGAGGGGTTGGGGTGGGGGCCTCCGCGCGGGAGGAGCGAGCCGGAGGGGTCGATTTGCACCGCCCGGTGAAATAGGAAAAGCTGGCGCATTACCGACGAAACAGCGCTTGAGGCTCCCCGCGTGACCGATCCGGCCATCGCCGTTCTCGACCGCCCCGACGACGCGCGTCTGGCTGCGCTCGCGACGCGCCCGGTCGATCCGCTGCTCGGCTGCCTCGAGTATTTGACGCGCCACTTCGGCCGGCCGACCTCGGCCGAGGTCCTGAAAGCCGGGCTCCCGCTCGCCGGCGACCGCCTGAGCCCGGCGCTGCTCGTTCGCGCCGCCGAGCGCGCCGGCTTCACGGTCAAGGTTGCCGAACGTACGCTCGATGCGATCGCGCCCGCGGTCCTGCCGGCGATTCTCGTTCTGGCCGGAAACGACGCGTGCGTCCTGGTCGAGCGCGACGGCGCCCGCGCCCGCATCATGCAGCCCGAGACCGGCGGCATCGCCGAGATCGCGACCGCCGACCTCGCCCGCACCTACGCCGGCTACGTCATCTACGTGCGCCCGGTCTACCGCGGCGCCGACGCGGCGGCGCCCGCCAGCGCGCCCGGCGGCCACTGGCTCGGCGCCGTCCTCCACGAGAGCGCCGGCATCTACGGCCACGTCGCGCTCGCGGCCGTCCTCACCAACCTGTTCGCGCTGGTGAGCCCGCTTTTCATCATGACCGTCTACGACCGCGTCATCCCCAATAACGCGATCGAGACGCTGTGGGTGCTCGCGATCGGCGCCGCGATCGTGCTCGGATTCGACTTCCTCGTCCGCATGCTGCGGGGCTACTACATCGACACCGCCGGGAAGCGCGCCGACGTGACGCTGGCGAGCCGGATGTTCGACCGCATCCTCGACATCGAACTCGCGGCGCGGCCGAAGTCGGCGGGCGGGCTCGCCAATACGCTGCGCGAGTTCGAATCGCTCCGCGACTTCCTGACCTCGGCGACGCTGACCGCGGTGATCGATCTCCCGTTTGCGCTTTTTTTCGTCGCCGTGATCGCGCTGCTCGGCGGCTCGCTCGCGCTGGTGCCGCTCCTGGCCATGCCGGCGGTGATCGCGGTCGGGTTCGCGATCCAGATGCCGCTTACGCGGCTGGTCGCCGAGAGCTTTCGCGAGGGCGCCGCCAAGCACGGCGTGTTGTTCGAGACGTTGGGCGGGATCGAAACCATCAAGTCGGTCGGCGCCGAGGGGCGGATGCGGCACCGCTGGGAAGGCGCGGTCGCCCGCAACGCGCTGGCTGGGGTCAAGGCGCGGTTCCTGTCGCAGTTCGCGCTCAACGCCAGCGCGTTCGTGCAGCAACTGGCGGCGGTCGCGATCGTCGTGGTCGGCGCGATTCTGGTCGGCGCCGGCACGCTGACGGTCGGTACCCTGATCGCCTGCGTGATCCTGAACGGACGCGCGATCGGCGCGCTCGCTCAGATCGCCTCGCTCGCGGTCCGGCTCAATCAGGCGCGCACCTCGTACGGCGCGCTCGACGAAGTGATGACGCTCCCGGTCGAGCGCCCGGTCGAGCGCCGGTTCCTGCATCGGCCCAAGCTCGCCGGCGCGATTCAGTTCCGCGAGGTGACGTTTTCCTACCCCGGTCAGGACGCGCCGGCCTTGAAGAACGTCTCGTTCGCGATCCGGCCCGGCGAGCGGGTCGGCCTGATCGGCCGCGTCGGGTCGGGAAAAAGTACGGTCCAGAAGCTGGTGCTCGGCCTCTACGCGCCGGGATCGGGCGCGGTCCTGATCGACGGCACCGACCTCCGCCAAATCGATCCGGTCGACCTTCGCCGCAACATCGGCTGCGCGCCGCAGGACGTCGTCCTGTTCGGCGGTACCGTGCGCGAGAACATCGCGCTCGGGCTTCCCGGCGCCACCGACGAGGCGATCCGCCGCGCCGCCGTCATCGCTGGCGTCGACGACTTCGTGGCGCAGCAGCCGACCGGCTACGATTTCCGGATCGGCGAACGCGGCGAAGGCCTGTCGGGCGGGCAGCGCCAGGCGATCGCGATCTCGCGCGCCCTCATCAACGACCCGCCGATGGTTCTGCTCGACGAGCCCACGAGCTCGATGGACAACGCCGCCGAGACCCAACTCCGCGCCCGGCTCGCCGAGTTCGTCCGCGACCGCACCTTGGTGCTGGTCACCCACCGCGCCTCGCTGCTGCCGCTGGTCGAGCGCGTGATCGTGCTCGAACGCGGCCAGGTGGTCGCCGACGGTCCCAAACAGCAGGTGCTCGACGCGCTGGCCGAGGGCCGCGTCGCGATGTTGGGAACATGACGTATTCCGACCGCCTCCCTGCCCGCCCCCGGCCCCCCTCCCTGCCCTCCCCCTGCAAGCAGGGGGAGGAGGTCCTCGACTCCCCTGCCCCCGCGCCCACGCGGAAGATCACTCTTCTTTCCCCCTCCCCCTCGGAGAGGGGGAGGGTAGGGAGGGGGTAGCGATGGCGCCGTCCGATCGCGATCTCGACTTTGCCGCCGATCTCAAGGCTGCGGCGTCGCGTTCCCCGCGCGGCGCGGCGAACGGGCTGTTGTGGACGGTCGCCGCGCTGGTCGTGATCGGCATCGTCTGGGCCGACAACGCCCCGCTCGACGAGGTGACGATCGGCATCGGCCGCGTCATCCCCTCAAGCCAGACCCAGATCGTGCAGAACCTCGAAGGCGGGATCTTGGCTGAAATCCTGGTGCGCGAGGGCGAGATCGTGAAGCCGGGCCAGGTCATGTTGCGGATCGACGACACCACCGCGGCATCCGCCTACCGCGAGAACCGCACGCGGTATCTGGCGCTGCTCGCGAAATCGGCGCGGCTGGTGGCCGAGGTCGAGGGCGGCACGCTCAAGTTCCCGGACGAGCTCAAGGAGACGCCGCAATTCGTCGCCGAGGAGCGCACCTATTATGCCGCCCGGCAAAGCGAACTCCGCTCCGCGCTCGACATCTTCGCCCGCCAGGAAGAGCAGCGCCGCCAGGAGCTGCTCGAGCTCGACAACAAGGTGAAGCAGCTCGATTCGCGGCTCCGGCTCGCGCGCGAGGAGCACGAGATCATCGAGCCGATGGTGACGCGCGGCGTCTCGTCCCGGGTCGAACTGTTGCGGTTGAAGCGTTTGATCGCCGAGTTGGAAGGCGACTTCGAAGGCACCAAGCTCGCGATCCCGCGTGCCCGCTCGGCGCTCGAAGAAGTGCGCCGCCGGGTCGAGGAACGCCGCGCCGCATTCAAACGCGAGGCCCAGAACGAGTTGATCGAGACCAACGTGCGCGTGACGTCGCTCGCCGAAGCGCTGACCGCGGTCAAGGACCGCGTCGCCCGTACCGAGGTGCGCTCGCCGGTGTACGGCACCGTCAAGCAGCTCAAGAACAACACCATCGGCGGTGTCGTTCAGCCCGGCGCCGAGCTGGTGGCGATCGTCCCGCTCGAGGACAACCTCCTGATCGAGGCTCAGGTCCGGCCCGCGGACATCGCGTTCTTAAACCCGGGCCAGCCGGCCAAGGTCAAGATCACCGCGTACGATTATGCGACCTACGGGTCGCTCGACGGCCGGCTCGAACACATCTCGGCCGACACCTTCGCCGACGAGAGCGGCAACGCCACTTACCAGATCCGCGTCCGTACCGAGCGCAACCAGTTGGGCGGCGTCGATAAGCCGCTCCCGATCATCCCCGGCATGGTCGCCGAGGTCGACATCCTGACCGGCAAGAAAACGGTGCTCGACTACTTGATCCGACCGGTCGCGCGCGCCAAGGAGCGCGCGCTCCGCGAGCGCTGACTGTCCCTCACCGGATCCGGCCGCGCTTGCCACGTTCGAGGCGAGCGAGGCCGTGTCCTTGTGCTCCCTCCCCCGCAGAGCGGGGGAGGCGTAGGTGGGGGTGCCGCTGCGGGAACGGTCGCCGCGACTATCGCTGCGACGACGCCATCGATGTCGGTCCCCGCCCCCTCCTCGTTGCCGAAGTAGATGCGAAAGCCACGCCCTTGAAGCCAGGCCGGGCGACGGCCGGCCGCCGCCCTGCTGGTCCGCGTGCCGGCTGCCGTCGCCCGCGATCACGAGACGGGCGCGATGACAAACCAAGTCGACGATGAATGGCCCGATCGGTTCGGCAGTCTCCCTCGCTACTCTTTATGGAAAGATCAGGACCTGCTCCGCGACCCCCACCTACACCTCCCCCGCTCCGCGGGGGAGGGAGCATAGAGGGCATGCCTCCAAATGCGATCGCCCCCTGCGAAGCAGGGGAAGGGCGCGAGCGGAGCCAGCGGTAGAGCGGCGCGCGGGAAAAAGCGTCGTCAGGCGGCGAGTTTCTCCGGCGCCTGTGGCGTGCGCGGGGTTCCGGGCGTAACCGGAAGCCGCCGGCTTTCTTCCGAATCGGGGATCAGGATCTGCTCGAGCCGGTAGGCGGCGCGGAGCGCCGGCACGTCGATCCCGAGCAAGCGGCGGAGCGTCCCGAGCGGCGTCTGCCAATGGGCGTGGAACGGCGCCGCGCCGATGTTGCGCAGCCCGTGGCGGGTGCCGTAGCCGAAGCCGAGGTCGAAGGCTTTGAGGTCGCGGGCCGAGAGCCGGTAGATGTCGGGGTAGAGCCGGCGCGCGATCTGCTTGAACAGCCACACCTCCGAGCTCCAGATGCGCTTGGCGGTGCCCATCGAGAAGCCGATCACGAACGCTTCGTCCTGCGCGAGCAGGCCGCGGCCCAAGAGGATGTGCAGGCAGTCGTGCGCCTCGAGCGACGCCGCGCCGGGAAAGGCGACCGGCGACTCCGGGTTCTCGAACAGGCGGACGATGAAGGCGATGGCGTCGGGCGGAAAGCCGGGGAGCGTCCGATGGACCTCGCCCAGCGCGAGCGCGTCGTTATCGAGCTCGGGATTCCAGCGGCGCCAAGCGGCATCGAGTGCAGCCGAGGGCGCGGTATGACGGTCGGTGTTCATGGCGGCGGCGCATCATCTCGCCGCTACATGGTTCACTTGGTCCCCGGCGGCAATATCCACAGCAAAATATTTCGCGGCGCGCAACGCCGGTTCGCGCGCGGCCGGCACGGCGCAACAAAGTGTTGGCGCGGCGACGCCCCGCGCAATAAAGTCGCGCGCTTCTCCGAGCCTCAACCCCCATGCCATCTTATTTCCGCCGCAATCCCGCCGCGTCGCGCGCGCGGCGCGACGCGCCCAGCCTCGGCATCACCTTCGCCGTCGTGAACGGCTTTTTCATCGTCTTGAACGACGCCGCGATCAAGCTGGTGACGGCCGAGGTGACGCTCGGCCAGATCATGTTCGTGCGCGCTCTCGCGGCGATCGTCGTCATTCTCGCCTATGTCGCGCTGTTCGGGCGCGCAGCCGACCTCCGGGTCGTCAATTGGGGCGGCCAAGCGGCGCGCGCCGCGTTGATGACGGCCGCGACGTTCCTCTATTTCTTCGGCCTGCGCCAGATGCCGCTTGCCGACATCACTATCTTCACCTTCATCGCGCCGATCGTGGTCGCGGCGCTCTCGCCGCTCATGTTGAACGAGACGGTCGGGTGGCGGCGGTGGGCCGCGATCGTGGTCGGCTTCGGCGGCGTCATCGTCATGCTGCGGCCCTCGCCCGAGGCGTTCTATTGGGTGGCGCTATTCCCGCTGGCGTCGTCTACGTTGGGCGGCCTGCGCGACCTCGTCACGCGCCGGATCACGGTCACCGAAACCTCGGTCGCGATGATGTTCTACACGATGGCGCTCGAAGCGGTGTTGGGTCTCGCGACCTTGCCGCTCGGCGGCTTTGGGCCCCTGCCGCTCGGCTG
>CAMDOQ010000141.1 GCA_945903685.1 Rhizobium sp. Q54
ATTGTCGGGCCACCGGGTCGCGCCGCGGTCAAAGAAGTCGATCAATCGCATGTCGGTCGCTTCGGCTCATCGGTTCCTATGGTCCCGTACCCTGACGTGTCGCTTGATGCGCAAATTTCGGCCGCGGGAAAGCCTGTTTCAGCTGAAAGAATCGCTGTTAGCTTGCGTGGAGTTGACGCGTGGCGTCAATCCTTCGTGCAGGCACTGGAACTCATGGTCGACAACACCGTATTGAGCACGATCGGGCAATTACCCGCGGCCGCGACGCGGCGTTTTGGCGAACGCGAGGCCCTCGTGTTCAAGGGGCACCGCTGGACCCACCGCGACGTCATGGCTGAGATCGACCGCGCCGCGAAGGGCCTGATCGCGCTCGGGGTCGCGCCCGGCGAGCACGTCGCGGTCTGGCTGACCAATTGCCCCGAGCTCCTGTTCCTGATCTATGCCATCGCCAAGATCGGTGCGGTTATGGTCCCACTCAACACGCGCTATCGCAGCGCCGATTTCGGTTTCACGATTCGGCACTCGAATAGCGCGACGCTTATCCTGATGGATCGCTCAGGCCCGATCGACTATCTCGGCATGGCGCGGGGGCTGATCCCCGCGCTCGATCGCCCACCCACTGGAGAAACCATCGGCGTTGACAGCTTCCCGGAACTCAAGCGCGTCGTCGTGCTCGGGACCACGGGCGCGCCCGGTGCGGTTTCCTGGCAGGCAATGATCGGTCTGGGCGCGAGGATCACCGATGCCGAGCTTGCGGCTCGCGATGAGGCGGTCGATCCGAACGCGATCTTTCTGATCTCATACACCTCTGGGACGACGGGCGAGCCCAAGGGCGTCATGCACAACCATCGCTGCATGCGCGCGATCGCCGATCATGTCGAGCGCCTCGGTCAGACGGCCGACGACGTGGTGCTCGGCAATCTACCGATGTTTCACCTCTATGCATTGAGCGAGTGCGTGCTGGTCAGGACCATGGCCGGTTCGAAGCTGGTGCTGATCGACAGCTTTGAGCCCGCAACTTGTGTGCACCTGATCGAGGCCGAGCGGATCACGATCCTGCACGGCTTCGACACCCACCATCGCGACCTGATGACCGCGCAGGAAACCGAGCGTCGCGACCTGTCGAGCCTGCGGCGCGGCACGCTCGCGGTCGGCATGGCAAGCTCGGTGCCGATCGCGCGGCGTGCCCAGCGCGTGCTGTGCCCGACCGTTTCCGGCTGGGGCCTCACGGAAACCTGGGCATTCGCCACCATGTCGCTCGTCACCTCGTCCGAGGAACAGCGCTGCGAGGCGTCGGGCGTCGCCATGCCTGGCTATGAGATCCTCATCGCCGATCCAGCGACCGGCACGCCGCAGCCGGCGGACATGCCGGGCGAGATCCTAGTGCGGAGCTAAATGAACACGCCGGGTTATTACCGCCAGCCCGAGGCGACCGCCCAGACGATTGATGCCGAGGGCTGGCTCCACACGGGGGGACATGGGCCTGCTCCGGACCGACGGGCACCTGCGCTTCATCGGCCGCTACAAGGACATCTTGAAGGTCGGCGGTGAGAACGTCTCGCCGGCCGACGTCGAGGCCTATCTACTCTCTCATCCGGCGGTCGCACAGGTCGCCGTGGTCGGCCACCCGGACGAACGGCTGGCCGAGGTGCCGGTCGCCTTTGTCGTGCTTCGCCCCGGCGTCGCCAGCATCACCGAGACCGAGCTGATCGGGTTCTGCCGGGGAAACATCGCGGGCTTCAAGGTGCCGCGCCGCTTCTTGTTCGTCGATGCGCTGCCGATGACGCCGACCGGCAAGGTTCAGAAATTCCGTCTGCGCGAGACAGCGATCGAGCGGCTGGCGCAGGAACGTGCGTGATCACGCGAGACGGTCTCGCAGAAAACCCCCTGCCTCCACGATCGCAGCCCGACCCTCCCCCAGCATCGGTGCGAACAGGTGCCAGGCGTGAATCATCCCCGGCCAGACGCGAAGCGTGACATCGACGCCGGCGGCCCAGGCGCGCTCAGAAATCCGCGTCGCATCATCGAATAGGATTTCCGCCGTACCGACTTGGACCAGCAACGGCGGCAACCGCGCCAGATCCGCATAGAGCGGCGCGGCGAGTGGCGCCCTCGGATCGGCGCCCGCCAGATAGAGACCTGCCTGTTCGAGGAGGGGCCCGCGCTGAACAACCGGGTCCTCGGCCGCCTTCGCGCTCATGCTCTCGCCGATCGCCTCGAGATCGACCCAGGGTGACAAGCAGGCCGCCGCACCCGGCAGCTCGTGGCCGCGATCGCGGAGCGCAACCAACGCCGCCAGCGCAAGGCCGCCACCGGCCGAATCGCCCGCGATCGCAAGCTGACTTGGCGACACCCGTTGGTCTTCCATCAGCCAGCGCGCCGCGGCCACGGCGTCCTCGACCGCGGCAGGAAACGGGTGCTCGGGCGCGAGGCGATAGTCGAGCGCCAGCACCCTTGCGCCAGCCGCCGCCGACAGATCATGGCAGAGCAGCTTGTGAGTCTCGATCGAGCCGATCGAATAGCCGCCCCCGTGAAGATAGAGAATCGTCCGGCCGGTCCCGGCGCCCGGCGCCGTGATCCAGGCCGCCGGCACACCGCCAACCACGACCGTCTCGACTGGCACAACGGCTTCGCCCGCAAGATAGCGCGCCAGCTTGACGAAGCGCGCGCGCTGATGGGGCACGCTCGGGTTGATCGGCGGCGGCTTCGCCGTCAGGAAATCGACGACCTGTCGCAGCTCATCAGCGCTCATGGCTCTCCCCTTTGACCGACGCCGGACTGTCCGGAGCGGCCTCGCGGATGTCAATGTCGGCATGCCGGATTGAGTGAATCGCGCTGAATCGCCATAGTGCCGCAATCTCGTAGGGAGGCCCGCATGACCGCCTGCATCGTCGGCTGGAGCCACACAAAATTTGGCAAGCTCGACACGGAAGACGCCGAATCGCTGATCGTGCGCGCGACCAAGGACGCGCTCGCGCACGCTGAGGTGAACGCGGACGAGATCGACGAGATCGTGGTCGGCAATGTCGGGCGCTATTCGCCGCAGGATTTTCCGGCCTCCCTCGTGCTTCAGGCCGATCCCGCGTTCCGCTTTAAGCCGGCGAGCCGGGTCGAAAACGCCTGCGCCACGGGCTCGGCCGCGATCCACCAGGGGCTCCGGGCGATCGAAGCCAAGCGGGCCCGCCTCGTCCTCGTGGTGGGTGTCGAGAAGATGACCGGCGCGTCCGCCGATGAAGTCGCGAAGAACCTGTTGCGCGCGACCTACGTGAAAGAGGAGAGCTGGGCGACGGCCGGCTTCGCCAGCCTGTTCGCGCAGGTTGCCGAAGCCTACTTCCAGCGCCATGGCGATCAAAGCGAAGCGCTCGCCATGATCGCGGCGAAGAACCACCGGAACGGCGTCAACAACCCCTACGCCCAGCTGCGCAAGGATCTCGGTGTGGCGTTTTGCCTGACGGCGTCCGAGAAAAACCCCGTCGTGGCCGCGCCCTTGAAGCGCACCGATTGCGCGCCGATCTCTGACGGCGCCTCGGCACTGGTGCTCGCCGATGTCGAGACCGCGCTGACGATGAAACGCGCCATCGTGTTCCGCGCGGCCACCCACGTGAACGACTATCTGCCGATGAGCCGGCGCGACGTGCTGCTATTGGAGGGCTGCGAACAAGCCTGGAGCCGGGCCCGCACGGCCTCGAACACCACGCTCGACGATCTCGACTTCGTCGAAACGCATGACTGCTTCACCATCGCCGAGCTGCTGCAGTACGAGGCCATGGGCTTGGCCTCACGCGGCGAGGGTGCCCGCGCGATCCGCGAGGGTTGGACCGATATTGGCGGGAAGCTGCCGGTGAACCCGTCGGGCGGCTTGAAGTCGAAGGGTCATCCGATTGGGGCGACCGGCGTTTCCATGCACACGCTCGCCGCCATGCAGCTCATCGGTGAGGCCGGCGCGATGCAGCTCCCCTCCCCCACGCTTGCCGGCGTCTTCAACATGGGAGGCATGGGCGTCGCCAATTACTGCTCGATTCTGGAGCGGTTGCGCTGAGCGGCGACGCTCAACCGGCCTTCTGCGCCGACATCCTGCCCTTGAAGTGCGGGATCACGTCGCGCGCGAAGCGCCGCCACATGTCATGGCGATAGGCGCGCGGCATGCCATAGGTGGCGTTCTGCACGACGAAATGATTGAAGCCGAGATCGACATAGCGCTCGAGCTGCTCGCGCACCGTCTTTGCCGTACCAACCAACTGGAACTCCAGCCAGGGCCCCATCTCATCGGGGTCGGTCAGCTTGCGTGCGTTCTGCATGAAGCGGCTGAATGCCTGGTACTCGTCGATGTCCGTCCAGGGATCGGCGTCCGCCTCATAGTGCTCGACCACCTTCGTATTGTAGCGGGACAGGTGGTCCTTGGCGAGCGCGAGGGCCTCGTCTTCGGTGTCAGCAATCACCGCGTGCAGCAGGAGCGGCTGGGTCATCTCGGTCGAACGCCCGAGCGAGCGCATCCGCTCGCCCCAGACGCGGAACGCCGCCGCATGATGCTTGTGGGGAAAATTCGACACCCGGATCATGGGCAAGTTGAGATCGGCCATTGTCGTGGACGATTCGGGGCTGAGCGCGGCGCCGTAGAAACTGATCCGGTCGATCACCGGTCGCGGCCTGATCTCGATGTCGCGCGGCAGATCGAAATACGTGCCGTGATGGGCGAACTTGCCTCCGGCAAGCCCTCGGCTGACGATCTCGAAGCATTCCCGAAAGCGGGCGCGTGCTTCGTTCATCGGCACGCCGAGCGCTTCGTATTCGAGCCGGGCCGTGCCGCGCCCGATGCCAAGATGCAGCCGGCCACGGGTCAGGTGGCTCAGCATGGCGATCTCGCCGGCGAGCCGCATCGGGTTGTACCAGGGCAGCACGATCACGCAGGTCCCGAGGTCCATCTCCGGCATCCGCGCGGCGAGATGCGACAGAAACAAGAGCGGGCTCGGGGTCGGGAAATAGTCCGAGAAATGATGCTCGATTGCCCACAGCGCATCATAGCCAAGCGTGCGGACATACTCGGCGTCGCCCAGGGCCTCGGCGTACTGCGCCCCATCCGACAGGCCCGGCTCGCCGACCGGGGAAATCACCGTGCCAAATTCAATCCGGCTCAAAACTCGCTCCATCAATTTGCTCAACAGCGTCGGCCTTCCGGCCCATGGGCGAGCGGAAGTCCTGCTCCGCCCGCCGCCATTTGCTAGCAGAGTGATCGGCTCCACGCCAGGGGTCCTACACGGCTCCCTGCCTGGCGGCCGGCCGCCCCACACGGGCGCGTGCGGCGACGCGCCACAGGCGGATGCGCCGGCACCGCCGAAGGCTCGGCGCCTCTCGATCTCCTACATCTTGGTCCAGTCGCCGATCTTCTCGAACGTTGCGCCGGCGCGGATGATGGTCGGCTCGTCGAAGAAGCGGCCGCACAGGCCAAGCCCGATCGGCAGGCCATCCTCCATACCACACGGAATGCTCGCCACCGGATGTCCACTGACATCGAACTGGACGGTGTTACCGATCATGTTGAGCGCGGCGGCGAAGTATTCGCCGGGCGTGCAATCGGGCGCCGGCAGCGGCGTCGCGCGGAACGTGACGGCGGGAAAGGCGATGAGGTCGTAGGAAGCGAGCACCGCTTCGTACTTGGCGCGGAGCACACGCCTGATGTTCTGTGCCTTGTGATAGTAGCGGCTATGGTAGTTGCGGTTCATGTACTCGCCGATCAGCGCCACCACCTTGACCGTGTCGGAGAAGTCGTTCGGGCGTGAACGCCAGCCACGCGCATAGATGTCCGCAGCCTGGGTGTTGTAATAGCCCTGCCAGTTCGAGCCGAGGGTGTTACCCTTGATCATGCACTCGGTCGAGCCCTCGATGATGATCGCGTTCCAGAGCGCGACACCCTGGGCATGCATCGGCACCGAGACCTCGGTCAGCGTTGCGCCACGTCTCTCGAGCAGCTTCAGCGCGGCCTTCACCTTTCGGTCGGTCGCGGGGTCGCTGCCGGGCAGCCCGATATCATCGCGCGGTTTCTGACCGAAGCCTTCCTTGAGCACGGCGATCTTGAGACCCTTCACATCCCCTTCGAGCGCCGCCATGTAGTCCTTGGGTTTCACGTTG
>CAMDOQ010000142.1 GCA_945903685.1 Rhizobium sp. Q54
CTCGCCACGGTCTACAATACGCTCCATCAATTCACCGAAGCCGGCCTGCTGCGTGAAGTAGCGGTCGCGCCCGGGCGCTTCTATTTCGACACCAACTTGAGCGACCACCACCACTTCTATTTCGAGGCCACCGGCGTGCTCGAAGACATCGCCGGCGGGCATGTAGTTCTCGCGCGGCTGCCGACCCCTCCGGAGGGGACCGCGATCGCGCGGGTCGACGTCGTCGTCCGCGTTGCCGGCACGGCGAGCGCCTGATAACTACCCGCATTATCTAGAAATTTTCTAATATTTGACGTAGCGCGTTTGCGCGCCTATATTCTTTTGGTCGCTCGGCATCCGCCCGGTGCGACATCAAGCCCCCGTTATCGATGAGGAGGACCCCATGGCGAAAAAGATCAAGGGCACGAAAACCGAAGGCAATCTGAAGGCGGCGTTCGCTGGCGAATCGCAAGCGAACCGGCGCTACCTCTATTTCGCGCAAAAGGCCGACGTTGAAGGCTACAACGACGTCGCAACCGTGTTCCGCTCGACCGCGGAAGGCGAAACCGGCCACGCGCACGGCCATCTCGAATACTTGGCCGAAAGCGGCGACCCGGCGACCGGTAAGCCGATCGGCCCGACCGCCGACAACCTCAAGGCGGCGATCGCCGGCGAGACCCACGAGTACACCGACATGTATCCCGGCATGGCGCGCTCCGCGCGCGATGAGGGCTTCGACGAAATCGCGGACTGGTTCGAGACGCTCGCGAAAGCCGAGAAGTCCCACGCCGGCCGTTTCCAAAAAGCCTTGGGCTCGCTCGAATAGGGCGACGTCGCCATACGCTCGAGCGGGAAGGGGCAGGCGCTCCTTCCCGCTCCGCGTTTTCACCGTCCGTGATTCACCCGTAACCCGATTCGACGAGTCGAACCATGACGGAAGGCAGCCTCGACGCTCCAACCCGCCACCCGGTGGCATGGCAAGACCCCGATTTCTACGACGTCGACAAGCTCGACGCCGAAATCCGGCGCGTGTTCGACATCTGCCACGGGTGCCGCCGCTGCTTCAATCTCTGCGACTCGTTTCCGCGCCTGTTCGATCTCGTCGACAACTCGGCGACCGGGGAACTCGATGCGGTCAAGAGCGAGGCGTTCAAGCCGGTCATCGACGCCTGCACGCTCTGCGACATGTGCTTCATGACCAAGTGCCCGTACGTGCCGCCGCACGAATTCAACCTCGATTTTCCGCACCTGATCCTGCGCGCGCGCGCGGTCGAGCACCGCGCCGACAAGGCCGACAAGATCCAGGCCGAGCTTGGTAAGACCGACCGTAACGGCGCGTTGGCCGGCGCGGTCGCGCCGCTCGCCAACTGGGCGACGCGGACCGACAACAAGCTGACGCGGCCGGTCCTTGAAGGGATCGCCGGCGTCCACCGCGACGCGCACCTGCCGAAGTTCCACGCCAAGACCTTCGTTCGTCGCGCCCACGATGCGCCGCAGGCGGTCAACCGCGACGCGCCGGCGTTCGGCCGCAAAGCGGTGCTCTACGCGACCTGCTTCGTCAACTACAACAACCCCGATATCGGTACCGCCGCGCAGGCGATCCTGGCGAAAAACGGCGTCGCCACCGAGGTCGTCTATCCGACCTGCTGCGGTATGCCGCAGTTCGAGCAAGGCAACCTGCCCGACGTCGCCGCCAAGGCGCGCAAGACGGCGGCCGCGCTCGCACCATGGATCGACCGGGGCTACGACGTGGTCGCGCCGATACCGAGCTGCGCGCTGATGCTCAAGTTCGAATGGCCGCTGCTCGTTCCCGAAGATCCGCTGGTGAAGAAGCTCGCCGAGGCGACCTATGACATCACCGAATATGTGGTCGACATCGCCAGGAAAGAGGGGTTGGCACCGGGCTTGAAGCCGCTGCCGGGCAAAGTCGCGGTCCATCTCGCCTGCCACGCCCGCGCCCAGAACATGGGCGCCAAGGCCGCCGACATGATGAAGTTGGTTCCGAGCGCCGACCTGCACGTCATCGAGCGCTGCTCCGGTCATGGCGGCTCGTGGGGCGTGATGAAGGAAAACTTCGACGTCGCGCTCAAAGTCGGAAAGCCGGTGGCGCGCGATGCCGCGCAAAGCGAAGCTCACTTCATCGCCTCCGAGTGCCCGCTCGCCGGCGAGCACATTGTCCAGGGCATCGCGCGCGTGGGCGATGGCCGGAAGCCCGATCGGGCCTACCACCCGATCGAGCTGTTCGCCAAGGCCTACGGCTTGATGCCGTGACCGGAACCATGGATATGGCTTCGCCCCGGAAATTGACGCCGGCCGACATTCTACCGGTCCGCGAATACGAAAAAGTCCGCGCCGACTGGCGCGCGCGCATTCTCGCCGCCAAGCGCGATCGCCGCGTTGCGGTCGGCCCGTTCGCGACCTTCTTCTTCGAGAACTGGGACACGATGCGCTATCAGATCCACGAGATGCTCCGGATCGAGCGCGGCGGCGAAGCCCAGATCGCCGACGAAATCGCGGCCTACGCGCCGCTGATCCCCAACGGCCGGGAGCTGGTCGCGACCTTGATGTTCGAGATTGACGATCCGCCGCAGCGCGCGCGCGCGCTGGCCTCGCTCGGCGGCGTCGAGGCAACGGTCTACCTCAGGGTCGGCGGCGCGCACATCGAGGGCGTGCTCGAGAGCGAGGTCGAACGCACCAACGAAGAGGGCAAGGCCTCGGCCATCCACTTCTTCCATTTTCCGTTGACGCCGTCCGCGGTGGCTGCGTTCAAAGGCGGCGCCGCCGAAATCGTTCTCGGCATCGGCCATCCCAACTACGCCCATATGGCGATCGTTCCCGACGCCGTACGCCGCGCGCTCACCGGCGATCTCGAATAGATTCCCGGCGTCAGTCGAACTTCTGTTCGCTCGGATAGACGCCCCACAGATGCACGCGCTCGATCCAGCCGCGATGGCTCGCTGCCTTGACCCGGCACCACCCGACCGTGCATGCCAATAGCCGCGCCACCACGCCGGCTTCGACCTGGGCAACCGGCGCCGACGCTGCATCGGGGTCGCGATAAAGGACGTGCGTATCGCCGGTCACGATTACCGCTCGCGTTCCGGCGAGCAAGCTTCGGTGCACCCAACCTTCGACACCCTCGCGATCGCGGATCTTCCGCCATAGGTCGAACTCGGCGACGACTTCGACCGGCAGGCCCCGGCGCACGAACACCCAGACGATCGGATACTGGACGCCCGGCCCGGCGCGGACATTGACCTTGTCGGCGCGGAGCGACACGAACCGGGGCACCGCCCGCTCGGCGGCATCGGCAGCGACCGTGAGCGCGATCAGCCCGACGAGCGCGGCGAGCGCGCCGACCCAAGCGGCGCGCCCGGTCCTAGGCGCCGGCATGCAGAGCGAGGTCGCGGATCGTGGGCGCGGTTCCGCACAGCGGGCATGCCGGGTCGCGCGGGACCTTGATCTTGCGGAAGGTCGCGCTCAGCGCGTCGTAGACGATCAGCGCGCCCGACAGGCTGTCGCCGATCCCGAGGATCTCTTTGACCACTTCGGTCGCTTGGAGCGAGCCGATCGCGCCGGCGAGCGCGCCCAAGACGCCGCCCTCCGAGCAGCTCGGGATCAAGTCCGGCGGCGGCGGCTCGCGAAAGATGCAGCGATAACAGGGGTGGCCGGCGCCTAGATAGGCCTTGTAGGTCGCGAGCTGGCCGTCGAAACGCACGACCGCCGCCGACACCAGCGGACGCTTGGCGAAATAACAGGCGTCGTTGAGGAGAAAGCGGGTCGGGAAGTTATCGCTGCCGTCGGCGACGATGTCGTAGCCGGCGATCAGCTCGAGGGCGTTGGCGGCGGTGATCTTGGTCGGATGCGCGACCAGTCTGACGTCGGGATTGAGCGCGCCGACGGTCGCTTGCGCGCTCTCGGTCTTAGGCCGGCCGACGCGATCGGTCGTATGCGCGATCTGGCGCTGCAGATTGGAGAGGCTGACGGTGTCGAAGTCGACCACGCCGATGGTACCGATCCCGGCGGCGGCGAGATACATGAGGAGCGGCGAACCTAAGCCGCCGGCTCCGATCACCAGGACTTTGGCGCCGAGCAATTTGGCCTGGCCGGTACCGCCGACTTCGGCGAGCACGATGTGGCGAGCGTAGCGTTCGATCTGGGCGTCGGTGAAATCCACCGGGTGTTCCTTACCGCCGCTCGATCCCGGTCGAGCCGAAACCGTCGGTGCCGCGCGCGGTTTCCGGCAGCTCGGCGACCGCGTCGAGCGCGATCCTCTCAACTGCGGCAACCACCATTTGCGCGATGCGGTCGCCGCGGCGCACCGTGAACGGCTTACGCCCGTGATTGACGAGGATGACAGCGACCTCGCCGCGATAGTCCGCGTCGATCGTGCCCGGGCTGTTCAAGACCGTGACGCCGTGCTTGAGGGCGAGACCCGAGCGCGGTCGGACCTGCGCTTCGTAGCCGGGCGGCAGCGCCAGCGCGAAACCCGCCGGGATGGCCGCCCAACCGCCGGGCGCGAGCGACACATCGGCGTCGATTGCGGCGGCGAGATCGAGCCCGGCGCTACCCGCGGTCGCATAGGTCGGAAGTGCCAACCCCGCCGCGTGCGGTAGCGGTCGGATCGCGACTCGGAGCTGGCTCATTCGGCCGCGTGCGCGCCGGCGAAATGGGTGGCAATCCGCCCGGCTAGGCGCTCCGCTACCTCGCGCTTGGTGAGCTCGGGCCAGGACTCGGTGCCGGCCCGTGTCACGATGTGGACGCGATTGCGCTCGGCGCCAAATACCGCGCCGCCCGATACGTCATTGGCAACGATCCAATCGCAGCCTTTGTTGGCGAGCTTGTCGCGCCCCTGCTCGAGTACCGCCCCGGTCTCGGCGGCGAATCCGACCACCAGCGACGGCCGGCGGTCGCCGCGCCGGGCGATGGTCGCCAGGATATCGGGGTTTTCGATCAAGGCGAGCGTCGGCGTCTCGCCGGCCTTCTTGATCTTGACCTCGTTGCGTTTGGCGGCCCGCCAGTCGGCGACGGCGGCGGCGAACACGGCGACATCGGCGGGCAGCGCCGCTTCGCAAGCGGCCAGCATGTCGGCCGCGGTCTCAACGGCAACGACGGTAACCCCGGGCGGGCTCGCGAGCGCGGTCGGACCGGCGACCAGGGTCGTACGCGCGCCGCGAGCGGCGAGCGCCCCGGCGATCGCAAAGCCCTGCTTGCCCGACGAGTAGTTCGAGAGGAAGCGAACCGGGTCGAGTGGCTCGCGCGTCGGTCCGGCGGTGACGAGGGCGTGGCGGCCGTCAAGGCGGAGCCCGCCGCCGGCGACGTCGGCGAGCAGGCCTTCCGCGGCGGCGACAATGTCAGCGACTTCGGCCATCCGGCCTTGACCGACTTCGCCGCACGCGAGGTCGCCCGCGGCCGGGCCGACGAAAGCGATGCCGTCGGCCGCGAGGCGCGCGACGTTGCGCAGGGTCGCGGCGTGTTCCCACATTTCGACGTTCATCCCGGGTGCCGCGAGGATCGGTTTGTTCGCCGCGAGCAGGACGGTCGAGGCAAGGTCATCGGCCAACCCCGCTGCCATCTTCGCCAGAAGGTCGGCGGTCGCCGGTGCGATGACGATAAGGTCGCTTTCGCGCGAGAGGCGGATGTGGCCCATAGCGCTCTCATCGGTGAGCGAAAAGAGGTCGGTATAGGCCTGTTCGCCCGCGAGCGCGCCGACCGCGAGCGGTGTCACGAACTCGGTCCCGGCGCGGGTTAGGATCGCGCGCACCATCGCGCCGCGCTCGCGCAGCCGCCGGATGAGATCGAGCGACTTATAGGCGGCGATCCCGCCGGCGATCACGAGAAGAATGCGTTTTCCGCTGAGCGACAAGGGTTTGGCACCTCGGGTGGCCGATCCCGACCATCAACGTAACGCGCGCTACCGCGCGGTTCAAGGCGAGTGGCTAAAGCGCGAGCAACGCGATAAGCGCGAGCATCGCGACGACCACTGCAATCTGCCAAGGCCGCCGCCGGCGCTCCTGCTCGGCGGCGATGGCGCGGGCGGTATCGGGGTGGAGCTTGATCCCGTCGTGCGAGAGGAGCTGCGCCGCGGTCTCGGCCTTCTC
>CAMDOQ010000143.1 GCA_945903685.1 Rhizobium sp. Q54
GTCGCCGGGAACGACATGGACGCGCACGCCGAGCTTTTGGCCGAGTGCGTCGAGCGCATCCCGGCGGGTCCCAGAGAGCGTGACCGTCGCGCCCTGTCGGTGCAGGGTTTCGGCGATCGCGGCGCCGATCCCGCCCGACGCGCCGGTGACGAGCGCGCGCTTGCCGCTCAAATCGAACATGGCCATGCCTCTGTTTATAGCGCCTTCAATGCCGCTTCGACGTCGGCCGGCCCGCCGACCGAGAGCGCGACGACCTCGGGCTCGATTCGTTTGACCAGACCGCTCAAGACCTTGCCGGCGCCGAGCTCGATCATCTGGCCGACCCCTTGCGCCTTCAAATAGCCGACGCACTCGCGCCACCGCACCATCGCCGTTACCTGCTCGACCAGCAGGACGCGAATGTGGTCGGCCTCGGCGACCGCTTCGGCGGTGACGTTGGCGACCAGCGGCACCATCGGCGCTTTCATCGTCACCTCGGCCAGCGCCGTCTTCATTTCGTCCGCGGCCGGCGCCATCAGTGCACAGTGGAACGGGGCGCTCACCGGCAGCTTGATGCAGCGCTTGGCGCCCTTTTCGGTCGCGAGCGAGATCGCCCGCTCGATCGCTTCAGCGTGGCCGCTCAAGACCACCTGGCCCGGCGCGTTGTCGTTGGCAACGGCGCACACCTGGCCCTGGGCCGCCGCTTTGGCGACCTCTTTGAGGGGACCAACGTCGAGGCCGAGGACCGCCGCCATCGCACCTTCCCCGACCGGAACCGCACGCTGCATCGCCTGGCCGCGGCGCTTGAGGAGCCGCGCCGCGTCGGCGAGCGAGAAGGTCCCGGCCGCGGCCAGCGCGGAATATTCGCCGAGCGAATGCCCGGCGACGTACGCGATCCGCGCCTTGAGATCGACGCCGCCGTCCTTCTCCAACACCCGCAGCACCGCCATGCTGGCCGCCATCAGGGCCGGCTGGGCGTTCTCGGTGAGTGTCAGTTCCTCGATCGGCCCCTCGAACATCAGGCGGCTCAGGGCCTGCTTGAGGGCTTCGTCGACCTCTTGCAGCACCTCGCGGGCGGCGAGCGAGGCTTCGGCCAGCGCCTTGACCATGCCGACCGCCTGCGATCCCTGTCCGGGAAAGACGAACGCTCGTTTCATGACGGGGCTTGGGTGCGGATGGCTGGGTCGAGGGGTCGGCCGCACCACATCATCGCCCGCCCGGGGGTGTCAAGCGATCCGCTCGAAAGGCGATGGATCGGGAGGCTCCAACCAAGCGCCCACGCCGGCCGGGGCCGTCGCTTGCACCGGCTTCGGCTTATGCGGTATAAGGCCGCGCCGTGCGTACCGCGGGTTGCCGCGGGCCGCGACTACTAGTATTCCCAGTCGTTATCCGACGAAGAAGGAGCCGGCACCGAATGCCGCTGTACGAAAACGTTTTCATCGTGCGCCAGGACTTGTCCCCGCAGCAAGTGGAGGGCCTATCCGAGCGCTTCTGTGGCATCGTCAAGGAAGCCGGCGGAACCGTCGCCAAGACTGAGTATTGGGGCCTACGCAGTCTCGCCTATCGCATCAAGAAGAACCGCAAAGGTCACTACATGATGCTCAACGTCGATACCGGCGCCGACGTCGTCAAGGAGATGGAGCGCAACATGCGGATTTCCGAAGACGTGCTCCGCTATCAAACGGTGCGGGTCGAGAAGTTCGAGGAAGGTCCGTCGGCGGTGTTGCGCAATCGCAGCAGCCGCGACGACGACCGCCGGCGCGACCGCTATGACGACGATCGCGGCGGCGAGCGGCTCGAAGAACCGCGGGCTGTCGCCAGCGAAGAGCCGGCAGCCGGGGGTGCAGCATGAGCGATCGTGGCTTTGGCGGTGGCGGTGGCGGTTTCGGCGGCGGCGGCGGCTTCGGCGGCGGCGGTTTTGGCGGCCGATCGGGCGGCGGGCGTTCGGGTGGGTCGCGTCACGGCAGCGGTGGCCGGCCGGGCGGTGGCAGCGGCGGTGCGGGTGGCGCTGGCGGGCGACGCCCGTTTTTCCGGCGCCGCAAGAGCTGCCCGTTCTCGGGCCCGAACGCGCCGGTGATCGACTACAAGGACGTCAAGCTCCTACAGCGCTTCATCTCCGAGCGCGGCAAGATCGTGCCCAGCCGCATCACCGCGGTATCGGCAAAGAAGCAGCGCGAACTCTCGCGTGCCATCAAACGCGCCCGTAACCTCTCGCTGATTCCCTACGTCGTCCAGTAGACCGCGCGGCTTAGCGCGGCACGGATGCCGGTCGAGTTCGCCCTCGTCGTCGTCGCCGGCCTCGTCAGCGGCGCGACGATGGTCCTGGGCGGCATCGTCGGGGTTATTCTCGGCTTCTTCGCCCCCCTACCGCTCTTCCTGGTCGGGCTGAGCCGCGGCTATATCTCGGCCGCGGTCGCGACCCTCGCTGGAACCGGCGTCGTCCTGGCGTTCGGCCCGAGCACGATCACCGCGCTGCAATACGCGCTGGCGTTCGGCGCTCCGACCGTCTGGCTCTGTCGGCTCGCGTTGCTTTCGCGCCCGCTCGCTACCGGCGCCGAGTGGTACCCGAGCGGCCGCCTGCTGCTGTCGACGGTCGCGTTTCCGGCGGCCGCGTTTCTTGCCCTTTACATCGCGTTCCTCGACGCCGAGGGCGGCCTCAAGGGCACGATCGCGCGGCTCCTGGCCCGGATGCTCGAAGTCCTCGCCAACTTACCGATCCAGACGCCGCCGCCCGAAACGCTGGCCGCGATCGCCGAGTTCTTCCCGCCCGTGACCGCGCTTACCTGGCTCACCATCGTCGTCGGCAACGGGCTCGCCGCCCAAGCAATCACGCGGCGTCTCGGCCGCAACGTGCGGCCGAGCTTTGCGCTGGCTGAGTTCGCCCTGCCGCGCTGGCTCTTGGCCCCCTTGATCGCGACCCTGGCTCTGACCTTCTTTCCGGGCGACGCCGGGTTCCTCGGTCGGACCTTGGCGATCCTCCTTCTTGTTCCCTATTTCTTTCTCGGCCTCGCCCTGGTACATAGCTTCGCCGCACGCTGGCGGGGCCGCGTCGGCGTACTCGTCGCCTTCTATTTGGCGCTGTTTTTTTTCGGCTGGCCGGCCTTGTTGGTGGCCGCATTGGGCGTAGCCAATCAGTTGATGGGGCTGCGCAAGCAAGACCACGGGAGTTGAGCCATGGAAGTCATTCTGTTGGAGCGGGTCGAGAACCTCGGCCAGATGGGGGATGTCGTCAAAGTGAAGGACGGCTTCGGCCGCAACTTCCTCCTGCCGCGCCGCAAAGCGCTGCGCGCCACCAAAGCCAACGTCGAGCAATTCAAGACCCAGCGCACGCACCTCGAGACCACTAACCTCACCAAGCGCAAGGACGCCGAGGCTGTCGGCGCCAAGCTCGCCGGTTTCAAGTTAGTGGTGCTGCGGCAGGCGAGCGAGGGCGGCCAACTTTACGGCTCGGTCAACGCCCGCGACGTCGCCGTCGGGCTGACCGAAAAGGGCGTCGCCGCCGACAAGCGCCAGGTCCAGCTCATGGGCGCGATCAAGAATGTCGGCCTGCACAAGGTCCGGATCGCGCTGCACCCCGAGGTGATCGTCGATATCGAGCTCAACGTTGCCCGCACCGAGGGTGAAGCCGAGGCGCAAGCGGCCGGCAGGATCATCACCACCGCGCTGCCGACCGCCGAGGAAGAGGCGCAACTCGAGACTTTCTTCGAGGACGCCGATCTCGCCGAGCGCGCCAAGGGCACCCCGGACGAAGGCGCGGCCAAGGCCGAGTAGGCCCTCCCCTAAATCTGCGACACGGCGCGGACGATTCACGCACCGTACGCTTTACGGCCGCCCAGGCGAGAGCCGGTGGCCGCCGGGATGTCGCGCACCGAGATGGTGGCGAAGTAGCCGCGCTTCATCCCGAACATCATGTAGCGGATGAAGTCGCCCGTTGCCTCAAGCATCCGCGCCGCCCGCAGCGGGCCACAATCGACCGGGGTCAGCCCGGCGTCGCGGCTCAATTCGGAGACAGTCTCTTTGGCGGCGGCATCGTCGCCGCACAGGAACGACGAAACATCGTACCCCAGCAACGTCGCGCGTGGATGCTCGAATACCTCCTGCGCCATGGTGTTGAAGGCTTTGACCACGCGCGCCGTCGGCACATCGGCGGCGAGCGCTTCGG
The DNA here is from genome assembly GCA_945903685.1 of Rhizobium sp. Q54. Lineage (GTDB taxonomy): Bacteria > Pseudomonadota > Alphaproteobacteria > SHVV01 > SHVV01 > SHVV01. The sequence continues at coordinate 4,142 of CAMDOQ010000143.1, forward strand.
CGAGCGACGGGCCCATCATGGTCTCGAATGCGAAGTCCTTGGGGATCGCCCGGTTGTTGATGCAGACCAGGACCTTGCCGGCCAAGGCCGCGGTCGAGGCGAGCGCCGCCGAGGGCATCACCCCGCGCACGGTATGGACGACGACCTCGCCAAACGCCGCGGCCCGGTCGTTGCTCCCGGATTCGATCCCGGCCGGACCGAGCGCCGCGCAGGCGCGCGCCTTGGCCGGGTCGCGCGAGCCGAAAAACACCTGGTGTCCCCGCTCGGCCCATACGATTCCGAGCGCCCGCGCCATGTTTCCGGACCCAATGAAAGCGATTCGCATCGACGACCTCCGATAGACCGACCCCGATGAGGCGCTTTGCCGCCCGGCACCGACTTCTGTTAACCTCTGCGAACTCGTGGCCGCAACAAGAAACCACGTTAGTTGCCATGCTGCTCGGTCTCCTGCTTCGGAAGGCGATTAAGACCGGAACGCTCGAAGTCATCGACGCTACCGGTCGGCGCCACCGCTTCGCCGGATCGTCGGGACCCAAGGTCACGATCCGGCTCCACGACAAAGCGCTGCACACGCGGCTCTTCGTCAATCCGATGCTCGCGGTCGGCGAAGCCTATATGGGCGGTACCCTGACCGTCGAGGAAGGGTCGGATATCTACGACTTCCTCGCCCTGATGCTAATGAACTTCGGGACCACCTACGGCCATTGGGCGCAGGAAATCCTGGGGGCGCTCCGCCGGTTCACGCGCCGGTTCGCGCAATACAACCCAATCGGACGCGCCCAGGTCAACATCGCCCATCACTACGATCTCTCGGAGACCCTCTACGAGCTGTTTCTCGACCACGACCGCCAATATTCGTGCGCCTATTTCACCCACCCCGACGAGAGCATCGACGCAGCCCAGGAAAACAAGAAGCGCCACATCGCCGCGAAGCTGTTGCTCAAACCGCAATGCCGGGTCCTCGATATCGGCTCGGGTTGGGGCGGGCTTGCACTCTACCTCGCCGGCGTCGCCGATGCCGACGTCACCGGCGTCACGCTTTCGGTCGAACAGCAGCGCGTCGCCGCAGCGCGCGCCCAAGCCGACAACCTCGCCAGCCGCGTCCGGTTCGAGCTCAAAGACTATCGCTTGGTCGAGGATACCTACGATCGGGTCGTCTCGGTCGGCATGTTCGAGCACGTTGGGGTCGTCCACTTCGACGAATTTTTCACGAAGATTCGTTCGCTGTTGAAGCCGGACGGCGTCGCGTTGTTGCACTCGATCGGCCGCTTCAGCGGCCCCGGCGCCACCAACCCGTGGATGCGGAAGTACATCTTCCCAGGCGGCTACGCGCCGGCGCTCTCGGAAGTGCTGCCGGCAATCGAGCGGAGCGGTCTTTATGTGACCGACATCGAGATTCTCCGGCTCCACTACGCCGAGACCATCAAGGCGTGGCGCACAAACTTCAACCGCAACCGCGACCGCATTCGCGCGATCTACGACGAGCGCTTCTGCCGGATGTGGGAGTTCTACCTCGCCGGCAGCGAAGCGACCTTCCGCTACAGCGGCGCCATGGTGTTTCAGATCCAGCTGTCGCGGAAATTCGACGCCGTGCCGCTCACGCGCGACTACATCGGCGAGTGGGAGCGGCTCCTGCAACAAAAGCGACGGACCGCCGCCTGATCTAGTAATTGTGGCCAACGTGACCAATACACGCTATATGTTGCGTGTAGGGCGCCGGCAATATTCCGCTCGGGTTTAGCGGCGCCCACCACACTGTCGACAATGGGCGCGCGCGTGCAATGCCCCGGAAACCGCGGCTGAGGCTCTTTCGTCCCCATGATCCCCG
>CAMDOQ010000144.1 GCA_945903685.1 Rhizobium sp. Q54
GGGCTTGGGCGCGGTCGAGGCCGCGGTCCGCACCGGCGCGCAACGCTTGCGTCCGGTGTTCCTGACCGCGTTCACCGCCGTGATCGGACTTTTGCCGATGGTGCTCTCGCTCAACGTCGACTTCATCAATCGTCTGCTCGAGTTCGGCGCGCCCTCGACCCAGTGGTGGGTCCAGCTCTCGACCGCGGTGTCGTCCGGCCTGATCTTCGGCACCGTGCTGACGCTGGTGGTAACCCCTTGCCTCCTGGTGCTGGGCGAAGCGGTGTCAGCCCGTGTCCGGCGTCTGGTCGGACGCAGCGATCGCGCCCTGGCGCCACCTTTAGCGCAGCCCGCCGAGTAGACGGGGGCCGATGCGCGCTCTTGCCCGGTTCTTACCCGGCGCCGCGACCGCCGCCGTTCTCCTCGCCCTCGCCGGTCCGGCGTATGCCGATGCGATCGACGGCGATTGGTGCTTTGGCGACGGCCGCACGTTCGCGATCGAGGGCAGCCAGATCGTGACTTGGGGCGGCACCAGGATGGCGGGGCACTACACACGCCACGCCTTCAGCTACGTCATCCCGCCGCGCGAGCCGGACGCCGGCGCTACCGTCGACATGGTGCTTCAGAGCGAGTACGTCCTGCACTTGCAGGTGAAACCGGCCGCGGCCGGAGCCGCCCCGGGACCGCTCCAGGTGTGGCGGCGCTGTTCGCCGAAGACGAGTTAGAACCGCGGCCTACCCCGCCGCCATGGCCGGCATGGCGCCGGCGGTCGCATTGGCCCCAAACGCGGCCTCGACCTCATCGGTCCAGACCTTGAACTTGGCGAGTCGGCTAAGCCCAAACCCGTGCGCGATCGCGACGTCGGCGGCATCGCGGCCGCGCGCGATCAGGACGCGGCCGATCCGCGGGTAATTGTAACGGGCGTCGAACGTGTACCAGCTATCGCCGAGATAGGCTTCGAACCACGAATTGAAGTCGCCCGGGCCGTCCTCTTGCGGCACGCCGATATCGCCCATGTAGCCGTTACAGTAGCGGGCCGGAATATTGAGGCAGCGGCAAAGGGTTATCGCCAAGTGCGCGAAGTCGCGGCAGACCCCCTTGCGGCCTTCATAGGCGTCCCACGCGGTCATGGTCGGTTTGGCGTGGGGGTAGCCGAAGGTGATGTGGTCGTGGACGAAGTCGCAGATCGCCCGGACCCGCGCCCGGCCGCCCTTGATGCCGCCGAACTTGGACCACGCCACGTCCATCAGCCGGTCGATCTCGCAGAAGCGGCTGCCGACCAGGTAGTCGAGGGCGTCCCCGGGCAGTTCGCGCACGTCAGTCTGCAGCAGATCGGGCGGGACTTCATCAGGGAGGCCCGAATCGAGCACGATCGCATCGGCCGCGAGCCGGGTTTGGCCCGGCATCAGCGTCACCCGGGCGCAGCGGTTGCCGGCAGGGTCGATCACGTCCCGCATCGGCACCGTTGGGGTCGCCACCAAGACGTCGGGGGTTACCAGATCGGCCGCTCGCGAGGGGTGGACGTAGGTCTTGAGCACCATCGGCACCGGATGCGGGCACTCGAAGACCATGTCGAAACCGACACGGATCTGCATGGAGAGCGTCTACCTATGTCGCCGCCGTTACGCCGGGGAGGTCGGCATCCCCTGCTGGCGCTGGCCGGGGGACGCAGGGCGAATCATAACCGGTTTGGGAGTTAACAGGAATGGTAGAGAATACCTTATGGTAAATCAACCTATGATTGAAATCCCTAGGTCGGCCAATAACTCATATACTGCATGATATATAGTCAATAACGTTTTGAAATAAATAACTTTTAAGGACGAATAAAACGATCTGTTTCGCGCCGGCGCGCAGCCCCGCGCATCAGACCCGGTCAACACGCCGCGTTTTCACGTTCCCGTTAGCGAGGGCAGTTTCAGCCCCCGGCCGGCGCTTCGACGCGATGGCCGCAAAGCTACAAGACGCCGCCTCACCACCTGGCCGACGACCGCCTCGACCCCGGGATCGACGACGTGCTCGGAGACGTAGACGGTCGCGACCAGCTCACCGGCCGGCTGGCCCGCCTCGGGCTCGGTCCAGAACAAGGCGTGGAGGCGGCTCAGTTCGTCGATCGCGAGGAATGCGGCCGGCGCCGTTGCGGGGGTCGGATGAGCTGCGCGCCCCAGCGCTTCTTCTAGGTAGGCGCCGACCCGCTCGGAATCGTTCCAATAGGGCGAGCCAATGCTGATCGTGCGCGATCTCCATGCCCCGCCCCTCACCCGGCTCGTTCGCGGCGCCGGCGAGTCCCAGCGCTTACCGCACCTCGCCGACCCGTGCCGCCTCGCGCGACTTCTCGTCGGCTACTACGGTCTCGCCGCCGACCATGCGCTGGCCGACCACCACCAGCGGCCGCATTTTGGGATCGAGGTAGAGATCGACCCGCGAGCCGAACCGGATCAGTCCGAAGCGCTGGCCGGTCGCGACGCTATCGCCGTCCGTAACCCAGGTGACGATGCGGCGGGCAACCTTACCGGCGATCTGGACCACTGCCAACTCCTTGCCGCTTGCGAGCCGCAAGCGGAGCGACTGGCGCTCGTTGTCGTCGCTCTTCCCCGGCAGCGCGATCGCGAACGCGCCGGCGCGGTGGACCGAGCGGACGACCGTCGCCGCGATCGGCACCCGGTTGATATGGACGTCGTTGATGTGGAGGAAGGTGACGATCCGCGGCCGCGGTTCCTCGCCCATCTCGAGTTCCTCAGGCGGCGCCGCCTGATCGATCACGGCGACCAGCCCATCGGCCGGCGCCACGATCAGGCCGGGCCGGGTCGGGGTCACCCGCGGCGGGTCGCGGAAAAAGTAGGCGATGGCCAGCGTCAGGATGACGGCGAGCCAGCCCAGCGGATCCCAGAGCGCAAACCCGATCAGGCTGGCGATCACGCCCGCAATCAGGAACGGATAACCCTCGCGGTGGATCGGCGGTAGAAGCGAATCGTAGAGGTTCACGTCGGGTTCTCGTGCTGGCGTTATTGGGCGGCGGCAGGGGCCTTGGCAGCCGTGTCGATCGGGCCTAACCCTACCTCGGCGTCCTCGCCCAACGCCGCCAACTCCTCGCGCCGGCGCGCTGCTTCCTGCTGCTTCGCCCACATCGCCGCGTAGCGGCCGTCGCGCGCCAGCAACTCGGGATGCGTGCCGCGCTCGACGATTCGGCCGTGGTCGAGGACGATGATCTCGTCGGCATCGATCACGGTCGAGAGCCGGTGCGCGATCATGAGCGTGGTGCGGTTGGCCGAAACCTCGCGCAGGTTGGCTTGGATCTCCTTTTCGGTGTGCGAGTCCAAGGCCGAGGTCGCCTCGTCGAACAGCAGGATCTTGGGGTTTTTCAGGATCGTGCGCGCGATCGAGACGCGCTGCTTTTCGCCGCCCGACAATTTCAATCCGCGCTCGCCGACCATCGCCTTATAGCCGTCGGGAAGCTCGGCGATGAAGCCGTCGATGTGCGCGAGCCTGGCCGCCTGCACCACCTCGGCTTCGGTAGCATCGGGGCGGCCGTAGCGGACGTTGTAGGCGATGGTGTCGTTGAAGAGGACGGTGTCCTGCGGGACGATCCCGATTGCGCTGCGCAAGCTCGACTGGGTGACGTCGCGGAGGTCCTGGCCGTCGATCCGGATCGCGCCCTCGGTCACGTCGTAGAACCGGAACAGGAGCCGCGACATGGTCGATTTCCCGGCGCCGCTCGCGCCGACGATGGCGAGCGACTTGCCGGCCGGAATCCGGAACGACACATCGAACAGGATCGGCCGGCGCGGATCGTAGCCGAACGAGACCCGATCGAACTCGATGGCACCCTGCGCGACCGCGAGCGGCTGCGCGCCCGGTTTGTCCTGGACCTCGGCGTTGACGAACAGGAGCTCGAACATCTTCTCCATGTCGACCAGTGCCTGCTTGATCTCGCGGTAGACGAATCCCAGCATGTTGAGCGGGATGTAAAGCTGGACCAGGAACGTGTTGACCAGCACGAAATCGCCCAAGGTCATGGTGCCGTCGACTACGCCGTTGGCGGCCATGGTCATGACCGCGATCAGGCCGCCGGCGATGACGAAACCCTGGCCGACGTTCAAGAGCGAGAGCGTGGTGTGCGACTTGACCGCGGCCCGCTCGTAGCGCGCGAGCGCGGAATCGAAGCGGCGCGATTCGTGCCCCTCGTTGTTGAAGTATTTGACGGTCTCGTAGTTGAGCAGGCTGTCGACCGCCTTGGTGTTGGCCTCCGAATCGGTCTGGTTCATCTCGCGACGGTACTTGGTCCGCCATTCGGTGACCGAGAACGTCCACGCGATGTAGCAGACGATCGTCAGGAACACGGCGAGCGCGAACCACTCGTCGTAACGCACCAGCATGATCCCGCATACCAAGAGCATCTCGAAGATGGTGGGCGCGATGTTGAACAGGGTGAAGTCGAGCAGGCGCTGGATGCCCTGGGTGCCGCGCTCGACGACGCGCGAGAGGCCGCCGGTCTGCCGCTCGAGGTGAAAACGGAGCGAGAGCGCGTGCAGGTGGTTGAAGACTTTGAGCCCGAGGGTACGAACCGCGTGCTGCTCGACCTTGGCGAACACCGCGTCGCGCAGCTCGCCCAACGCCTGCGCGAGGACGCGGGCGACGCCGTAGCCCAGGATCATCGTCACCGGCACCACGATCAGCGGCGTGATCCGTCCTTCGAGCGCGTCGACTGCGCCCTTGTAAAGAAACGGCACGAATACGTTGGCGATCTTGGCGCCGACCAGGAACGCCACCGCGATGACGACGCGGGTACGCAAGTCGATGCGGCCCTCCGGCCATAGATACGGCATGAAGGTGCGCAGCGTCGCCAAGTGCGTACGCCGCCCGGCGTAGCGGTGGGCATCGAAGGTGGTGGAGCTCATCAGCGGATAAAGATCGCCATCAGTCCAAATCGGGTCCCGCCGTATAGCGGCTTGCCGCCCATTCGTCATGCGTGGGTTTCAACCCCCGCAACCACGGCCTTGCCGATCGCCCCACATGGTTTGGCCGGGGTTCGGCCCACGGCCTAGCCGGCCATGACGATTAGAGCCCGCCCCCTTCAAATGGCGGATCGCTAAGCCGTTGGCAAGGTTTCCTATTTTTTTAGGCTTGACGTCGAAGCATCTCAATATTAAATAACTTACTGGTTAGTTATTAAATGGATAGACGATGCCTCGCGCTCCGACCCAAGCTGCCGCCGAACCGAAACGCCGGCCGCCCAAGCGGTGGCACCGCCGCCGCGATGCGCGCCCAGCCGAGATCGTCGCCGCCGCACTTGGCGCCTTCGCCGAGCGTGGTTTCGCCGCCGCCCGGCTCGATGACATCGCCGCGCGCGCCGGGATTACTAAGGGCACGCTCTATCTCTACTTCCCCAACAAGGAAGCGCTCTTGAAGGCGGTGGTCGAGACCGCCCTCCTCCCCAACCTGGCCCAAGCCGAGACCCTGGCCGCGCGCGACGCTGGCGCCGTCGGCACCCTCGTGGCGGCGATCGCGACCCAGATCGGCCGGATCATCGCGACCACGCCGTTGGGCGCGATCCCGAAGATCATGCTGGCCGAGGCCGGCAATTTTCCCGACCTCGCCCGCTTCTACCTGAACGCGGTGATCGGGCGCGGGCTTCGGCTATTCGGGACGCTGGTGCGCCGCGGTATCGCCGCCGGTGAATTCCGCGCCGTCGATCCCGAAGCGACCGCGCGCCTGATCATCGCCCCGATCCTCATGACCGCGCTCTGGCAAAACTCGTTCGCGGCCTACGAAGAGACCAAGCACGACCCCGCCGACTTCATCGCCCGCAGCATCGATCTCGTGCTTCGGGGTCTCGCCGCCGCGCCGCGCGGAGCGCAGCCATGACCGCAGTGCTCGACTGGATCGTCCAGGCGGCAGCCACGCTCTGGCTCACGCTCGCCGGAGCGCCGGCTACGCCCTATTGGCAGGGCTACGCCGAGGGCG
>CAMDOQ010000145.1 GCA_945903685.1 Rhizobium sp. Q54
AGAGGTCGAGCATGGTGACCTGCCGGGCGCCGCGGGCCCAGGTGACGCTGGCGCGCTGCCAATCGTGCGTACTGAGAACGAATAGTCGCTTGGTTACGGCGCGGAACAGCGACTCCAAGTGGGCGTCGAGGTCGGCGAGCGAGTCGTCCTCGTGGAGAACCAGAAACGCGACGTCGGAGGCGACCGGCTCAGCCTCGGTCTGCCACACGATATCGCCGCGGCCGGCGAAGTGCGCGAGCCTCCGCGCCATCGCAACGCGGGCTGGATCGGGATCGGTGCCCACAATCTGCGCGGCGAGATACGGCGAGATGGCAAGCGGTACGAAGCCTTCGCGGCAGTGCGGGATTAGGACGCGGGAGCTGCCATCGAGCGATAGTGTGCCAATGACGTGCGCGACGGCGCGCTCGAGCACCGCGTTGAACGCGACTAACCGCGAGTGGACGAGGTTGGTGGCGCCGGCGTGCGGCTCCGTCCACAGGCGCGTCACCTCGCCCGGACCGATCGCGAACCGCATCATATGCGACCACACGAACGGTTGGTCGGCGGCCGGCAACAACCCGCGCTCGCTCAGGAACCCTGTGATGAAACCGATCGACGCCTTGCTGAGGTGGACATCGCCGGGATGGGTACAGACGCTTTCGCGAATCAACCCCGTCGCCGGATCGTAGAGGTCGTCCCAGACGTCGATGTAGGGGATGCCGAGCGCGTCACAGTGCCGTTTGAGGATCGGATTGGTGAGCTCGACGTAATGCTGCTGTTCGCGGACGAGTTGCGGACAGGCGTTGAGGACCAGGAACCGGAGGCCGGGATAACGGGCGGCTGCGGTTCGCAAAAACGCGCCGTAGCGATTGGCGCCGGCGACGATGATGTCGTCCGACGACCCAAGCTTGCCCGCGCGCTGTAGGGCGTGGGTACCGGCCTTGTCTTGATGGTGGGTCAAGGCATTCGATTCGAAGAATGCGAGGAGAACCGGATGGCGCCGATCGATGCGATCGAGATGCGCCTCGATATGGGCCTGGCTCGCAGCCGCGAGGTCGTCGGTCAGGAACGAGAGCGTGAAGCTCGTCCCCATCATCAACGGCAGATAAAGCATGCCGGTCGCGAACGAGCGGGCATAGCTCGAGCCGAGTACGTAGATGAACGGTCCGGCATCGCGGATAGGCTCGTCGCGTGGCGGCGCCGTTACCGGAAAGGTGCGCTGCAGCAGGCCGCCCAGGAGTTCGCGCGCGTCGTGACGGTTATCGTCGAGGGCGAGGGCAGCGGAGTACGATCGGATCGCCTCGACGGTGTTGCCCCGGCGCTGGTGAACCTGGCCCGTGACCGCATGGGCGAAGGCATCGCCCGGGGCGGCGGCGAGCGCGGCCTCGCAGGCAGCGAGCGCCTGGTCGACGAGCCCGGCGCGCATCAATTCCTTAACGCTGGTTTGCAGATCGGGAGAGCGAGTTTCTATTTCCATCGGCCGGGCGCAGCCATAGACCTTCAGGCGCGCCGAACCGGAGCGCCGGAACAGCTACGGTAGCCGGGAAATGGTTAACCGAAGGTTGCCGCGGCCGCTCAAGCGATTGGATCGCGGTCGGGGACCTCGCTTAGAAACGAGACCCCGTGAAACCGGAGCTCGGCCCCGGGAAAGCCGGGATACGTCACGGCCCGGACGCGGCGCGCGACTTCTTCTTTCGACATGTCGGGGCGGATTTCGCGCAGCGCCTCGAGCTGCTTACGGGTGAACGGCGGCCGTTCCCACGTCACGCTCGCCCCCGGCAATGGCTCGCCGGCCGCGATCGCGGTGACGATCTCGCGAAACAGACCGATCATCTCCTGCATCGTCCGCAGCTTGAGTTGTTCGACGGTTTCGAGACCCTGGGTCGGGAATAGCCGCTCGGTGATGATCGCGCCGGTATCGACCTTTTCTGCCATGTGGTGGCAGGTGCAGCCGAACTCGGCCGCGGCTTCGTAGAGCGCGAAGTTGTAGCAGCCGATCCCGGGGTAGCGATGCGACCCGGGGTGGAAGTTGATCGCCCGTGCCGCACTCGCGAGCAGCCAACCGGGTACGATCCATGGCGACAGGAACGAGAGAACGAGTTCGACCTTCGTGCCACGATCGGCGATCGGAAACGGGTCGGCTCGGACGCCCCGGTGGACGACAAGTGCCGAGCCGAAGGCGGCGGACGCCACCGCGACGGCCTCGTCGCTGAAACGGTCGCGTTTGGCGAACAGCAGGATCATGCGCGCTGTCCTTGGGGCGTCCCACCCGGCGGCGAATTGGTCGGGGCGGCGAGATTCGAACTCACGACCCCTACGTCCCGAACGTAGTGCTCTACCAGGCTGAGCTACGCCCCGACCGTTGGCCCGTCGCGTGGGCTCGGGATGCGCCCGAAAGCGCGGGCTCTTCTTACTCCGCCAGTCGCCTCGCGGCAAGCGCCGCCGCAATTGGACCGGCCGCGGCGCCGGCGATATACATCGTCGCGGTCGCGAGCCGGCCTGACCAGGGGCCGGTGCGTGCCGAGGAGGGGCGTCCATGCGTCTGACGGCGGTGTTCCGCGCCATGGTGATGGCACTGGCCGTGTTGGTGCTCGGCCTCGCCGGGGCGGCGGGCGCAGCCGCGCCGACGCCCGTGCCTTCAGCCGAGCTCCCCGGGCAAGTACGCGCGCTCCTCGACCTGCTTGAGGATCCGGTCGTCCGTGGCTGGCTCGCCGAGCGGCGCGCGCCGCCGGTAGCGGCGGCATCGGAAAGCGCGACCGAGGCGACGTCCTCGGCCTACCTCGCGAGCCGTCTCGCCGCGCTCCGCGGTCATTTCCAGGCGCTCGCCGACGCGCTACCCGGTTTGCCCGCCGAAATCGAGCGGGCGATCGGCATCCTGCTGCTCGAGCTCGAGGAGCGCGGTCTCTTGAGCGTGCTGCTGCCGATCCTCGGGTTCGGGGTGCTCGGGTTCGGCGCCGAGTGGCTGTACCGGCGGCTCACCGCCGGCGTGCGCCAGTGGATCGGCGCGATCCCGCTGGAAACGGTCAATGGCCGGCTGCGCGCCGTGGTCGCGCGCTTCGCCTTCGGACTCGGCATGGTGGCGTCGTTCGCACTCGGCAGCACCGGCGCGTTCCTCGCCTTCGACTGGCCGATTCTGCTCAAGGAGATCGTGCTCGCCTACCTGCTCGCTGTGGTGGCAACCCGGTTCGCGATGGTGCTCGGGCGCTTTCTGTTCGCACCGCCCAGTGCCCTCATGTTCGCGAACGTCGAGCGCTTCCGCATTGTGCCGATGTCGAACCTGGCCGCCGTCTTTTGGCTGCGACGCCTGCAGGTTGTGGCGACGTGGCTGGCGTTCGGCCGGGTTACGGTCGACATCCTGGGGACGCTCGGGGTATCGCCCGAGGTACGCCAGGTCCTGGACTACGTCCTCTTGCTCGGACTGCTGGTCATCGGCATCGAAATCGTGTGGCGCGCGGCCGGGAGCGAACGAGCCGCGGCCGCGGTCCGTAGCGGCTCGACCCTTCGCGCCGCGCTGGTAACGGCGGCGCTGGTCGCGCTGTGGCTCGTGTGGATTGCCGGGGCGCACGCCGTGTTCTGGCTCGCGGTTTTCATCCTTGCCGTGCCGCCGGCGATCGGCGTTACCCAACGCTCGGTCGTCCACATCCTGCGCCCGCCCGGGGCCGAAGACGCGACCTCGAACGTACCAAGCGTTCTGACCGTCTCGATCGAGCGGGGCGCGCGCGCCCTCCTTATCATCGGCGCGGTCGTACTGCTGGCGCGCGCCTGGCAGGTCGACTTCGTCTCGCTCACGATGCAAGACACGCTATTTACGCGGCTCTTGCGCGGCGCCTTGAGCGCGGTCGTGATCGCGCTGGTCGCCGATTTCGTGTGGAGCGCGATCAAGACTTTGATCGACCGTAAGCTGTTCGAGGCCCAAGGTGCGGGCGCGGCCGACAGCGAGGACGCACGGCACCGGGCGCGGCTTCGGACGCTGTTGCCGATCCTCCGCAACGTGTTGTCAATTACGGTGCTGGCGGTGGCGGTCATGATGGCGCTGGCCGCGGTCGGGGTCGAGATCGGGCCCCTGATTGCCGGCGCCGGCGTGGTCGGCGTCGCCATCGGCTTCGGCGCGCAGACCCTGGTCAAGGACATCTTCAGCGGCGTGTTCTATCTCATCGACGACGCGTTCCGGGTCGGGGAGTACATCCAGAGCGGGAGCTATAAGGGCACGGTCGAGTCGTTCTCGCTCCGCTCGATCAAGCTCCGCCATCACCGCGGGCCGCTCTACACGGTGCCGTTCGGCGAGCTCGGCGCGGTCCAGAACATGAGCCGCGACTGGGTGATCGACAAGCTGACGATCGGGCTCACCTACAACACTGACCTCGACAAGGTGAAGAAGATCGTCAAGGAGATCGGCAAGGAACTCGCTAACGACCCCGAATTCGCGCCGCACATCATCGAGCCCCTGAAGATGCAAGGCGTCGATCAGTTCGGCGACTATGCAATTCAGGTGCGGATGAAGATGATGACCCGGCCCGGCGAGCAGTTCACGATCCGGCGCAAAGCCTACGCGCTGCTCAAGAAAGCGTTCGACGCGAACGGCGTTCAGTTCGCGTTTCCGACCGTGCAGGTCGCCGGCAACGGCGATCCGCAAGGAGCCGCCGCGCGCCAGGTCTTGGCGGCCGCCAAGCCACCGGTCGCGGAGTAACGCGCCGCTAGTGCGAGCGTTCGATGCAGAAGTCGACCACCGCAGTCAGAGCCTGTTTGACCGGGGTATCGGCGAAGATGCCGAGCGCGTCCTTGGCGATGGCACCGTAGTGGCGGGCGCGGTCGATGGTGTCGGCGAGCGCGGCGTGCTTGGTCATCAGTCCCTGCGCGTGATCGAGATCGCCGGGCCGCTGCTCACATTCCTCGAGCGCCCGCTTCCAGAACGTCCGCTCGGCGTTGGTGCCGCGCCGAAACGCGAGCAGCACCGGCAGCGTGATCTTGCCCTCGCGAAAATCGTCGCCGACCGTCTTGCCGAGTACCGCCTGCGCCGCCGAATAGTCGAGCGCATCGTCGACCAGTTGAAAGGCGATCCCGAGATTTCGCCCGAAGCTCTCGAGCGCATCTTCCTCGGCTTTGGGGCGATCGGCGACCACCGCGCCGATCCGGCACGCCGCCGAGAACAGCGCTGCGGTCTTGGCAGCGATCACTTCGAGGTAGGCGTCTTCGCTTGTGGTCGTGTCGTTCGAGATCACGAGTTGCAGGACTTCGCCTTCGGCGATGACGGCCGACGCGTTGGCGAGGATCGCGAGGACCCTGAGCGAGCCGTCTTCGACCATCAACTGGAACGCACGGCTGAACAGGAAGTCGCCGACCAGGACGCTCGCCTCGTTGCCGAACACCGCGTTGGCGGTGGCGTTGCCACGGCGGAGGTCGGAGGCATCGACGACGTCGTCGTGGAGCAGCGTGGCGGTATGAATGAATTCGACGCAGGCCGCGAGCTTGATGTGGCGATTGCCGCCGAAGCCGCACAGCTTCGCCGATGCCAGCGTCAGCATCGGCCGCAGCCGCTTGCCGCCGGCCGCAATCAGGTGGCTCGCTAGGGTCGGGATCAGGTCGACCCGGCTCTGCATCCGTCGGATGATGACTTCGTTAACGGCCTCGAGGTCGGACCCGACCAAGTCTTTCAGATCGCGAAACGCCTGATCGGCGCGCGTACGCTCGCTATCGAGTGGAATGACGACGGCCACGCTGGTATCTCCCCTACCGGCCCCGGAGCGAAGGCCGTATCTTTGCGGTGCTTGCGGCTCTTGGACCCCGGCCGCATCGCGATCGCGAGCATAGAAGCCGCCGAAACCGGCGGTCAAGCGCGGCGGGAGTCCGCGAGCGTCAGACGCGGCAATGATCGAGCTCCTGCGCACCAATGATCCGGTCCTGCTCTCGTTCGCGGCG
>CAMDOQ010000146.1 GCA_945903685.1 Rhizobium sp. Q54
CACGACAGAGGCGCTGGGTATGACGCCGACGACCCAAGGCACGCCGACCGACAATCCGATGGCGACCGACGGGTTCGAGTTCGTCGAGTACACCGCCCCCGATCCGGCTGCGCTCGGGCGCCTGTTCGAGGCGATGGGGTTCCGCGCCGTCGCTCGTCACCGCTCAAAGAACGTGACGCTCTATCGCCAGGGCGACGTCAATTTTATCGTCAACGCCGAGCCCGACAGTTTCGCGCAGGCGTTCGCGCGCGTGCATGGACCCTCGATTTGCGCGATCGCCCTCCGGGTCGGCGACGCCGCGCACGCCTACCAGCGCGCGCTCGGCTTGGGCGCCAAGCCGGTACAGAATCCGGTCGGACCGATGGAGCTCAACATCCCGGCGATCGAAGGGATCGGCGGTAGCCTGATCTATCTGGTCGATCGCTACGGCGACCACACCATCTACGACATCGACTTCAAGCCGACCGCCGGCAAGCAGGCGGCGCCGGCGGTCGCCGGCTTCGGCGTCCGCGCGATCGATCACCTCACCCACAACGTCCATCGCGGCCGCATGGATCACTGGGCCGAGTTCTACGCGCGGCTCTTCAATTTCCGCGAGATTCGCTATTTCGACATCGAAGGCCGGCAGACCGGCTTGAAAAGCCGTGCCATGACCAGCCCGTGCGGCAAGATCCGGATCCCGATCAACGAGTCGGCCGACGACAAGTCGCAGATCGCCGAATATCTGACGGTCTACAAGGGCGAAGGCATCCAGCACATCGCGCTCGAAACCGAGAACATCTTCGCGACCGTGGCCGGTATCCGCTCGAACGGGATCAGGTTCCTGAGCGTGCCCGACACCTACTATGACGCGGTCGATGCCCGCATCCCAGGCCACGGCCAGAACCTGGCCGAACTCAAGCGCGCGAGCGTTCTGGTCGATGGCGACACCGGCCAGGGCGGCGGACTGCTGCTGCAGATCTTCACCGAAAACCAGGTCGGCCCGATCTTCTTCGAGATCATTCAGCGTAAGGGCAATCAGGGCTTCGGCGAGGGCAACTTCCGCGCCTTGTTCGAAGCGATGGAGCGCGACCAGATCGCGCGCGGTGTCTTGAAGCCGGCGTGAGGAGGGAAACACCCCGTGGCCCCCAACCCGATCTCGTTCCCGCGCAGCGAAGGCCGCGCGTCGCGCCAGGCGCACGCCGATCTACCGGAGGGTACCTACGAACAGGAATTCGGCCGCGACGGATTCTACGGACCGGTTTCGCACCTCTACCACGCGCACCCGCCGACCGGGTGGAGCGACTGGCAGGGGCCGACCCGGCCGCGCGCGTTCGACACCACCAGGACCAATGCCGCTTCGGCCTCGCCGTGGGACGCGACCGCACTGTTCGGGAACGCCGCCGTCAAGTTTCGTCTGTGGCGAGCGGTCGGTGCCATGGATCACCTGGTGCGGAACGCCGATGGCGACGAGCTCTTATTCGTTCACGCCGGCGCGGGCGACCTGTTCTGCGATTTCGGCCATCTTTCCTACGGCGAAGGTGATTACATCGTGCTGCCGCGCGGTGCGATGTGGCGGATCGAGCCGACCGCGCCGACGACCATGCTCTTGATCGAGGCGACCGATGACCGCTACGGACTTCCCGATAAAGGGATCGTCGGCGAGCATGCGTTCTTCGATCCGGCCGCGCTCGCGACCCCGGCGATCGACGAGCGCTTCCAGGCGCAAAGTGACGCGCAGCCGTGGCGTGTGGTGCTCAAGCGGCGGGACGCCCTGTCGACCGTGACGTTTCCACACAATCCCTTGGACGCGGTCGGCTGGAAAGGAACGCTCGTGCCGGTCAAGATCAACTGGCGCGACTTTCGCCCGCTCATGAGCCATCGCTTCCACGTGCCGCCCTCGGCGCATACGACGTTTCTCGCCGACCGGTTCGTCGTCTGCACTTTCGCGCCGCGACCGTTGGAAAGCGATCCCGGCGCACTCAAGCTGCCGTTTTATCATTCGAACGTCGACTACGACGAAATCATCTTCTACCACCGCGGCCAGTTCATGAGCCGCGACAACATCCACCCCGGCATGATCACGTTCCACCCCTCGGGCTTTCCGCACGGACCGCACCCCAAGGCGTTCGCGGCCGCGGCCAAGGCGGCGCGGCGCGAGACCGACGAGGTCGCGGTCATGGTCGATACCCGCGATGCGCTCGACGTCACCGCCCAGGCCGCGGCGATCGAATGGCCGGGCTATGTCGATTCGTGGAAATGAAACTCGCCTCGTTGAAGCCGGGGCTCGACGGCGCCGGGCGCGACGGCCGACTGATGGTGGTGAGTGCCGATCTCGCGAGCGCCGCGATGGCGGACGAGATCGCGCCGACGCTCCAGGCTGCGCTCGACAACTGGCCGGCGTTCCATCCGGCCCTCGCCGCGCTCGCCGAAGCGGTCGAATCGGGTAGCGCGCGCGGCGTGTTCCGCTTCGATCCGGCCCGGGTCGGGCCGCCGTTGCCGCGCGCCTACCAGTGGCTCGATGGCAGCGCCTACTTACGCCATGTCGAGTTGGTTCGGCGCGCGCGCGGCGCCGAAATGCCGCCGACCTTTCTTTCCGATCCGCTGATGTACCAAGGCGGCTCCGATCACCTGCTCGGGCCGACCGATCCGATCGAAGCGGCGAGCGAGGACTGGGGCATCGACTTCGAATCCGAGATCGCGGTCGTGACCGGCGACGTCCCCGCGGGCGTCGATCGCCGGCATGCCCTCGGCACCATTCGTCTCATCATGCTCTCGAACGATGTCAGCCTTCGCAACCTGATCCCGCCCGAGCTCGCCAAAGGTTTCGGGTTCGTACAGAGCAAGCCGGCGAGCGCCTTCTCGCCGGTCGCGGTGACGCCGGATGCGTTCGGCGCAGCGTGGCACGAGGGCAAACTCAAAGGGCGTCTGCGCACGTTCCGGAACGACCAGCGCTTCGGCGACCCCGATGCCGGCATCGATATGAACTTCGATTTCGGCACCCTGATCGCGCACGCTGCCAAGACCCGGCGGCTCGCCGCCGGCACGATCGTCGGGAGCGGAACCGTCGCCAACCGCGACCCGGCGCGGGGCTCGTCCTGCATCGCCGAGCGGCGTGCGATCGAGACGATCGAGCAGGGCCGGCCGACGACGCCGTTCCTCGCCTTCGGTGAGCGTGTCCGGATCGAAATGCGCGACGCCGCCGGCGCTTCGATCTTCGGGGCCATCGAGCAGACGGTGGTGCGCCGGGAGCCGGCGGATGCTTAAGCTCTACGGCTATTTCCGCTCTTCGGCCGCGTACCGCGTCCGGATCGTCCTCAACCTGAAAGGGCTCGCCTACGAGCAGAGCCCGGTTCACCTGCGCCGCGGCGAGCAGTTCAAGCCCGCCTACCGCGCCCTCAACCCGCTGGCGCGGGTGCCGACCTTGATCGACGGGGAGCGCGTATTCACCCAATCGATCGCGATCGCCGAATACGTGGACGAGCGTTGGCCCGAGCCGCCGCTGTTACCGGGCGACGACGCCGGCCGCGCCCGCGCGCTCGCGCTGATCGTCGCCTGCGACATCCACCCGATTCAGAACCTGAACGTGCTCGCCTACCTCGAGACGGCGCACGGGTTCGACGAGCCGGCGAAAACGCGCTGGGCCCAGCACTGGATCGCCGATGGGTTCGGTGCGATCGAGACCATGCTTGCGCGCGATCCGGCGACCGGGACCTACTGCGACGGCGAGCGGCCGACCGTGGCCGACGCGTTCCTGATCCCTCACGTCGCGAACGCACGCCGCTTCGCGCTCGATTTGGCGCCCTATCCGACCATCGTACGGATCGATGCCGCGTGCCGGGCACTCGCGCCGTTCGCGGCCGCCGCACCCGAACGCCAGCCCGACGCGGCTTAGGCCTGCGGCCCGGCCCGGCTCGACCACGACGCCTGAAGTGGGTCCGTCGATCTTACTTCTGCACCGGTTTTGCTTAACCGGACCGCCGTGGGCCAAGCCCGCGTAGGACGGCTTTCGTTTGCGAGAAAAAGGCAGGCGCTCAGCAGCTCATGCACTTGGCGCGGGCGTCGGCGATCGCCTCGGCCAGGGCATCGCCGTCGATCGCGCCGCGGATGACGTTGTCGCCGATCACGAAACCGGGGGTGCCGCGGATGCCCAACATCGACGCCAGCCGTCGATTGGCGATCAGCATGTCGTCGATCTCCTTGGCGCGCATGTCCTCGCGCAGGCGTTTCACGTCGAGCCCGACGCCTTCGGCGGCGGCGAAGATTTGGGCCTCGCTGAAGCCGCCTTTGAGGCCCATCAGCGCAAAATGGAGATCGCCGTACTTGTTCTGCTTGCGGGCGGCGAGCGCTGCGCGCGCCGCGATCACCGATTCGGGCCCCAGCACCGGCAGTTCCTTGAAGACGATCCGGACCCGCTTGTCGCGCTCGATCGCCTCGACCAGCGTCGGCACCACGTTCTTGCAATACGGGCACTTGTAGTCGAAGAACTCGACGATGGTGACGTCGCCCTTGGGATTGCCGCCGACCGGGGAGTTGGTGTCCTTGTAAAGCGCCTCGCGATGGGCGACCAAGTTGGCGCGCGACCGCGTCGCTTCCTGCTCCTCCTGGAAGCGCTGCGCATCCTGCAGCAATTCAATGATGAGGCCGGGGTTCTGCTTGAGATAGTCGCGGATCAGGGTCTCGACTTCTTTTTTCTGTTTGGGCGAGAGCGCGTCTTTAGTTTGCGCCGTCGCCAGGTCAGCGCCGAGTACCATCGCGACCGCCAGCGCGAGCCAGCGCGCCGCGCCGAACCACCGAGTCATACCTGAGCTCCCGTTTTGTTCGCGCGATGATCGAGCCGAACCGGCGTCGCGGCAAGCGCCGAATCGCGCCGGCGAAGCGCACTCACGCGGGTTTGACCGTTACGGCCGCTTTTTCCGGATGATTTCGGCCGCGGCGTTGTCGACATCTTGGGCGCGCAGCCAACCGGGCGATCCGACCGGCAGCAGCCGGAGCGCCCGTTCGGAATGGAGCTTGGCTTCCTCGGCGCGGTTCAAGCGGATGTAGTACTCGGCGCTTGCGACCGCCGAGGGCCCGAGTTGGCCGTCGCGGCCCAAGGCGATCGCCAGCTGTTGCCACGCCGGGATCATGTCGCGGTCGCGTGCCACCGCTTCTTTCAGATGCTCGATCGCCGCTTTGTTTTGCTGGACGTCGCCTTCGAGCGCTACTTGCGAGCGCGCCAAGCCGAAGCGGAGCAGCGAAGCCTTGGGATCGAGCGCAACCGAGCGTTCGAGCGAGGGGATCGACTCGCGGATCTTGCCGCTTTCGAACAGGATCTGGCCCTTGAGTTCGTGAAAATAGGCGTCGTCGGGATGGTCGGCGAGCAGGCGATCGACCTCTGCCACCGCCTTAACCGAGTCCTTGCCCTGGTGATAGGCGATGGCACGCGCGTAACGGGCGGGCAGGCTGCCGTCGTCGGCCTTGTAGCGGGCCAGCGTCCGGCTCGGCGGGTCGAGGAAGCCGCGGAGCTTGGCCTGCATGCGGGCGAACAGCGCCATCGTCTGGTCATCGATCGCGGCGTCGGTGTAGGGCGATTGCTGCAGTTGATCGCGCAATAGCTCGACGCGTTCGCGTGCGAGCGGGTGGGTTCGGATGTACGGATCCTGACGATTGGTTGCGAGCGCTTCTTGGCCCGCCAGCTTGTCGAGGAAGTCGTAGAGCCCGCGCGACGACTGTCCGGTCGCATTCAACAGCTTGACCGCGGACTGGTCGGCTGCCGCTTCCTGGGTCCGCGAATAGAGCAGGAACGAGCTCTGCGCCACTTGGGTGCCGCCGGCGACTCCGCCGACCACGGCGCCGCCCGACCCGCCGGCGATCGCGGCGGCGGCGCCCAGCGCCATCGCGATGATC
>CAMDOQ010000147.1 GCA_945903685.1 Rhizobium sp. Q54
CAGCGCGCTTGGCTACCGCCCGCCGGCACCAGAAGCAATCATCCCAAGCTGGCCGTTCGGCTCCGCTCCGCTACGCCTACCGCCCAGCTTGGCCTCAGCCGGCGCTTCGGGCTAACATTGCTCCCGGACCACCAACTGTAGGCAGTCCACTCGAGATCGATGCATGGGCTGAAGATGATTCGGATAGCTCCCTACATCTATTCGTCGCGATCCACGATGGAAGATACGAAGAACCCGATAGCGTCTCGCTGACGGAGGCGAGGGAGCATGGTTTCAACCGCCTTCTTGGCGTTTTTGAACAGGCGCGGGAAGGATGGTTGATCTCTCACATAGAGGAAAGCCGACCGTTGTGGGCACTGGCTCGTCGCATCAAGACGGCCGCGCTGCCGTTGGCCTTGCGCCTGCATGTTGTTACCGACCGACCGATTAGCGAGAGATTGCGTGAAATCCCCGGCGAAAAAACGCAAGAGAAAGTGCCGGTCACCTTCCAGATCTGGGATCTAACCCGGTTCAAGCGCATCCATGACGCACGCAGTATCCGCGATGATCTGGTCGTTGATTTCTCACAAATCCCAGGCGGCGGACTGCGCGTGCTGCCGGCGTCGGTCGGCTCCGGCGACTACCAGGGTTACTTAGCCGTCATACCGGGCGAAGTGCTGGCCGAGATCTATGTGCGTCACGGAAGTCGATTGCTGGAAGGCAACGTTCGGACGTTTCTTGGCCGTGGCGGCAAGGTGAACAAGGGCATCGCGTCAACGATTGCGAACGAGCCTGCCAAGTTCTTTGCCTACAATAATGGTGTGGCAGCCACGGCTTCGGAGATCACCACTGTGCGAGCCGTTGATCGGTCATTCGTGGTTACCACGGCGACCGACCTACAGATAGTCAACGGTGCCCAGACCACGGCGTCGCTGGCGGCGGCCTTCCGCGATAAGAGGCTGGAGCCGGGGACAATATTCGTACCAATGAAGCTATCGGTCGTGACGCCCGCCGTCGGCGTAGACCTGATACCGAAGATCTCGCGGTTCGCTAATAGCCAGAATGGCGTTCGCGCCAGCGATTTTTTTGCCAATCACCCTTTCCATCGCCTGATCGAGGAAGCATCACGTCGCATTCCTGCACCGAGCGTTGCTGGATCGCTGATCCAGACTCATTGGTATTACGAGCGGGCGCGTGGACAGCATCTGAATGACCAAACGGGCATGACGAGCGCGAAACGCAACCAATTTCTTCTAATGAACCCGCGCAACCAAGTGATCAGGAAGACAGACCTCGCCAAGGTCGAATGCTGCTTCAATCTAGAGCCGGACATCGCCTGCAAGGGGGCTGAGAAGGCGTTCATTTCGTTTGCAGGAAGGATCGCTGAGGAGTGGGGCGACGAGTCGAAACGCGCAGCTTATGGCGACGACTGGTTCAAGGCAGCGGTAGCCAGGGCGATCCTTTTCCGCACGACGGAAACGATAGTCTCGAAAGCGTCATGGTACGAGGGCGGCTATCGCGCGCAGATCGTTGCCTACACCTGCGCCCGCTTGGTGCATCTTGCCCGCGATCGGTCGAATGGCGGCAGTTTGGACTACATGAAGATCTGGGCCCAACAGTCCGCAGGGCGAATGCTGGAGCAGCAAATCGGCAGCATCGGAGAGGCGATGGTCGATGTCCTGCAAAGCCCACCCGTGGCTGGCCAGAACATTTCTGAATGGGCGAAACAACAAGGCTGCAGAAAGGCGGCCTTCGAGACATCGATTGATGTGGTGCGCGGTTTTGGCGAGTGGATAATCAATGCCGACGAACTGCGCGCCAACAAGCGTCAGCAGAAGACAACAGGCCAGATTGATCGTGGCCTCAACGCGCTGAAGCAGGTGATGGAAAGGGACGCGCGTTACTGGCAGTCGCTGCGAACGTTCTGCCGTTCGAAGCGCCTCTTGTTGGCAGATGATGAAAAGGCGCTTACACCCGCCTGCCAGATTCCGAAGATGGTGCCTTCCGACCATCAAGCGCTCAGGCTGCTAAAGCTGGTGGACCGGGCAGCAGAGGCCGGATGGCGATCAGCTTAGTTCAGCGCCTACGTCCCCACCTTCAACGCCGCCGTCAAGCCGCGCAGGCAGGCGATCACCGAGAGCGCGGTGATCTTGCCGGTCGCCGGGTTCTCTGCCGTCGGCACGTTCTCGATCGTCATCTGGAAGCGCACTTCGTCGGCTTCGACTTTGATCGAGTGGGTGTTGCGATCGACCGTCGGATCGGCCCAGATCTCGAGCCGGGTTTTGTCGGGGCCAATCCCGGCCAGACCCAGCGCAGCCGCAACATTGACGTTGGCCGGGAACCCCTTGGCGCCGTCGCGCGCCGAGCCGTCGAACACCTTGGTCGGCGCGTTGACGCGTTCGACATCGATCCCCTTTTCATCGAGGTACGGCGCGCCCTTCAGGGACTTGGGCGGCTTGCGCGTCACCATCGTGATCGACTGGATCGAGCCCTCGGCCGCAGCGCGCACCGCGTCGAGCCCCAGGAGCGCGCCGGTCGCGAGGATGATGCGGCCGCCGTGACGCTTGGCGAGCTCGACGACCTCGGGGTGGGCCAAGAGCCCGGCACCCGAGACCGTCACCAGCACGCGGCCGGCTTTGAGCGCGGGCTCGGCGATCGCGATGAAGGCCGCGCGCGGTACGCATTCGACGATGACGTCGGCGGCTTGGGCGAGGCCGCCAGCATCGACGAGCGGGACGGGGCCTTTGAGCGCGCGCATCGCGGTCGCGGCCTTGGTGCGGTCGCGCGCGCACACGGCGGCGAGCACCAGGCCGTCGATGCCGCGGTCGAGAGCAGCCGCAACCTTGCGGCCGATCGTGCCATAGCCGGCGATGCCCACTTTGAGGGGCGCCCGCGGCGCGTTCGGAACTTCGATCGTCATCGGGGTGGGGCTCGCGGATCGGGGGCGGCGGCGAGTTCGTGGAAACGCTGGGTCGCGCGGACCGCGGTAATGAAGAAGATCGCGAACAGGAGCGCAAGGAGAATAGCGATGGCGCGCCCGCCGGCTTGCAGCGCGAGCCCGCGCTCGAGTACGAACAAGACCAGCGCGGCGGCAGCCGCAAGCCGCGACATCGCCCGGATGCCCAGCGCGATCAAGGCCCAGGCCGCGGCGGCGGCAACGTTGATCCAGTAGGTCGGCTCGAGGGCGAAGGTGCGGGCGAGGTCGGGCGCGAGCGCGACGTAAACGGCGACGAACGCGGCGGCGATGGTGCCGCGCGTCGCCGCCTGGCGGGCGGCGTCGCGGTCGGGAAGCGGCGGCCACAGGAACTCGCGCCAGCGCGGCACGCTAGGTACCGGTCTTGGCGATGCGGAGGCCGGCCGGGAGCCGGGTGTGGCGGTCGCCCTTGACCGACAACAGCTGGCGTTGAACCAGCCCTTGCGCGCGAGTGAGATCGGCGCCGGCCAGCACCGACTGGAACAGATTGGCGCCGGCCATATCGGCATCGTCGACGATCGCGGCGGTCAAGACGGCGCCGGCGAGATCGGCGCCGCGGAGCGCCGCGCCGCGCAGGTTGCTTTTATAGAAATCGACACGGCGGAGCTTGGCGACATTGAAGTTGGTGCCCTTGCACTTGGCCCCGGTGAGCGTCGCGCCCCGGAGGTCGGCGGCCTCGAGGTTGGTCTCGTTCAGGATCGCGTCGGTCAAATTGCAATCGCGCAAATCGGCGCTGGAGAGGTCGACGCCGGTGAAGTCGCGGCCCGTAAGGTCTTCGCCGGCCAGGAACGCGCGCTCGCCTTCAGCGCCCTTGGAGGCGAGCCAGGCTTGGTGCTGGTCGAGAACCCGGGCGACGTCGACCGCGACATCGCCGGCGCGCTCGGGGACTTCCTCGTCGTCCTCGACCTCGCCGGCGTCGAGGTCGATTTCCTGTTCTTCGCCTTCGGGCTCGCTCTCCTCCGCCGCTTCCGGCGCCTCGAACGCTTGCTCCTCTTCGGCCTCGACCTCGGCGCCTTCTTGCAGGTCTTCGATCACGGCGTCCCAGGCATCGGCGTCGTCGCGTTCGGCTGGCACATCGTCGTACGCGCCGCTCTGCGCCGCCTCGAGCGCGGCGCGGCGCTCGGCTTCGCGCGCGGCTTCGATGTCGTGGGTGAGCGTCTCCTGTTCGGACCGGAGCCGGGCCAGGATGTCGGTGACCGCGATTTCCTCTTCGGCCGGCGGTGGTGCGGCTGCCGGCGCGGCCGGGCGCGGTTTGGCCGGCGCCTGGGTCTCGCGCCGGAGGTCGGCCATGATGTCCGACATGTCGATGTCGGCGCCGCGGCTGCCGACCGGCGGCACCCGCATCGTCGGCAGTTGGGTCTCGCGTTTGAGCGCGACCGCGTCGCCGATCTGCGGCGTATCGGCGCCGCGGCTGCCAACCGGCGGCACCCGCATCGTCGGCAGTTGGGTCTCGCGTTTGAGCGCGACCGCGTCGCCGATCTGCGGCGCATCGGCGCCGCGGCTGCCGACCGGCGGCACCCGCATCGCCGGCAAGTTGGTCTCGCGCTTCCTTTC
Organism: Rhizobium sp. Q54; assembly: GCA_945903685.1. GTDB lineage: Bacteria > Pseudomonadota > Alphaproteobacteria > SHVV01 > SHVV01 > SHVV01. The sequence continues at coordinate 4,508 of CAMDOQ010000147.1, forward strand.
GGCCAGGATGTCGGCCATGCTGCCGGCATCGCCGCCGCGGGTTCCGACCGGCGGCACGCCGATTGCCGGCTTGGGCGCGAGCCCGCCGCCGACGGGCGGGAGGATGGTCGCGCCAGCCCCGACCGGCGACAGCCCGAAACCGCCATCGGCCGGCGTCGCGGTCTTAGTCGGGCGGGCGATCCCGGGCGGCGGGATCGCCGCCCCGGCCGCCGGGCGCGCCGGCGCCTTAGTCGGCGCGATTTCGATTTTCTTGGCAACGCCGCGGCGTTCCGGGCCGCTGTAGTTGGGGTCGGCGGCGCGCCGGCGCTCGGGACCGATATAAGTATCGACCCATACGATCCGGCGCGGCTGCTTGAGCGTCGAGATCAAGCGCTTGAGGAACTCGGACTGCGAGGTCGGCTTGCGCAGTACGTTCTCGACCCCGGCTTCGCACGCGTCGCGCAGCAGTTTGGGATCGCCCGATTTCGACATCAGGACGATCGGCAGCGTCGCGTTCGGGCTCTTGGTCGGATCGCGCAGGAGCCGCAGGAACCGTCCTGCCGCCGCCCCGTCGAGGAAGACGTCGATCAGCAGCAGGTCCATGCCGACGCGGCGGAGGATCGCGAGCGCATCGTCGCTGGTGGCGGCGGTGTAGAAGTTGTTGACGCCCTTATGCAGGAGGACCTGCTGCGACCACGATTGGAAGCGGAGGTCGCCGTCAGCCATCAGAATCCGGAGCTGGCGCCAGTCCGGTTCGGGACTTCCCTGGAGAAAAACGACCGTCATCGCCGATCCGGCTTCGCTCCGCTACGCACTCCGGCTCGTTTCTTCTTTTTTACAACATTGCCCCCGCCATCGGCGAGGGGGAAAGGTTAGTCGCGCCCGCCGCTCCGGAAGGTTCTCATTTCGTCCTGCGAGAAGATGAGCCCGGCGGCGCCAAATCCCCCGTCGACGTTGATGGTTTCGCCGGTAACGAACTGGCACTCGTCGGACGCGAGGTAGAGCGCGGCGCCGGCGACCTCGTGGGCGCGACCGTAGCGCGCCATCGGAATACGGTCGAGATAGGCCTGGGTCTGCTGGGGCCCGTGGTTGGTGATGTCGGTCTGGATCGGCCCGGGTGCGACGGCGTTGACGGCAATGTTGTGGACCGCGAGCTCGACCGCCATCACGCGCGTCAACTGCATGATCCCGGCCTTGGATACGGCGTAGGCCGACCGGCCGGTCGAGCCGCGCTGGCCGGTAATCGAGCCGATGTTGACGATCCGGCCTCCCGCACCTTGCGCGATCATGCGCCGCGCCGCGGCCTGGCCGATCAGGAACGGCCCGGTCAGATTGATGCGCAGCA
>CAMDOQ010000148.1 GCA_945903685.1 Rhizobium sp. Q54
GCCAACCCGACCTACAGTGAGATCACGTTCAGCGAGGAGTGGAAGAAGCATCGACCGCTCGCCTACCACCAGTATCGGCGCGATTGGCATGAGCAGCCCAAGCGCAAGGAAGCGGCCGATTTTCCGCTCCATCTCGACATCGAGACAACCACGCACTGCAACCTCAAGTGCCCGATGTGCCCGCGGACACTGATGGTCGAGCAGGGAACGTTCAACGAAAACGGCTTTGTCACGTGCGCCGAGTACAAGAGCATTATCGACCAGGGAACCGCGCACGGCGTGCGCTCGGTCAAGCTCAATTACCTGGGCGAACCGCTCCTCCATAAGGACGTCGCCTGGCAGGTCGCTTACGCCAAGGAAAAGGGCGTCGTCGACGTGCTCATGAACACCAATGGTTCGGCGCTGACCGAGAAGAACGGCCGGGCGCTCCTCGAGGCCGGTGTAGACGGCGTGTTCGTTTCGTTCGATGCGGTCAACCCTAAGGACTACGAGAAGCAGCGCGCTGGGACGACGATCGGACGCACCATCGACAACCTCTACGCTTTCGCCAAGCTCCGTAACGATCTTCGGCCCGGCTGCCAAATCCGCGTCTCGATGGTGATGTACGACGATCCCAAGTGGATGCGCCAGTTTCAGGCGCTGCAGGTGATGTGGGACGGGATTGTCGATGCGGTCGGTTACAGCTGGTACACCGAACGCGACGCGGCGGTCATCAACGAGCGTCTGCCGGTCGAGGGATTTCACTGCGCGCAGCCGTTCCACCGTATGTTCCTCAAGAACAATGGCAACGTTACCGTGTGCTGCTTCGACAACCACGACGAAGTCGTGGTCGGCAACTGGAAGACCGAGAAGCTCTACGACATTTGGAACGGCGAGCCCTACCGCGAAGTGCGGCGGATCCACGCCGAAGGCCGTTACCGCGACATAGACATGTGTAAGCGCTGCTACTTTCCGGTGTCGTTCAAGCAGCCGGGAACACTCGCGGCAGAATAGTGCGGACCCTCGGCCTCATCCCGGCGCGGATCGGCTCGACCGGGGTCAAACGCAAGAACATCCGGTCACTCGCCGGGCGGCCGTTGATCGCGTGGGCGATCGATGCGGTGCTTGCGAGCGGACTCGACCGGGTCGTCGTCTCGACCGACTCGCCCGAAATCGCCGACGTCGCGCGCGCCTGTGGCGCCGAAGTTCCGTTTCTGCGTCCGGCCGAACTCGCCGACACCACGGCGATCGCGATGGCGGTGGTTCGCCACGCGGCGGCATGGCTCGCCGACAACGAAGGCTGGAGCGCCGATGCGATCGCCTACCTGCAGCCGACCTCACCGCTCCGCGCGGCGCGCCATATCGATGCTGCGCTCGCCTTGCTGGCGCCGTCGATCGACTCGGTCGTCAGCGTCGTTGCGGCCGATCAACACCCGCTCTACATGTTCGCGCCGGCGGCCGACGGCGGCATGCGCGAATATCTCCCCGACGCCGTTAAACCGGAGCGGCGCCAGGACCTTCCGCTGCTCTATTGTTCGAATCCGGTGGTGATGCTGTCGTGGACGCGTTATTTGTTGGCGCCTGGACGTGAGCGTGCGCTGGTCGTCAACCACAAGAACTTCGCCCCCCTTGTCATCGATCGTTTGGACGCAATCGACATCAACGACGAGCGCGACTTCCGTTTCGCGGAGCTGCTTATGCGCGAGCGGATCGCCGCCAAGCGCCCGACGCTCGAGCCGTTGCGCCACGAAGGGGCTACCGTCTGAAGCCGGAGCGCGCGGATGATCCCGCTTGCCGAGCCCGACTTGAGCGGCAACGAAGCCGCCTACCTGCAAGAGTGCATCGCCAGCAACTATGTTTCCTCGGTCGGTCCGTTCGTCGAGCGCTTTGAGGCTCTGATCGCGCAGTCGGCCGGCACGGCGACCGCGGTCGCCACCTGCTCGGGTACGGCGGGGCTCCATGTCGCCTTGGTCGCGGTCGGCGTCGGCCCGGGCGATCTCGTGGTGACGCCCGCCTATTCGTTCATCGCTACGGCCAATGCGGTCGCGATCGCGGGTGCCGATCCGTGGTTCGTCGACATTTCGCCCGCAAGCTGGACGCTCGACCCCGAAGCCCTCGACGCCGCCTTGGCGCGCGATGTCGTTCGCAACGGGAACGTCGCCGTCCATCGCCCGAGCGGGCGGCGGGTCGCGGCGATCCTTCCCGTTCACACGCTCGGCCACCCGGCGGACCTCGATGCGATTGCCCTGGTCGCGCGCCGCTACGGCGTGCCGATCGTCGCCGACGCAGCCGCTGCGATCGGCGCGAGCTATCGCGGTAAACCGATCGGCGCCGCCGGCGCCGACCTCTCGGTCTTTTCGTTCAACGGCAATAAGACGATCACGTCCGGAGGCGGCGGCGCCGTGGTCGGTCCCGATCCTGCCCTGGTCAAACGCGTCCGCCATCTGTCGGCAACTGCGCGCGCCGGTGCTGCGTACCAGCACGATGCCGTAGCCTTCAACTATCGCATGACCAACCTGCAAGCCGCAGTCGGCTGCGCCCAGATGGAGCGACTCGGCGCGATCATGGCTGCCAAGCGCGCGGTGCGGGCGCGCTACGTCGCCGGGCTCGCCGGGCTGAACGGTGCCGGCGTCCCGCCGGCGGCGACGTGGGCGGAGAGCGCGTTCTGGATCAACGGGGTCGATCTTGCCAATGCGACCGATGCGCAGCGGACCGCCGCCGTCGATCGGCTACGCAAGGACGGGATCGATGCGCGTGAGTTCTGGCAGCCGCTTCACCGCCAACAGCCTTACCGCGGTGCCCTTGCCGAAACGCAGACGATTTCGGAGCGGCTGGCGGCCGGATTCATCGCGCTGCCGTCGTCGAGCAACTTGTCAGCCAGCGACCAAGAGCGCGTGATTGCCGCGTGCCGGCGAGCGGTCGCCGGTTAGGGTCGCGGCCGGAGCGGCTCGAAGCTTAGGAGATGATCTTCGCCTGCCGCGCGACGTCGTCGGTAAGCATGACGCTGTAGAAGAGGAGCTTACGCTCGGTGTTCGGGGCGGAGATCCCCTCCATGCCATGGAACGAGCGCGGCGACCGCAGGAACCCGAATACTGTGTTCGGGAGATAGGGGAAGGTGGTGACGGCTTCGAATTGATCGCGGGAGTGGCGCGGCTCGCCGCTTGATGCGAACGACCGGACCTTCGGCACGTAGACCGTGGTTCCCAGCGCGGCGCGGTCGGCGCTTTCAGGAACGTAGAACAGCAGGTTGTAAACGACGCGCGGGTCGTCGGCGTGGGGGAGAAGGCGGTAGCCGCTGATGTCCCAACCGAGGCTTGCGTTGAAGCGAATCAGCTTACGGAACTCGGTCGGCGTCACGTCGGCCATCCCAAGTTGCTCCTTGAGCCGCGCTTGGATCGCGCCCGCGTACTTGGCGAAGGCGACCTCGAGGAAAGCAGGGCTCGACAACCACTCGACCATCGCTTCCCAGAACACCCGCTTTTCGAGTTCGAGTTTGACGATCGAGGCGAATTCGAGCCGGAAGTAGAAACGCTCGCGCTCGATATTACCGACGTCCTTGTAGGTCAGAAACTGATCCGGCCGGGGCCAGCAGGCATGAATCTGTCGGAAGATGTCGGGGTGGAAGACGTCGGTCGCATAGAAATGCGGAAAAGGATAGGTCCGGACCGGCTCATTGGCGACCCGATAGGTCGTGAGATTGAGCGCCTCGGAGTGTCCAAGGATCGGCGTTTCGGCATTCATTGCGCGAGCTCCGTCGTTAGCGTGTACGCCACCGGACCCTGGTTTGTCGCCGGGACCGTTGCGGTCTTCGCCTCGATCGCAGCCAACAAGTCCGCGACCGACAAACAATCCATGACTTCATGCTTTTCGAACCTGACGTCGAATTCCTTTTCGATGGCGCCGATCAGGTTGAGATGGCTGAGCGAATCCCAACCCGCCAGATTCTCGTTGGTCGAATCGAGAGCGACATCGTTAATCGCCACCCGCATGGTGTCGGCGATGACGCTGCGGAGTTCGGTAAAGCGCGAGGCGTTCATGGGCAAGACCTCCGATTCGGCGTTATGCGGCATCGCGCCGCGACGGCGACACGGCGCACCACTTCGTGCGACAAGCCCGCCGCGCGACCTTTCCCGACGACGACTTCACGAGCCACGCAGGTTCGACGATGTCGACCCGTTGCGGAGCGATGCCGGTCGCGGCGATGCAGGCGGCGACGATGCGCGACCGAAGGCTGCGATCATCGGCCGCAGCCGTGGGGTCGCGTTCGGCTACGATAACGACGTCATCGGTTCCCTCCGCGTCGTTCGCGATCCCGAACGCCGCGATCCGACCGGGTTTAATGCCTTCGACGGTTGCCGCTGCCGCTTCCAGGAAGGCCGGATTGATGTTGCGCCCGCCGCGGATGATCATGTCGTCGCCGCGCCCGATCACGAACAGCGTGCCATTTCGGAGGTAGCCGAGATCGCCGCTCCGATACCATCCCTCTGCATCGATGACGCAGCGTTCGGCACCGATTCCGACATACCCCGTCATCAACGAAGCTCCGCGCACCCAAACTTCGCCGATGTCGCCGTCACCGCAGGGTCGGCCGGCGGACTCGGCGATGCAAACCTCGGTACCGGCGATCACTCTCCCGGAGCTGGCGATCATACGTCCGTTGGTAGCGGGGACCGCGCGGGCGTGGGCGTCGGCGATCTGCCAATCGATCGTCTCGATGACGATCGGGGTCCCGGGCGGCGTTTGGGTCACGGCAAAGGCGTTCTCGGCCATGGCGTAGCAGCTTGAGAGTGCCTGCGGCCGAAGCCCGATGGCGGCGAAAGCCGCGCCGAAGCGTTGCACCGAGCTCGGCAGGACCGGCTCCGAGCAATTGACGACTAGGCGGAGGCTCGCGAGCGTAGCGTCCGAGAAGTCCGCTGGCGAAACCCGACGGGCCAAGAGGTCGAGAGCGAAATTCGGGAGCCAGCATAGGGTTGCGCGATGCCGCTCGATCGCCTTGAACAGCCACGCAGGCTCGACCAGCCAAGCGAACGGCGAGGTGATTGCCAATGGAATCGCGTGATAGATCGATTGCAGCAAGACCGCGACCAACCCCATGTCGTGATAAAGCGGGAGCCACGCCGCGATCACGTCGCCGCGGTCGAGGTGGATCGCTTGCGCGTAACTCTCGAGCTGCTGCAGCACAGTACGCTCGTCGAGCAGCACGCCTTTGCGAAGTCCGGTCGTTCCCGACGACTGTTGGAACACGAACGGCGCTTCGGTGTCGCGAGACGCCGGCGGCGACCATGCCCTCGCCGCGCCGACGTCGACGCGATCGCAGCCCGAGCCGAAGTCGGTACCGTCATAGCCGAAAAAGCGCGAATCGGCAGGGGAATTGGCGAACACGCCCTTGCCAAATACGACGAATGCGCGATAGGTCGCCAAAATCGAGGCAAGGTCGCTCCAGTACTTGGCGGGGTCGAGCTTGGGGGTCGGCGGTGTCAGGATGCCCGGCACGCCGCCGGCGAGAATGCTCGCGAGCCACCAATAGATTTGTTGCAGCGGTTCGTGTTCGATGACGAACACGGTATCGCCCGGGCGAATGCGCGTCGCCAGCAGGGCCGCACGGCGAGCGGCGGCCGCCACCAGCGCGCCGACCGTTACCTCCGTGAGGGTGCCGTCGGCCGCGTAGGAATGAACGATGACCCGATCCGGCGCGGCGTCTGTGCCGGCGATCAAGCGATCGAGAAAGCGTCGCGGTTGAGTCACGACGAGATCGCTCATGCTGCGAGCGCCGCGGCGCTCTGCGCCCGCGCC
>CAMDOQ010000149.1 GCA_945903685.1 Rhizobium sp. Q54
GCGCGCGCCGTCCGCGGCGGACCCCGCGGCGCGCGCTCCTTGGCGCGGTCGCGGCGGCGGCGGCGATCTGGGTGCTTGCCTGGGTCGCGACCGAGCGCGAGCACGCGCCGGTCGCGGACGCGGCACGCACGGCGATCGCCGGAGCGGGCGGAACGCCGCTCGCGCTCGCGGTACGCGGCCTTTACGCCGAAGCCGGGCAGGCCTGCGCGAGCGTCGGGCTTGGAGCCGCGCACGTGCGCGCCGTCGGTGCCGCCGCGGCGGCGGCCGAAACGCGCATCGCGATGACCGACGATCTCTGCGGGCTCGAGCTCGAGGCGACGCCGGCGGCGGTGCCGGCCTACGTCGCCGCTCGAGTGTTCCCGCTCGCCGGCAAGTTCGCGCGCCGGGCGGCGTGGCCGCGCGCGTGGGACGGGCAGGCCGCGGTCGAAGGCGGCGTGCGCTGGCGGGTGCTGCTGCCGCGCCGGTTCGAGCAACCGATCGTTTACGATTTAGTGTTCGGGGTTGCGTCGGTTCCGCTCGCGCGGCCGACGCCGCAGGCGGGCGAGGGCGCGGCCCCGGCCTTCGCCGACCGCTTGCGCGATCAGGGCGCGGCGGTCGGCGTGCATCGCTACACGATCGCGCGGCCGTGACGGCGTTACCGTTGGCCTGATGGCGACGACGCTGGGACTCGCCGGCCTGATGGCCCGCGGCTTCCACTGGCTCTAGGCGACGTTCGACCCGTTTACCGCCACCAGCCGCAACTGCCGGCCGTCGGCGGCGAGCGCCAACTTGCCGTGCTTGACCGCGAGCGCGTCGGCGCCGAACAGATGGCGCCGCCAACCTTTGAGTGCCGGTACGTCGGCGGCGTCGTCGAGCGCGATGCGGTCGAGATCGTCGCCGTTGGCGATCAACTTCTGCGCGACCCCGGCTTCCTCGGCCTTGAGCTTCAGGACCACCTTCAACAAATCGACGATCGGGCCCAAGCCGCGCGGCAGGTCGACGATCGCATCGGGCACCGGCATCTCGCGCTCGGGCAGCGCCTTGGCGCGTCGGACCGCGGCGATCAGCGCGGCGCCTTCGGCGCGCTCGGGAAAACTCTTCGGCACCGCGCGAACGCGGCCGAGCTGGTCGGGCGTTTCCGGCGCCTCGGCCGCGATCGCGGTCAGGACATCGTCGCGGAGCACGCGGTTCCGGGGGATGTCGCGGGTCCGGGCCTCGGTTTCGCGCCACGCCGTCACTTCGCGCAGGATCGCCAGGTAACGCCGGTTCTGGCTCCGCGACTTTAAGCGCCGCCACGCCTCCTCGACCGGCATCAGGTACGTGGTCGGTTCGGCCAGCACCGCCATTTCCTCGTCGACCCAGCGCTCGCGGCCCGAGGCGCGCAGGCGCTCGGTCAAGAGCTCGTACGCCGATTCGAGGTAGATCACGTCGTCCAACGCATAGCGCACCTGGCGCTCGGAGAGCGGCCGGCGATACCAGTCGGTGTATTGCGTGCCCTTGTCGATGTGGACCTTCAAGAGGTCGCGCATCAGCTTGTCGTAGCCGACCTGGTCGCCGAACCCGCACACCATCGCAGCGACTTGGGTGTCGAACAGCGGCGTCGGCAGTACCCGGCCCAGGTGATAGAAAATCTCGAGGTCCTGGCGGCCGGCGTGGAACACTTTGACCGAGCCCGGCGCCCGCAAGAGCTCGAAGAGCGGCGCGAGGTCGAGGCCGGGCGCCCGCGCGTCGATCAGAGCCGCTTCGCCGCCGGCAGCGAGCTGCACGACACAGAGATGCGGCCAGTAGGTGGTCTCGCGCATGAACTCGGTGTCGACGGCGACGTGCGGATGGCGCACGAGCCGGCCGCAGAGTTGGGCGAGGTCGTCGGTGGTCTCAATCATGCGGGGCGCAGTCTAGCGCACGCGGCCGAGCCCGTAAGTCCCTAAACGCGCCACGATTTTCGCTCTTGACCTGCGCTTGCGCGCCGTGCCCCCGGCGCTTACAAGAAGCGCGCCGTAACCTTTTGCGAGGTCTTCGATGCACGCTTACCGAACGCATACCTGCGGCGAACTTCGCCCCGGGCACGTCGGCCAAACGGTACGCCTCTCGGGCTGGGTCCACCGCAAGCGCGATCACGGCCAGCTCCTGTTCGTCGACCTCCGCGACCATTACGGCCTGACCCAGTGCGTGATCGAGACCAGCGCGCCCAATTTCGCGGCGGTCGAGGGGCTGAAGCCCGAAAGCGTGGTGACGATCACGGGCCGGGTGGTCGCGCGGAGCCCAGAGACGGTCAATGCCGAACTCGCGACCGGCGGAATCGAGATCCAGATTGCCGAGATCGTCGTGCAATCGGCCGCCTCGGAACTGCCGCTTCAGGTGTTCGGGGACGCGGTCTATCCGGAAGAGACCCGGCTCAAGTACCGCTTCCTCGACTTGCGCCGCGACAAGCTCCACCAGAACATCGTCTTGCGCGCGCGCGTGATCGCCGCGATCCGTCGGCGCATGATCGAGCAGGGCTTCACCGAGTTCCAGACGCCCATTCTCACCGCCAGCAGCCCCGAAGGCGCCCGCGATTTCCTGGTGCCCTCACGCATTCATCCGGGCAAGTTCTACGCCCTGCCGCAGGCGCCGCAGCAATTCAAGCAGTTGATCATGATCGCCGGGTTCGATCGCTATTTTCAGATCGCGCCCTGCTTTCGCGACGAGGACGCTCGCGCCGACCGGAGCCCCGGCGAGTTCTACCAGCTCGACCTCGAGATGAGCTTCGTCACCCAAGACGACGTGTTCGCGGCGGTCGAGCCGGTGATGCACGGCGTGTTCGAAGAATTCGCGACCCGGCCGGTCAGCCCGCGTCCGTTCCCGCGCATTCCCTATGCCGAGGCGATGCTGAAGTACGGCTCGGACAAGCCCGATTTGCGCAATCCGCTGGTCCTCGCCGACGTGACCGATGCGTTCCGCGGCTCGGGCTTTTCGATCTTTGCGAAAGCGATCGAGAAGGGGGCCGTGGTGCGTGCGATCCCGGCGCCCAAGGCGGCCAAGGAGCCGCGCTCGTTCTTCGACAAGATGAACGAATGGGCGCGCGAGCAGGGCGCCGCGGGCTTGGGCTACGTCGTCTTCGAATCTGTGTCTCTATCCGGGAGCGATTCCAGAGCCGTGTCTGGGTCCGGAAGGGACTCCTATGTCGTGTCTGGGTCCGGAAGGGACTCCGATGTCGTGTCTGTGTCCGGGAGCGCCAAAGGTCCGATCGCGAAATTCTTGGACGACGAACGCTTGGACCGAATTCGCAATGCGACGGGCATGGGCCCGGGCGATGCTGTGTTCTTCGCCTGCGCGGCGGAGGACGAGGCGGCGACGCTCGCGGGCTTGGCGCGCACGCGGGTCGCCGAGCACCTGGGGCTGATCGACAACAGCGTCTACAAGTTCTGCTGGATCGTCGACTTCCCGATGTACGAGAAGGACAAGACCACCGGCAAGATCGGCTTCTCGCACAATCCGTTCTCGATGCCGCAGGGCGGCATGGAGGCGCTCGAAACCCAGGATCCTTTGCAGATCGTCTGTTACCAGTACGACATCGTCTGCAACGGTGTCGAACTCTCCTCGGGCGCGATCCGTAACCACAAGCCCGAGATCATGGTGAAAGCGTTCGAAATCGCGGGCTATAGCCGGGAGCAGGTCGAGACCCGCTTCGGTGGCATGCTGAACGGCTTTCGCTACGGCGCCCCGCCGCACGGCGGCTTGGCGCCCGGGATCGACCGCATCGTCATGCTGTTGGCCGATGAGCCCAACATCCGCGAAGTGATCCTGTTCCCGATGAACCAGCGTGCCGAGGACCTGATGATGGGTGCGCCCTCGGACGTGACGCAGGAGCAGCTCCGCGAGCTGCACATCCGGGCGGTGAAGCCGGAAGGTGCGAAAGCGGGGTCTTGATCGATCGCAGCTTGTCTATCGAGAAATCCTGCAACTTGCCCGGACCGGCCTGCGCGGTGATCTTGCGGCGAGCGTCGTCCGTCTTCAAGGGCGGCCGGGCTACCGCCTGCGGGTCGGGGAGTACCGCGTGTTATTCGATCTTTCCGAGCGAACGCTGATCATCCTCGACATCATGCCGCGGAGCCATGGGTACCGATGAGAGCAAAGCGCCAAACTGCCAACGAACGCGGGTCGATCTCGCACCAGATAATTTCCAAGCCCGACGGTACGCCGCACTTCGCCGTCGTGCCGTACGCTGAATTCACGCGATTGAAGGCCGCGGCCGAACTCGCCGAGGACTTGGCGGCATACGATGCTGGACGTGCCCGCGTTGCCGCGGGAGAGGAACTGATTCCGAGCCGCGTGGTCGGGCGTCTCATCCGCGGCGCCAATCCGCTCCGTACATGGCGCGACCATCGCCGGTTGACCCAAGGCGATCTCGCCAAGCGCGCCGGCATCAAACAAGCCTACGTCTCGCAGATCGAACGTGGCGAACGCAGTGGAACAACCGCGGTCCTGCGCAAACTCGCGACGGCGCTCGGCTGCGGCGTCGACGATCTGTTGCCGTAGCTCCGAAGAACGGCGTAGCTCCGTCAGGAAGCGCAGGGAGCCGTTACGCCGGCTTGGTCGGGACCAGCCGGTAGCCGCGATTCTGCATGCAGCGGTGAAACAGGTTCTGCTCGAGGAACTGGCGGCGGAACAGCGGCCGCGGCACCGGGTCGACCACCGGATAGAGCCTGCCGTCCACCCCTAAGACATAACGCTGGCGGCCCAAGCCCCACGCATCATCGTTGAGTCCGTAGTGCCAGGCTTCGAGGGACGCTTGAACGCGGCACTCGCGCTCATCGACGCTTGCGACCGACGTACCAACGCCGGTGTGCTCCCAATGCATCGGCGTGCAGCCGGCGAGGAGAGCGGCCGCGACGGTGACGAAGGGGGTTGCGATTCGCATATTAGGATCGGCGGTCGAATCGCAAACGCTCCTGAGCGCTGCGTTATTCCCATGCGTACGGTCGCGCCAGCCTAACGCGCCAAGAACGGGTTCATCGCACGAACCGACCCATAAATCCGGTCGTGTTCGAAATCCTCGCTGATTAGTTCTTCGAGCCCGTAGTGCTCGGCGAACGCCCATAAATGCGCGTCGAACCACGAAAGTCCATAGGCCGTTGCACCGCGAAGCGCGGTGCGAACGACGGCTTCGTTGGGATAGAGCACCGGGAATACGGTGAAAAACTCTTCGGCCTCACGGTGGGCTTCTGATGCGCTGAGCAGAGGAACGGTGCCGGCTTTCGCCCGCGTGGTTGCGACAACGAACTCGAGGATCGCCTGATGCGGCAGGCGAAGGTCGCCGCGCTCGGCACCGGAACGCAACAATGCGATCGCGATCGCCTGCTTGACCGGATCGCGAGGGTCGTAGCGATAGACCAAGACGTTGGTATCAACGAGGGCGGCCACGGTCGTTGTAGAGCTCTGCCCTGGTCCAACCGCGATCCTTGGTAGCGACCCTTGGAGTTGCCTGTTCGCGGGTACGTTGGCGTGCGGTCGCCGCGTCGAACACGCGGAGCCGCCCTTTTCTCCCAAGTTGTTTCGGTGAGGATCGTGGCGGCACCAAGCGAAGCCCATCGCCCGCCGCTTCCCAGGTAAGATCGTCGCCGGGCGTGATGCCGTAACGATCGGCGAGCGCTTTCGGCACTGAAATCTGCAGTTTTCGCGTGACCTTGCTCATGAGTAATACCTTAGTATTACTAACGACCGTGTCAAGGCCACGCTACCGCCGGCAGATCACCTGCTCGACCCGGCGGGTCGACAGAAGCGCGGCTGCGGCGCT
>CAMDOQ010000150.1 GCA_945903685.1 Rhizobium sp. Q54
CTTGACGGTAAGGCTGCGCTCGCGGGCGATCGCCGGGTAGGCGGCTTCGCTGGCGCCGGTGAGCCCGAGCGAGGGCACGGCCGGCGCGCGCGGCGGCTTCTGGCCCTTGAGTTGGCGTTGGAGCGCGAGGTTGTAGATCTGGTGCGCGCCGGGGTGGTCGTAATATAGGGCGAGCCAGCCGGCCAACTCGGTGTAGCTGGCGCGGTATCCGGCATGCATGAAGCGCTGGTAAAGGAGCCAGCCCGCGAGCGTCTTGTCCTCGAGCTTGGCGAGGTCGCGATCGGCGGCGGCGAAGTCGCCGGCTTCCTGGCGTACAAGCGCGTGGCGATAGCGGGCTTGGTCGTTGCCGGAAAGAACGCTCGGGACGTCGGCGGGGAGCGCCGGCAAACCGTCGCGTGCGGTCGGGACGGTCGCGGCCGACGCCCAGCCGAGACCGGCGACGAGCGCGAATCCGGCAACGACGACTAACCGCGACAAGCGGCGCACTGCGGCCACGATCCACCAATAAATTGTTCTGTTTTGGGCCGTCGGCAGCCCGAACTCTCCGCCGGCGACCGTCTCCCTGGCGCCGTTACTAACCGATTCGGTCGCGACCGGCAACCCGGCAGATCGGTTGCTGTGGATAGTTCACGTCGCGGCGAGTCGCTCCTTGATGGCCAATAGATCGCGCCACGCTTCGCGTTTGAGGGCCGGCTGGCGCAGTAAATAGGCGGGATGGAAGATCGCGATCGTCGGTACCGGGGCATCGCCGAGCTCGTAGGTGAACCAGCGGCCGTGGATGCGGGTGATGCCTTCGGGACGCTTCAATACCGCCGTCGCCGCGGTACCGCCGACCAGGACGATGAGCTTCGGCCGTACCAGCGTGATATGGCGTTCGAGGAACGGGTGAAAGACCTCGGCCTCGGCCGGGGTGGGTTTGCGGTTACCGGGCGGGCGCCACGGCAGGATGTTGGTGATGTAGGCCGAGCGACGGTCAAGGCCGATCGCCGCCATCATCCGATCCAGGAGCTGACCGCTGACGCCGACGAACGGCTTGCCCTGGCGATCTTCATCGGCCCCCGGCGCCTCGCCGATCCACATGCTGGGCGCTTCCGGGCTGCCGTCGGCGAACACGAGATTGGTCGCGGTGAATTTGAGGCTCGAGCCATCGAACGCGCGAATCGCCAGGGCGAGCGCGGCGAGGTCGGAGGCGCCGGCGGCCAGATCGCGGGCGCTCGCCATGGCGGCGGATTGCGACGGAAGGCCGGGAGCCGAAGCCGGCGGACGCCGCGCCGGCAGGGTGGGTTCGTCCGCCGCGGGCCGGGTTGGCGCGCTCGCGGCAGGCGGGACCGGGGTGTTGGCGGCGGGCGGGACCGGGGCAGGGGTCGGCGCGGTTTGCGCCGGGACGCGGTACCGATTGACCGGCGCCTCGAGTATCGCCTCGTCGGCGCCAAATTCGATCTGCAGGCGTAAGAGCGCGGCGCGTTCGGTGGTAAGGATGCTCATCGCCGGACGGCGGTCCCGTGCGCCTCAAGTTGACCAGTTGGCGATGGTCGCGGCATAACCCATCTTCTAAGTATCACAATGTGCGCCGAGCGGCATCGCGTGTAGGCGCCATACTTGTTCGAACCCGCCCGCCATCATGACCGAAGCATCCGAGCCCCGCGAATCGATGAGTTACGACGTGGTGGTGGTAGGGGCCGGCCCCGCCGGTTTGGCTGCCGCGATCCGATTGAAGCAGGTGGCGCCGACGGCAACCGTGTGCGTGGTCGAAAAGGGTTCCGAGGTCGGCGCGCACATCCTATCCGGCGCGGTGATCGAGCCCCGCGCGCTCGCCGAACTGTTTCCCGATTGGAAAGCGCGCGGCGCCCCACTCGCCGTGCCGGTCGCGGAGGACCGATTCTACTTCTTGAGTGCGGCGCGGGCGTTGCGCGTGCCGCACTGGGTGATGCCGCCCGAGTTCGACAATCGCGGCAACTACCTCGCGAGCCTCGCCAACCTATGCCGTTGGCTCGGCAAGCAGGCCGAGGAGGCCGGCGTCGAAATCTACCCCGGGTTTGCGGCATCCGAGGTTCTTTACGATGCGAGCGGCGCCGTCAGAGGGGTCTCGACCGGCGACATGGGGGTCGGCAAAGACGGAATCCGCCGTTCGACATTCACCCGCGGCGTCGAGTTGCACGCCAAGTACACGCTTTTCGCCGAAGGGGCCCGCGGCTCGCTCACCAAGAAGCTGACCGAGCGCTTCGCGCTGCGAAAAGCGGCCGATCCCCAGACCTATGGCATCGGCATCAAGGAGATGTGGGAGATCGACCCTAAGCGGCACCGCCAGGGATTGGTCATGCACACTGCCGGATGGCCGCTCGACACCGCGACTTACGGCGGCTCGTTCCTTTATCACTTGGACAACAACCAGGTCGCGGTCGGGTTCGTGATCGGCCTCGACTATCGCAACCCGCACCTCGACCCCTACGGCGAATTCCAACGCTTCAAGACCCACCCGGCGGTGCGCGCGTTCTTCGAGGGCGGCAAGCGGATCGCCTATGGCGCCCGCGCGCTCACCGAAGGCGGATACCAGTCGATCCCCGAGCTCGTGTTCCCGGGGGGCGCGCTGATCGGCTGCACCGCCGGCTTCATGAATATGCCGAAGATCAAGGGCAGCCATACGGCGATGAAGTCGGGGATGGTCGCGGCCGAGGCCGCGGCGAGCGCGCTTGCCGCCGGCAAAGCGAACGACCGCCTGGACGACTATCCGCGCGCGCTCGCCGCCTCGTGGGTCTACCCCGAGCTTCGACGGGTGCGGAATTTCCGCCCGGCGCTCGGCTGGGGCTTGATCGCCGGCACCCTCTACGCCGGATTCGAACTCAAGGTGCTGCGCGGCCGGGTGCCGTGGACCTTCCGCCATCACGCCGACCACGACCGCCTGCATAAGGCCGCCGATGCGCCCAAGATCGCGTACCCGAAACCCGACGGCGTCCTCACGTTCGACCGGTTGTCCTCGGTCTTCGTCTCGAACACCAACCACGAGGAAGATCAGCCGGTGCATCTCCGGCTCAAAGACAAGGCGGTGCCGGTCGCCCACAACCTTGCGCTTTACGATGCGCCGGAACAGCGCTTCTGCCCGGCCGGGGTCTACGAGATCGTGCGCGACGACGGCGGCGGCAATCCGCGCCTGCAGATCAACGCGCAGAACTGCGTCCACTGCAAGACATGCGACATCAAGGATCCGACCCAGAACATCGACTGGACCGTGCCCGAGGGCGGCGGCGGACCCAACTATCCGAATATGTGAGGCCGCGATAGACTGCCGCGATGCGGAGATATAGTCGTATGAGAACCGGGCGACGGATCGGCCTCGGGGCGACGGCGGCAGTTGCCCTGTTGGTGGCAACGGCAGCATCGAATGCGGCCAATCAAATCGACGAGCGCGACACCGCGCTCGCGGTACGTGCCGCCAAACCCGGGTCGATTCCCGAGACCGGCTATGGCCGCTACCTGGCCGGCCGCGCCGCCAAGGTCGAAGGCGACGTCACTGCGGCCGCCGACTTCCTCGGTCGCGCCCTCGATACCGACCCCAACAACGAAGCGCTCATTCGCGAGGCGTTCACGGCGCTGCTGGCCGGCGGGCGGATCGATCAGGCGCTCAAGCTCGCCGATATCGTCCTCAAGGCCGAGCCGCGTTCGCCGATCGGCAACCTCGTGGTCGGGGTCGCCGAGCTCAAGAAAGGCGACTACGCCAAGGCCCGCGCCGCGATCGATCGTTCGGGCCGCCAACGCCTCAATCAGCTCTCGGTACCGCTCCTGATCGCCTGGGCCTACGCCGGCGAAGGACAGCAGGACGCCGCGCTCAAGGAGGTCGCCACCCTCCGCAATAAAGCCTTCGCCGGGTTCCAGACCTTCCACCGCGGCTTGATTTCGGACTTGGCCGGTAAGGCTGCCGAAGCCGAGGCCGCCTATCGCGAAGCCGCCGGGGCCGATGCCGAGGGCGGGTCGCGCATGAACGAAGCGCTCGGCAATTTCCTCGAACGCCGCGGCCGACGCGACGACGCGATCGCCCTCTACAAGGCTGGCTTGGCGCGCGATCCCGGCAACGTGCTCTATTCGTCGCTGCTGGCGGCGGCGAGCGATGGCGCCCCGCGCAAGGCGCTGATCGCCGACGCGCGCGAAGGGGCGGCCGAAGCCCTGTTCGGCGTCGGTTCGGCGCTCGTGCAAGAAGGGTCGCTCGAGACCGCGATGATCTACGTGCGGCTCGCGATCTATTTGCGCCCAACCCACCTGCTCGCGCAGACCGTGGTCGGCAATGTGCTCGAGGCGAATCAGCGCTGGGACGCGGCGATCGCCGAATACAAGCGCGTCGATCCGAAATCGCCCTACGGGTGGAACGCGCGGCTCCGCGTCGCCGCGAGCCTGCAGCGCCTCGAGAAGTACGACGACGCGGCCGGCATCCTCAAAGGCATGGCAGACGAGCGCAAGGATCGCGTCGATTCGGTGATCGCGCTCGGCGACCTCCATCGCGGCCGCGAAAACTGGAAGGACGCGATCGCCCAGTACGACGCCGCGCAGCAGCGGCTCGGCAAGCTGCAGAATTCCGACTGGACCCTTCTATACGCCCGCGGTATCGCGCTCGAGCGCTCCAAGCTATGGGAGCGGGCCGAGGCCGATTTTTTGAAGGCGCTCGAACTACAGCCCGACCAACCGCTTGTCCTCAACTACCTCGGCTATTCGTGGGTCGAGCAAGGGCGGAAGCTCGACGAAGCGCGGCGGATGATCGAACGTGCGGTCAACCTTCGCCCGCGCGACGGCTACATCGTCGACAGCTTGGGTTGGGTGCTCTATCGCCTGGGCGACTATCCGGGCGCAGTCAAACAACTCGAGCGCGCCATCGAGCTTCGCCCCGAGGACCCGGTCATCAACGACCACCTGGGCGATGCCTATTGGCGGGTCGGACGCGAGAACGAAGCCCGCTTCCAGTGGAACCGAACGCTCTCGTTCAAGCCGGAGAAGGACCAGATTCCCCTGATCGAAAAAAAGGTCAAGGAAGGTCCGCCGCCCGCGCAACCGCTGAAGCGCGGTGGCTGAGACGGGCGCGGCCCGCGTCGTCGACGTCTGCGCCCGGGCCAAGATCAATCTCTGTCTGCATGTTCTCGGCCGGCGCCGCGACGGCTACCACACGCTCGAAAGCGTCGTGACGTTCGCCGAACTCGGCGATCGCCTGACGGCGCGGGCAGCGGCCGATATCTCCGTTCACGTCGCCGGGCCGTTTGCGGCAGCGGTACCCGCCGGCGAAGCCAACCTCGCGTTCCAAGCGGCGCGGCTCCTGGCCGGGCGCGCAGCGCCGGGGCGGGGTGTCGCGCTTACGCTCGAAAAAAACCTCCCGGTCGCGGCTGGCATTGGCGGCGGGTCAGCCGATGCCGCAGCGACGCTCCGCGCGTTGATCGAGCTCTGGGACCTGGACATGGCACGGGCCGATCTCGAGGCGCTCGCGCTCGCCCTCGGCGCCGACGTGCCGGTCTGCTTGGCCGGCGGCACGGTTCTGGTCGGTGGGATCGGCGAAACGATCGCGCCGTTGCCGGCGTTGCCTGGTCTGCCGATCGTTCTCGTCAATCCCGGCGTTCCGCTTGCGACCGCGACCGTCTTTCGCGCGCTCGCCGGGCGCTTCGGCCAGAGTCGCAAGGCGCTTGCGACCGTCACCACGGCCGATGAACTCCTCGGCCTTCTCGGTGGGTGCGAGAACGACCTCACCGCGCCGGCGTGCGCACTGGTTCCGGCGATC
>CAMDOQ010000151.1 GCA_945903685.1 Rhizobium sp. Q54
GCCGGCGACGGTCGCACTTCGGCCGCCGAGCGCAAGCGATCCGATCCGGGTTGCGCTTCTGCTACCGCTCACCGGCGCCAATGCGAGTTTGGGTCGTGCGCTGCTCGATGCCGCCCAGCTCGCCCTTTACGATTCCGGGGCCGATGCGATCGAGCTCTTGCCCCGCGATACCGGCGACTCGCCCGAGGCGGCGCGGCGCGCCGCCGAAGCCGCGCTGTCGGAAGGCGCCCAGATCATCTTGGGCCCGCTATTCGCCTCGTCGGTCGGGGCGGCGGCCGAGCCGGCGCGCAGCCGCGGCATCGCGGTGATCGGCTTTTCGAACGACCGCGCGGTGGCCGGAAACGGCGTCTACCTGCTCGGCGTCACGCCCGACCAACAGATCGCCCGCGTGGTCGCGTTTGCGAGCCAGCAGGGACTTAGGCGCTACGCCGCGCTCATCCCGCAGTCGGCCTATGGCGAAGCGGTGGCGAGCGCGATCGCCACCGCTGCCCAGTCTTATGGCGCCGGCATCGTCCGGATCGAGACGTATCCGACCGACAGCGAGGAGCCCCGCGACCCGATCCTGCGGCTCGCCGACTACAACCGCCGTCGCGCCGCGCTCACCGATCAGCGCCAGCGTCTGGCGTCGCAGGACGACACCGTCGCCCGCCAGGCGCTCAAGCGACTCGAAGGATTGGAGACGCTTGGCGAGCTGCCGTTCGATTCGATTTTCCTGCCCGAGGGCGGCGCACGCTTGAAGCGGATCGCGCCACTCCTGGCCTACTACGACATCGATCCGGCGCGGATCCGGTTTCTCGGCACCGCGCAGTGGGACGATGCCTCGCTCGGGCGCGAGCCGAGCCTGGTCGGTGGCTGGTTTGCGGCACCTCCCCCTGAGCAGAGCAACCGCTTCTTCGCCCACTTTGCGCAAGTGTTCGGCAACCGGCCGCCGCGGATCGCCACCCACGCCTACGACGCGGTGGCGCTCGCGGTGGTGTTGTCGCGCGGTCCGAGCGGGCCCGATTTCTCGGCGACCGCCATCACCAACTCGAGCGGGTTCGCCGGGGTCGACGGCATCTTCCGGTTTCGCCCGGACGGCGTCGCCGAACGCGGACTGGCGGTGATCGAGGTCACCAACACCGGCTCGCGCGTCATCAGCCGCGCGCCCGACACCTTTCAGCGGTTGTCGAACTGACCAACGCTGCGTCAGGCGAGCAGCGCACCCAGGATCGCATCGAGCAACGGCCGCCCGGTCGCGGTCGCGCGCAGGCCGGCAGCATCGGCGACGACCAACCCGTGGGCGCAGAGATCGGCTAGGCGCGCGCGATCGACGCAGGCTTCGAACTCGACCCCGAAGCGGGCACGAAAGGGATCGCGCGCAAGCCCGCCGACCGTCCGGAGCGCGAGCAGAATTGCTTCCTCTTGGGCTTCGCGCGAGGTGAGCGCGTCGTCGATTTCGGCGCCGATTCCGGCCGCCGCCACGCGCGCGGCCCAAGTCTCGGGCTTGCGATAGGTGCTGAGCGCACGGCGGACGCCAGCTTCGGTAATGCGCCCGTGCGCGCCGGGTCCGACCCCCAGATAGTCGCCGCCGGTCCAGCAAGCGAGGTTGTAGCGCGACTCCTCGCCCGGCACCGCGTGGTTCGAGATCTCGTAGGCCGGCAGCCCGGCGGCCGCGCACGCTTCTTGGGTCGCGGCGTAAAGGTCGGCGGCGCGATCGTCGTCCGGCACCGCGAAGGCGCCGCGGCGAACCGCGTCGTGGAACGCGGTGCCGCGCTCGATCGTCAGCTGATAGAGCGAGAGGTGCCCGCGGGCGCGGGCCAGGGCGGCGTCGAGGGCCGACCGCCATGCGGCGACCGTCTGGTCGGGAAGCGCGTAGATGAGATCGAACGAAACGCGCGCGAAGCGGCGACCCGCTTCATCGACCGCGGCGATCGCATCGGCGGCCGAATGGTCGCGGCCTAAAAACCGGAGCGAGGTATCGTCGAACGCCTGCACGCCGAGCGAGAGCCGGTTGACGCCGGCGGCCCTGAGCCCGGCAAATCGTCCGCGTTCTGCCGGATTGGCTTCGAGGCTGATTTCGACGTCGGCCGCGAGCGGCCAGTGCCGGGCGATTCGTTCGATCAGCGCCGCGACCGTGGCCGGCATCATCAAGGACGGCGTGCCGCCGCCGAAGTAGATGCTCGTCACCGGGCGGCGCCCGATCCGTGCCCGATAGGCGTCGAGCTCGGCGAGAAACGCGTCGCGCCAATACCCTTCATCGACGGTCGCCCGGATGTGGACGTTGAAATCGCAGTACGGGCACTTGGCCGTGCAGAACGGCCAATGAAGGTAGACCGCGAGGCGGTCGCGCTCGCTAGCCGAAGCAGGCGTCGACGAGCTGCCTGAAGGCGTGGGCGCGGTGACTGATGCCATGTTTCTCCGCGGGCTCCATCTCGCCGAACGTGAGTTCGTAGCCGGCCGGCAGGAACATCGGATCGTAGCCGAAGCCCTTGTCGCCCGTCGGCGGCCATTCGAGCCGGCCGCCAATCCGCCCTTCAAAGCTCTCGACGTGACCGTCGGGCCAGGCCAGCGCGAGGACAGCGACGAACTCGGCGCGACGGTCGGCGCCCGGCCCGAGCGCTGCGAGTTCGCGTTCGACCGCGGCCATCGCAATCATGAAGTCCTTGGTCGGGCCGGCCCAGCGCGCCGAATAGATGCCAGGGCGGCCGCCCAGCGCCGGCACCACCAGCCCGGAATCGTCGGCGAGCGCCGGAAGCTTCGCGGCATGCGCGGCGGCACGAGCCTTGAGCTCGGCGTTGGCGCGGAACGTATCGCCGGTCTCGTCGGGCTCGATCAGGCCCTGTTCGGCCGCGCCGGAAACCGCGATCCCGAACGGCGCCAACAGTTCGCGAATCTCGCGGACCTTGCCCGGGTTGTGGCTCGCGATGACAAGCCGGGACGCGGAGAAGCGCCGCGCCATTATCGCGCGAGGACGCGGCGCTGGGCCGCGACGAGGTCGGCGATACCGCCCCGCGCCAGCGTCATCAGTGCCTTGAACTGCTGCTCGGTGAAGGGCTCTTTCTCGGCGGTGCCCTGGACCTCGATGATGCGACCGTCGCCGGTCATGACGAAGTTGGCGTCGGCTTCGGCATTCGAATCTTCGGCGTAATCGAGATCGAGCACGGCGGCACCGCTATAGAGCCCGCACGAAACCGCGGCGACGTGGTCGTTGAGCGGGAGGGCGGCGAGCGTGCCCTTGGCGCAGAGGCCGGCCAGGGCCACATGCAACGCCACGAACGAGCCGGTGATCGCCGCGGTCCGGGTACCGCCGTCGGCCTGCAGGACGTCGCAGTCGATCTTGACCTGACGCTCGCCGAGCGCTTCGAGCGAGGTCACCGCGCGCAGGCTGCGGCCGATCAACCGCTGGATTTCGTGGGTGCGGCCGGACTGACGGCCGCGGGCCGCTTCGCGATCGGTGCGCTCGTTGGTCGAGCGCGGCAGCATGCCGTATTCAGCGGTGACCCAGCCGCGCCCGGTGTTGCGCAAGAACGGCGGCACCCGCTCTTCGACGCTCGCGGTGCACAGTACGTGGGTATCGCCGAACCGCACCAGGCACGAGCCTTCGGCATGCTTGTTTACACCGACCTCGAGCGCAACCTTGCGCAGCTGGTCGGCGGCCCGACCCGACGGGCGGGCAACAATCAGCTTCTGCTTGGACGCCATTCCGCGTACCTCCGGGTTGGCCCGCGTTCTAGTCCGCGCGCGCGGCGCGGTCCAGCGCTTTAGCGGCCGCGTTGACGGACGGGGGAGCCGTTTCTACAGTGATCGGCACGCACCCATGGACATCGATGACCGATAACAACAAGCCCGATTCGGCCCGAGCCTCTATTTTCGGCGACATCTCCGAGCGCTCGCGTTCGATCTTTCGCGAGATTGTCGAGGCCTATGTCGAGACCGGCGAGCCGGTCGGGTCGCGCACCCTCGCCAAGCGTCTCGACCTCAACCTGTCGCCGGCCTCGATCCGCAATGTGATGGCCGATCTCGAAGAACTCGGCCTCCTATTCGCGCCCCACACGTCAGCCGGGCGGCTCCCGACCGATGCCGGGCTCCGCTTCTTCGTCGATGGCATTCTCGAGCGCGGCAATCTGACCCGCGACGAACGCCAGGCGATCGAGGCCGGCTGCGCCGCCTCCGGTCGCAGCGTCGAGGACGTCTACGCCGAGGCCACCACCATGTTGGCAGGGCTGTCGCGCTGCGCCGGGGTCGTGATCGCGCCCAAGATCGACAATCCGCTCAAGCACGTCGAATTCGTGCAGGTGAGCGGCAACCGGGTGCTGGTGGTGCTGGTCAGCGGTGATGGCACGGTCGAGAACCGCGTCATCGAGACGCCGGCGGGCGTGACGCCCTCGGATCTGGTCCAGGCGACCAACTACGCCAACGCGAAGCTGCTCGGCAAGACGCTCGTCGAGCTGCGCGCGGAACTGGCCAAAGACCTCGAACTGCATCGGTCGGAGCTCGATACGCTCGCCTCGCGCGTGATCGCGACCGGCTTGGTGTCGTGGGGCGGGGGCGATGACCGCACCACGCTGATCGTTCGCGGCCAGTCGCAGCTGCTCGAAGACGTGACCGCGGTCGAGGACCTCGACCGCATCCGCGTCTTGTTCGACGTGCTCGAAACCAAGAAAGGCTTGACGCGGCTGCTCGAGCTCACGCACAAAGCCGACGGCGTCCGGATCTACATTGGCGCCGAAAGCAAGTTGTTCGGCCTCTCCGGGTGCTCGCTCGTGGTCGCGCCCTATCACGATAGCCGCGATCACATCGTCGGCGCGATCGGCGTTATCGGCCCGACCCGCATCAATTACGGGCGGATTATCCCGATGGTCGATTACACCGCCAAGGTGATCGGCCGGGTCATGGGTTGAACGGCACCGCGACCTTTGCCATCGAGTCAGGTAGACGATGAATCAGCAAGACACCCCCGCGACCGACCCTACCGGCGAACCGGCGGTGGCGGCCGAACCGGCACCGCGCGCCGACGCCGCGCCCCCCGACGCCGCGCTCGCCGAACTCGAACGCCAAGGCGCCGACCTCAAAGACCGGCTGCTGCGCGCGCTGGCCGAAGTCGAGAACATCCGCCGGCGCGGCGAACGCGACCGCGAGGACGCCGGCAAGTACGCGATCACGACCTTTGCCCGCTCCCTGCTCGCGGTCGGCGACAATTTGAAGCGGGCGCTCGATGCGGTTCCGGCCGAGGCCCGCAACGGTAACGACGCCCTGGCCGCGCTCCTGGCCGGGGTCGAGCTGACCGAGCGCGAACTACAGGCAGTGTTTTCGCGCCACGGCATCAAGACGATCGACGCGCTCGGCGCCAAGTTCGACGCCAATCTCCACCAGGCGATGTTCGAAGTCGAGGGTACCGGCCAGGCGCCGGGCACCATCGCGCAGGTGATGGAGTCGGGCTACGTCATCGCCGACCGTCTGCTGCGGCCGGCGCTGGTCGGCGTCGCCAAAGCGCCCGCGGCGACACCCGCCGCCGACCCCACCGTCAAGATCGACACCAAGGCTTAGCGGTCGGCGGTCGTGAAGGACGGGCTCGGCGGCGCCAGCAGTGCGCCGACCGGATCGTGCGCTTCGAGCCGCTCGACCGCCCGCGCCCGCTTGTCGACCGCATAGCAATACGTGCAGCCATGGGGGCAGGTTTCATACTCGCCGATGTCCTTCGATTGATGGCAG
>CAMDOQ010000152.1 GCA_945903685.1 Rhizobium sp. Q54
GGGCGGCTATGTCTGGCTGCGCGGCTCGTTGCCCGAACTGAGTGGCACGATCGCAATTCCGGGGCTCGCCGCGCCGGTCGAGGTCGTGCGCGACCGCGAAGGCGTTCCGCACATCACCGCCGCATCGGAGAGCGACGCCTACCGCGCGCTCGGATTCGTCCACGCCCAGGATCGTCTGTGGCAGATGGAACTGCAGCGACGCCTCGGGGCCGGGCGCACCTCCGAGCTCGTCGGCGCGGCGACGCTGCCGATGGACAAGACGCTCCGCACGCTTGGCGTCTATCGCGTCGCCGAAGAGAACTACGCCGATCTCGATCCCACCTCCCGAGCCCTGCTCGATGCCTATGCCGAAGGGGTCAACACGTTCCTCGCCAGCCGCGATCCGCTCACCGCGCCGCTGCCGATCGAGTTTCAGCTACTCGGGCATACGCCCGAACCATGGCGGGCGGCCGATTCGCTGGTGTGGGGCAAGATGATGGCGCTCTCGCTCTCGGCCAATTGGAACGCCGAGGTCAACCGCGCCCGCCTCGCGACCAAGCTCACCGCGGCGCAGATCGCCGAACTCTACCCCGCCTACCCGCCCGGCCTCCCGACCGCGCTGATCGCGCTCGCGCCGATCTACCGCGACCTTCCGCTCGCGTTCGCTTCGGTCGAGGCGGCGCTCGCCGATCTCGTCGTCAAACCCGATCCCGCCAACGGCTCCAACAATTGGGTCGTTGCCGGCAACCGGAGTGCCACGGGAAAACCGATCCTCGCCAACGATCCGCATCTCGGTTTGCAGGTTCCTTCGGTCTGGTATTTCGCCCACCTGCGCGCGCCCGGGCTCGATGCGATCGGCGCGACCCTCCCCGGCATTCCGGCGATCATCCTCGGCCGCAACCAGCGGATCGCATGGGCGTTCACCAATACCGGACCCGATACCCAGGACCTCTTCATCGAGAAGATCGATCCGGCCGATTCCAACCGCTACCTCGCGCCGGACGGGCCGCGTCCGTTCACGGTGCGAAACGAGGTCATCAAGGTCAAGGGCGGAGCGGATGTCGAACTCACGATCCGCTCGACCCGGCATGGCCCGGTAATTTCGGACGTGAGCGAGCGCACCGCCGAGGCCGCACCCGAAGGTCATGTGCTGGCTCTAGCGTGGACCGCGTTGAGCCCGACCGACAAGACCGCACGGGCGCCGCAGGGGATGGCGCGGGCCCAGAACTGGGCCGAGTTCGTTGCCGCGATTCGCGACTACGAGGCGCCGATGCAGAACATCCTCTACGCCGACGTCGAGGGCCATATCGGCTACTACGCGCCGGCCACGGTGCCGATCCGGAAAGCCGGCAACACGATCGCCGGCACGGCGCCGGTGCCAGGTTGGGACGCGACCTACGACTGGGACGGGTTCGTTCCGTTCGACGAGTTGCCGCACCACGTCGATCCGCCCACCGGGGTGATCGCGACCGCCAATAACAAGATCGTCGACGAACGCTACCCGCACCACATCACGCACGATTGGGAAGAGCCCTACCGCGCGCAGCGGATCGCCGACGTTCTGAACGGCCATCGCCGTCACGCCGTCGAGGATTCGATCGCACTCCAGGCCGACATTGTCTCGCCGCTCGCGCGCGAACTCCTGCCCCAGCTCCTCCGAGCCAAACCGGCTGCGCCGGTCGCACGCGAGGCGTTGGCACTGATGGCCGGATGGGACGGCCGCATGGACGCCGCGAGACCGCAGCCTTTGATCTTCGCCGCGTGGTACCGCGCACTCGAGCCGGTGCTCTACGGCGATGAGGCCGGTGCGCTGTTCGCCGAAACATTCGAGCGGCGCCCGCGTTTCGTCGCGAATGCGCTGGCCCGCAACCCGGTCTGGTGCGACGACGTGACGACGCCGACGGTCGAGGACTGCCGTTCGATCGTAACCCGTGCGTTCGAGCAAGCGGTCGCCGGTCTCAGCAAGCGCTACGGGCACAATCCCAAGCGCTGGCGCTGGGGCACGGCGCACGCGACCCACATGAAACACCAGCCGTTCACGCGCATTCCGGTCCTCGCCGGCCTGTTCGACTTACGGATCGAGAACGGCGGCGGCAACTTCACCGTCAACCGCGGCGGCTACAGCGCGAGCGATACGGCGCAGCCGTTCGCCCATATTCACGGCGCGAGCCTGCGTGCGATCTACGACTTCTCCGATCTCGACCGCTCGCTCTACATGCATTCGACCGGGCAGTCCGGCAATCGCCTTTCGCCGCTCTACGGCTCGTTCATCGAGCGCTGGCGCGACGTCCGCTTCATGCCGATGACGACCGCGCGCGCGGTTTACGCCGCCGACGCGCTCGGCACGCTGACGTTGACGCCCGCCCGGTGACGCCGCCCATGACCGTCCGCCTCGGTGACATCGAGGCTGCGGCGCGGCGGCTCCGCGGTGCCATCGTCGAGACGCCGTGCGTGCCCTCCCGCACGCTCTCGGCGCTGGCCGGCTGCGAGGTCGTCGTCAAGTTCGAAAATCTGCAGTACACCGCCTCGTTCAAGGACCGCGGCGCGCTGATCAAGCTCCTGAGCCTGACCCCGCGCCAAGCCGAAGGCGGCGTGATCGCGGTCTCGGCCGGCAATCACGCCCAAGGCGTCGCCCACCACGCCGCCCGGCTCGGGATCCCGGCTACGATCGTCATGCCGCGGACCGCGCCCTTCACCAAGGTCCGCCACACCGAGGCGTTCGGCGCAACCGTCGTGCTCGAGGGCGAAACGATTGCCGAAGCGGCCGCGGTCGCCGCCCGCCTGGGCCGCGCCCGCAGGCTCGCCTTCATTCCGCCGTACGACGACCCGGCGATCGTCGCCGGCCAAGGCACGGTCGCGATCGAAATGCTGGCGGCCCACCCCGACTTGGATGTCCTCATCGTCCCGGTCGGCGGTGGCGGCCTGATCGCCGGGATGGCGGTCGCGGCCAAAGCACTCAAGCCCGAGATCGAGGTCGTTGGCGTCGAGGCCGAACTCTACCCCGCGCTCTACCGCGCTCGCGGCGGACGCAAGCCGGCGACCGGCGGCCAGACCATCGCCGAGGGCATTGCGGTCCAGACTATCGGCCGGCTCCCGCTCCGGCTGGCGAAGCGCTTGGTCGACGACGTGATCCTGGTGAGCGAGAGCGAGATCGAGCGCGCGATCCTTCTATACCTCGAAGTCGAGAAGACGGTGGCCGAGGGCGCGGGTGCCGCGCCGTTGGCGGCCGTGCTCAAGCGGCGCCGCCAGTTCCGGAAACGCAAGGTCGGGCTCGTGCTATCGGGCGGCAACATCGATTCGCGCCTACTGGCCGCGGTCATTATGCGCGGCCTGGTGCGGGACGGCCGCGTCGTACGGCTCCGGGTCGAGGCACTCGATACGCCAGGAACGCTCGCCACCGTCACCCGCGTGATCGGCGAAGGCGGCGGCAACATCATCGACGTCCATCACCAACGCCTGTTCTCGGACGTGCCGATTAAGGCCGCGGACTTGGACCTCATGGTCGAAACGCGCGATGCGCGTCAGGCGCGGGCGATCCTGGCCGGACTCAGGGCCGCCGGGTTTCGCGCCCGCCTACTTTCCGACCGTGTCCGGGGCGACTAACACCGTTGTGACCGGCGTCATTCTCGCATTCGGCGGCGACGCGCTATATCCGAATCAGCCGAGAGCCCGCGCCGTTAACCATGCCAATTCGAGCGTGTCGTTCGAGCCCGCGACTCCGGTTGCCGGGTGCGAGCCGTTCGCGGATAATGGGGCCCGAGGGTTTGTCGTTGTTTTGCAACAGGTTGTACTGCCGCGTTGAGCGCGTCTCGCGCCGCCGGTCGCGTGGAGGTTAGCGCGATGTTCTTCATCATTGGCTTCTTGATCGTGCTCGGTTCGGTGCTCGGCGGGTACCTGCCGCACGGCGAGATCGGCGTCCTGATCCAACCGCTCGAGGTGCTGATCATTATGGGCGCCGCGATCGGCGCCTTGCTCGCCTCGAGCACCAAGCCGATGGTCGGCAAGATCGCCAAGAGCTTTGGCCACGTCATCAAGGGGCTGCCTTACACCAAAGCCTCGTACCTCGAACTCTTGGCGCTGCTCTATTCGATTTTCCGGTTGGCCAAGTCGAAGGGCATGCTCGCCCTCGAAGCCCACATCGAGAACCCGCACGAGAGCGCGATCTTCCAGGCCTACCCCAACTTCATGAAGGACCACCACGCGGTCGATTTCATCTGCGACTATCTGCGCCTGATGACGATGGGGACCGAAAATCCGCACGAGTTCGAAGGCTTGATCGACCTCGACATCGAAACCCACCACCACGAGGCGATGGCGCCCTCGGAGGCGATCCAGAAAATGGCCGACGGCCTCCCCGCCTTCGGCATCGTCGCCGCCGTGCTCGGCGTCGTCGTCACCATGGCGAGCATCACCGAGCCGCCGGAAGTCCTGGGCGGCCTGATCGGTGCGGCGCTGGTCGGCACGTTCCTGGGCGTGTTGCTCGCCTATGGAGTCGTCGGCCCGATGGCGACCGCCCTCAAGAACTATGCTGACGCCGAGTCCAAGTATTTCGCCTGCATCAAGGCCGGGTTGATGGCGCACCTCCAGGGTTATGCGCCGGCGGTGTCGGTCGAGTTCGCCCGCAAAACGCTCTACTCGTTCGAGCGCCCGACCTTCCACGAACTCGAACAAGCCGTGACCAACGCCCAGTCGGTGTAATGGCAGCCCCTCGCCCTTGCTCGCAATGACCGACGCGGTGCACGCACCATGAGCGATCGGCGCAATACCGACGGCACGATCGTCGTCAAGAAGATCAAGAAGGCCGAGCACGGCCATCACGGCGGCGCGTGGAAGGTCGCCTACGCCGACTTCGTGACCGCGATGATGGCGTTCTTCTTGCTGCTGTGGCTGCTCTCCGCGACCACCGAAGACCAGAAGAAGGGCATTTCGGAGTACTTCACGCCGGCCTCGGTCAGTCTGTCGAGCGGCGGCGCCGGCGGCTTGCTGGGCGGGCTCGCGCTCTCGCCCGGCGCCAGCGCGTCGGCCTCCTCCTCGGCCCCCGTCATCGTCTCCATCGCCTCGCCGCCGCCGCCGCAGCCGACCAAGGTGGTCGAGGAAACCAAAGGGGCGGACAAGGAAAAGGAAGCGCAAGAACGCTTCAAGGCACAGCAGGAACAGGCGGCGTTCGACTCGGCCTCCGACGCGCTCAAGCGCGCGATCGAGGAAGACCCGGAAATTCGCGACCTCAAGAACCAGATGATCATCGACATGACGCCCGAAGGCATGCGCATCCAGTTGACCGACAAGGACGGCGGCTCGATGTTCGCCGCTGGCTCGGCGCAAGTGACGTCCAAGACGCGCAAGTTGCTGTCGACCGTCGCCAAGGTGATGGAGAAGTTGCCCAACCGGGTCTCGATCGCCGGCCACACCGACGCCTCGCCCTTTAATCGCCAGGGCTACACCAACTGGGAGCTCTCGAGCGACCGCGCCAATTCGAGCCGCCGCGTTCTGACCGAAAGCGGGGTCATCGTAGAGCGGATGGCGCGCGTGATCGGCAAGGCGGCGACCGAGCCGCTCAACGAAGAAGACCCGCTCAAGCCCGAGAACCGGCGCATCACGATCGTGCTGATGCGCGAGGCGTCGGTCTTGCCGCCCGAACTGGTCAAGAAGGTCGACGGATCGCGGTGAGCGCGCCCGCCGCCGGCCGCGGCGTCGC
>CAMDOQ010000153.1 GCA_945903685.1 Rhizobium sp. Q54
CAACAACATCCACGTCATCGACCTGCAGCAGACAGTGCCGCTCTTGCATCGTGCGCTCCAGGCGATCCGCGATATCGTCGCGGCGCGCGGCCGCGTGCTCTTTGTCGGCACCAAGCGCCAGGCCTCCGAGCCGATCGCCGCCGCGGCCAAGCGCTGCGGCCAGTACTACGTCAACCACCGCTGGCTCGGCGGCTCGCTCACCAACTGGAACACGATTTCGAACTCGATCAAGCGCCTGAAAGAACTCGACGCGCGGCTGGCCGAGGAGAATGTCGGCCTCACCAAGAAAGAGCTCCTCCAACTCACCCGCGAGCGCGACAAGCTCGAGCGCGGCCTCGGCGGCATCAAGGAGATGGGCGGGCTTCCCGACATCGTCTTCGTGATCGACACCAACCGCGAGCGCATCGCGATTTCCGAAGCGCAGAAGCTCAAGATCCCGATCGCGGCGCTCCTCGATTCCAACTGCGATCCCGATGGCATCACCTATCCGATTCCGGCCAACGACGACGCCTCGCGTGCCATCAATCTCTACTGCGACCTCGTGAGCGGCGCAGTTCTGGATGGGCTCCAGGAAGAAATGGCGAGCTCGGGCGTGGACCTCGGCGCGGTCGAAGAGGTGGCGGTGCCGGACCTGCGGGGAATGGTCGCGGAACCGACGCCACAACCGTCTGTTTAATTGTTAATAAACAATAAGTTACAGATCGTTTCTCGAGGGATACTTAAAATGGCGGAAATATCGGCGGTCGCGGTCAAGGAGCTTCGCGAGCAGACCGGTGCCGGCATGATGGACTGCAAGAAGGCGTTGGCCGAGGCCGGCGGCGACATGACGAAGGCAGTCGACTGGCTGCGCGCCAAGGGCCTCGCCGCCGCCGCCAAGAAAGCCGGGCGCGTCGCTGCCGAGGGTCTAGTCGCAGTGAGCGCCCAAGCGACGAGCGGCGTCGTGGTCGAGGTCAATTCCGAGACCGACTTCGTCTCGCGCAACGACAAGTTCCAGGCGTTCGTCCGCGCGATCGCCGACTTGGCGCGCGCCAAGGGCGCCGATCTCGAAGCACTGAAAAAGCTTCCCTATCCGGATGCCGGCCGCACGGTCGCGGAGGAGGCGGTCAACCTGGTCGCGACCATCGGCGAGAACATCCAGATCCGCCGCGTCGAGGGCCTCAAGGTCGAGCGCGGCATCGTCGCCAGCTATCTGCACAATTCGCTCGCCCCCGGGTTGGGCAAGATCGGCGTCCTGGTCGGGCTCGAATCTTCGGCCGATCCCGCCAAACTGGCCGAACTCGGCAAGCAGATCGCGATGCACGTGGCCGCCGCCAAGCCGCTCGCAGCGACGGTCGATGGGCTCGATCCGGCTGCGGTCGAGCGCGAGCGCAAGGTGCTGACCGAGCAGGCCGCCCAGAGCGGCAAGCCCGCCGACATCGTCGCCAAGATGGTCGAGGGGCGGCTTCGCAAGTACTACGAGGAGGTCGTGCTCGATCGCCAGATTTTCGTCATCGACAGCGAAAGCAAGGTCGGCGACGTTCTCGCCAAGGCCGCGAAGGAGTTGGGCCACCCGGTCAAGCTCGCCGGCTTCGTTCGTTTCACCTTGGGCGAGGGGATCGAGAAACAGGCGACCGACTTCGCCGCCGAAGTCCTGGCGACGGCCGGCCTCAAGTAATCGGCCGCGACAGCGCGGCCGATTTGTCGTTATCTAGGGTGAGCGGCATCGCCGTCCACCGACCGTCGCGCTGACCGGGATTCATCATGCCGCGCCAAGCCCTCAAGTATCGCCGCGTCCTCATCAAGATCTCGGGCGAGGCGTTGATGGGTTCGACGGGCTACGGCATCGACTCCGATACCGTTCAAAAGATCGCGAGCGACATCAAGGCCATCCATGGTCGCGGACTCGAGATTTGCCTCGTGATCGGCGGCGGCAATATCTTTCGCGGCATCGCCGGCGCGACCCGGGGCATGGAACGGGCGAGCGCCGACTACATGGGGATGCTCGCGACCGTGATCAATGCGCTCGCGACCCAGGACGCGCTCGAGCACGCCGGCGTTCCGACCCGGGTGTTATCGGCGATTCCGATGGCGAGCGTGTGCGAGCCCTATATCCGCCGCCGTGCCCAGCGCCACCTCGAAAAGGGGCGGGTGGTGATCTTTGCGGCCGGTACCGGAAACCCGTATTTTACCACCGACACCACGGCAGCGTTACGCGCGGCCGAGATGGGCTGCGAGGCGCTGCTCAAGGGAACGCAGGTCGATGGCGTGTATGACGGCGATCCGCGCAAGGTGCGCAACGCCAAGCGCTTCCAGCGCCTGAGCTACCTGGACGTGCTGTCGAAGGACTTGAAGGTCATGGATGCGTCGGCGATCAGTCTGGCCAAGGACAATGGCATCCCGATCGTGGTGTTTTCGCTCCAGAAGCGCGGGGCCCTGGCCGATGTCGTGAGCGGGCGCGGGGTGTTCACGATCATCGACGACGGAGCCTGAACGATGGCGGACGAACCGGACATCAGCGATATCGAACGACGCATGCACAGCGCGGTCGAGGTCCTCAAGACCGAACTCGGCGGGTTGCGCACCGGACGCGCGTCGGTCTCCATGCTCGACCCGATCGTCGTCAACGCTTACGGCAATGAAATGCGTCTGAAGGAAGTCGGCACCGTCAGCGTTCCCGAAGCGCGCCTGCTCACGGTCCAGGTGTGGGACAAGTCGAACGTCGCTGCGGTCGAGAAGGCGATCCGGGCCGCCAACTTGGGCGTCAATCCGATGGTCGATGGCCAACTGGTGCGGGTGCCGATTCCGGAATTGACCGGGGACCGGCGCAAGGAGCTAGCGAAGGTTGCCCACAAATACGCCGAACAGGCACGGGTCGCGGTCCGTAACGTGCGGCGCGACGGCA
This sequence comes from Rhizobium sp. Q54, assembly GCA_945903685.1. Classification (GTDB taxonomy): domain Bacteria; phylum Pseudomonadota; class Alphaproteobacteria; order SHVV01; family SHVV01; genus SHVV01. The sequence goes on from CAMDOQ010000153.1 coordinate 2,882, forward strand.
TGGAGCGGCTCAAGAAAATGGAGAAGGACGGCGATCTCTCCGAGGACGACCATAAGCTGTGGTCTGACGAGATCCAGGATCTGACCGACAAATCGATCAAGCAGATCGACGATATGCTGACGCACAAGGAAAACGAGATCACGCAGGTCTAGCGATGGAAGCCGCGCCGTCTTCGCGCCGCGCCGGCGGCTCGCCCCCGACCCACGTCGCCATCATCATGGACGGCAACGGGCGGTGGGCCAAGGCGCGCGGCCTACCACGGGCCGCTGGACACCAGCGCGGCGCCGACGCGGTCCGCGTCGCGGTCGAGAGTTGCCGCGAGCTCGGGATCGCCTACCTCACGCTCTACGCGTTCTCGTCCGAGAATTGGAAGCGCCCGCCGGCCGAGGTCGACGATCTGATGAGTTTGCTCCGGCTCTACCTGCGCCGCGAACTCGCCGACCTCCACAAGAGCGGGGTCCGCATCCGCTTCATCGGCGTCCGCGAGCAGTTAGCCGACGACATCGTCCAGCTGATCGAGGAATCGGAGGCGACGACTGCCGCCAACCGCGCGCTCACGCTCACGATCGCCCTCAACTACGGTAGCCAGGACGAGATCCTGCGCGCGGCGCGGGCGATCGCCCGCGACGTCAAAGAGGGGGCGCTGGCACTCGACGCCATCACCAAGCAGCGGTTCGAAGGCTATCTCGAGACGGTCGGCATGCCTGATCCCGATCTCGTCATCCGCACCAGCGGCGAGCAGCGGCTCAGCAACTTCCTGTTGTGGCAGTCCGCCTACGCCGAACTGATATTCGTCAACGCCAACTGGCCGGACTTCTCGCGCGCGACGCTCGAGGAAGCGATCGGCGAGTTCCATCGCCGCGAGCGTCGCTATGGCGGCACCGGCAGCTAACGCGCCTTCGAACCTGCTTGTGCGCACGATCTCGGCGCTGGTATTGGCGCCGATCGTGCTCGCACTGATCTATCTCGGCGGCGCGCCGTTTGCGGCGCTGCTCGCGCTGGCCGGCGTGGCGATGACCTATGAATGGGATCGATTGTGCGGTGGGTCGGGCTACAGCGCACCGGCGATCGTGCACGGCGCGGTCGTAATCGCGGTGGCGGCGATGGCGGACGAGGCTAACGCCATCGTGGCGGTGGCCGCGATCGCGTTCGGAGCCGGGGCCGCCGCCGTGGTCGCGCTGCGCTTGGCGCGCCCGGCGCTATGGCAAGGGGCGGGGGTGGTCTATGTCACGCTGCCGATCTTGGCGCTGCTGCTGCTGCGCGGCGATCCGGTCGACGGCCGCGCCGTGGTCCTTTGGTTGTTCGGTGTGGTGTGGGCGACCGACATCGGCGGCTACATCGTCGGCCGCGCGATCGGCGGCCCGAAACTAACGCGCATCAGCCCGAACAAGACCTGGAGCGGACTCGCGGGCGCGGTAGCGTTCGCGGCCGCGGCCGGAACCGCCATTGCCGTTGCCTTAGCGATGGGACCGTGGGTCCGGTTCGCGGCCTTCGCCGCCATGCTTGGCCTGATCGCCCAGGCCGGCGATATCGGCGAATCATGGCTCAAGCGGCGCCGCGCGGTGAAGGACTCCGGTTCGCTCATTCCCGGACACGGCGGTATTCTCGATCGGGTCGATGGCCTGATGACCGCGGCGCCGGCTATGGCGCTGATGGCGCTGGTCCATCCCGGCACCGGCATGGCATGGCGATGACCGCACCGGCGGCCGGTACCCGTCCGCGCCGCATCACCATTCTGGGTTCGACCGGATCGGTGGGCGGTAGCACCGTCGATCTGATCGAGCGCAATCCGGGCGCCTTCGAGATCGAAGCCCTTACCGCCCACCGCAACGTCGCGGCGTTGGCCGAGCAGGCCCGCCGGCTCAAGCCGCGGCTCGCCGTGGTCGGCGACGCCCGCCGCTACCAAGAGCTCAAGACGGCGCTCAGCGGCACCGGTATCGCCGTCGCGGCCGGGCCGGAGGCGTTGATCGAGGCGGCAAGCCGCCCGGCCGAGTGGGTCATGGCCGGTATCGTCGGTGCCGCCGGGCTCGACCCGACGCTCGCAGCCATCCGCCGCGGCGCGATCGTCGCGCTCGCCAACAAAGAGTGCCTGGTGTGCGCGGGCGCGCTCGTGATGGACGAAGTCCGGCGCCACGGCGCGACGCTGGTGCCGGTCGACTCCGAACACAACGCGATCTTTCAGGTGTTCGACGCCGACCACCCGGAGACGGTCGAGAAGATCATCCTGACGGCATCGGGCGGACCGTTCCGCACGCTCAAGCGCGAAGAGATGGCGCAGGTGACGCCCGAGCAGGCGATCGCACACCCGAATTGGGACATGGGCGCCAAGATTTCGGTCGATTCGGCGACCATGATGAACAAGGGGCTCGAACTGATCGAGGCGCATCACCTGTTCCCGATCGGGCCCGAGCGCATCGACATCGTGATCCATCCTCAGTCCGTCGTGCACAGTCTCGTCGCCTACGTCGACGGCACCGTCCTCGCGCAGCTCGGCACCCCCGACATGCGCACGCCGATCGCCTACGCGCTCGGCTGGCCCGATCGGAT
>CAMDOQ010000154.1 GCA_945903685.1 Rhizobium sp. Q54
CGCAGGTAGTGCCGACGATGGCGGACTGGCTGGTCGAAAGGCTCGGCTGAACGATCGCCGACGCGGCCGCCGGATTAGACGTGCTGGCCGCCGTTGATGTGGATTTCCGAGCCGTTGACGTAGCTCGAGGCCTCGGAACAGAGGAAGTAGATGGTCTTCGCCACTTCCTCGGGTGCGCCCAGCCGCCGCATCGGGATCTGCTTTGCAAGCTCTTTGTATTCCGGCCCGATCATCGCGGTTTCGATCTCGCCCGGCGCGATCGCGTTGACGCGGACGCCGAGCGGGCCGAGGTCGGCCGCCATCTCGCGCGTCAGCGACGCGAGCGCCGCTTTCGAGGTCGCGTAGGCCGCGCCCGCAAAGGGGTGGACGCGGCCGCCGGCGATGGAGGTCACGTTGACGATCGAGCCGTGGCCCCTGGTGAGTTCCTCGATCAAGCCGCGCGCCAGCACCACCGGCGCGAAAAAGTTGACGTTGAACACGTGGTGCCACAACGGGATTTCGGTATTGAGAATGCCGAGACGGCCGCCGTTGTGGCTCTTGGGCGAGATACCGGCGTTATTGACCAAGGCATGCAGGGGCCCGCCACGCAGCCGCTTGCGGAGCTCGGTAATGCCGTTCTCGGTGCTCTTGGCGTCGGCAAGGTCGATGACGACGTGATCCTCAGGCCCCGCCTTCCACGGGCAGTTCTCCGAAAACGCATGGCGCGAACACGTGATGACGCGCCATCCCGCTGCGTTGAAGCGCTTGACGGTGGCGTGGCCGATACCGCGGCTCGCCCCCGTCAATACCAGCGTCTTGCCCTCGTCGGTCATGGCAGTCATCTAGCTTATCGCCCGCCTAATTCGAGGTTTTCAGGATACGCCACCGACGCCTCAATGCGCCATCAGCACCGGAATTTCGGCCCGTTCGAGCACGGCGCTGGTGACGCCGCCGAAGATGAGGTGGCGTAGCCGGCTATGCGTGTAGGCGCCCATGACCAAGAGGTCGGTACCCGCCTCCTTGACCTTGGCTAGCACCGCTTCTTCGACCGACCGACCGACCGGAGTCACTTCCACGGCGGTCGCTTGAATCCCGTGCCAGGCCAGGTAGCGGGCGAGGTCCGAGGCTAGCGCCGGCGCTCGCGCATAGCTGCCGAACGACGTCACCGTCACCTTCTTTGCCGCCCGCAGCAGTGGCAGCGCCACGGAAACCGCCCGCGCCGCTTCTTCGGCCCCGCTCCACAGAATCATGACATTGTCGCCGAGACCGGCCGGAGCGGTCGGCGGCGTCACCAGCACGGCTCGCCCGGTCTCCATCAACGCGACCTCGAGCGTCGCTTGGATCATGGCATCGTCGCCCTTTTTCGGGCGCGCGATCGCCACAAGGTCGGCCAAACGGCCGCGGAGTGCGATCAAGTCGTAGACGCGGCCGGTCGACCTCGAGAACGCCGTCGAGAAGCCGGTCGCTTGCGGGCCGCTCGCCTCGGTCACATTGAACGCCTGCACCGTTGCGCGATACTGGGTTTCCGAACGCGACGCCCGTACCGCGCTTTCCTGCTCGGCCGCGGTCATCAAATCCTCGATGATCGCGCCGGTAACGCCCTCACCGACGTACGCGACCGAATCGCGCGGATCCGGATTGATGTGGAACACATCCACGTGCGCGCCGACGCGTTTGCCGGCCAGAAACGCGGTCTTTATCTGATCGGACGCGTCCTGACTGCTCCCGATCGGTACCAGGATCGAACGTATGGTCATGGTCGCCTCCTACCAAACTCCCATTCAGTCTCCCGCCTCGAACTGTACACGGGGCTCCTCCAATGCGCAGCCGATAAGCGACGCTGCCTCCGCCGCGACCGCGGCCGTCGGTCGAGTGGCATCGATCCTGTGCCAGTCGATCGCGCCGAGATCGTAAGTAAGCTGCCGCGCCAGCACCTGCGGAGTGGCATCCGACACGTCGCCTCGGCGCGTATCGAGCCGTTCTTCCATCGCCGGACGCGGCGCGTCGAGCCATAGACCCAGGAAGCGAACGCCCGCCCCCCGCGCCAGATCGGCCACCGCCGCGCGCTCGTCGCGTCGGGCATGGACCGCGTCGACGATGGCGGCGTGCCCCGCCCCCAATACCGTCGCGGTCTCGGCGCGGACCGCCGCGTAGGTCTGCTCGCTCATGGCCGGCGCATAGGCCGCGGACGGCAGCCGGTCGGTCAACGGGGCTCCGCATAGCCGCTTTCGGATCGCGTCCGTCTGAATGACGACGGCACCCGGCACCGGACCAATCGCCGGCGCCAGCGCCCGCGCCAGGGTCGATTTACCGCTACCCGACAAGCCGCCGATCGCCACCAGGACCGGCGGCCGCGGGGCGAGCGCGGCGGCAGCGAGCGCGAGATACGCCCGCGCTTCGTCGCCAAACGTCGCCTGCGCCTCGATCGGCTGGCGAAGGGCAGCGGTCGCGGTGACATGGGCGCGGATGCCGGCGCGGAGCGCGAGGAACAGCGGCATCAGCGCCAGCGCCTCCATGTCCGTGCGCCGCCACAGGTAGCGGTTGAGGACAAGGTTGGCGACGCGCCGGAGGTCGCGGTGCCACAAGTCCATCAGCAGAAAAGCGAGATCGTAGACGACATCGATGCAGGCGAAGGCGTCGCTGAACTCGATGGCGTCGAACAGGGTCGGGCGCCCGTCGATCAGGCAGACGTTGCGCAAGTGGAGATCGCCGTGGCAACGGCGGACGAAGCCGCGGTCGCGTCGACGATCGGCGAGGTCGCGAAGACGCGCGATCGCCCGGCGCGAAGCGTCTTCGAGACGCGCGACCGCATCAGCCGAAAACACCGTTCCGACATAGCGCCCGAGTTCGCTCGCGTTGCCGGCGATGGTCACTTCGAGCGCGGAAGCCCCGCCGAACCCTGGCATCGGCTCCGCCCGATCGTGGAACGAAGCGACCGTATCGGCGAGCGCCACCGCCAGCGCATCGTCGAGGGCGCCCTGCACTGCGAGCCGGTCGAGGAGCCCGGCCTGGTCGAAGCGGACCATATCGACGACCCAGTCGACGATCTCACCCGCGCCGCCCAGGCCGAACGCCCCGTCGCGATCGCGCGTCACCGGAATAGCGGCGCGGTAAATCGCGGGGGCGGTGCGGCGGTTGATGCGAATTTCCGCCTCGCACGCCTGGCGCCGGAGCGAGACCGTCGAGAAATCCATGTAGTCGTAGCGGACCGCGCGCTTGAGCTTGAGCGCCCGGTTGCCGGCGAGGAACACGATCGCGCCGTGGGTATCGATGCGCTCGACCGGAGCGCCGCCGTGGGTGTGCGGGTCGGCGAGGAAGGCGATGGTATCATCCTGCTCGGTCATGGCCGCGCTCGGCTCCGACCCCGGTCGCGTCCGGCGGACGCCCCGCCCTAGTGCGGATGGTGCCTTTCGGTGAAGCGAGCGCGTTCTTCGGGAACGCCCTCGGGGTCCATATGGATGATCACGTCGGTCTCTGGGAAAGCGAGACGGATGTCGCGCTCGACTTCGTCCGAGATCAGATGCGCGCGCATGAACGAGATGTCGGCCGGGAGCTCGATGTGGAGCTGAATGAAGGAGTGGATACCCGCCGAGCGCGTCCGCATGTCGTGCACCGCGACGACCCCGGTGTGTTTGGTGGCGATCGCACGGATGCGGTCGCGAACGTCGGTTGGGAACTCACGGTCCATCAAGATGTCGAGCGACTGACGCACGATCCCATAGACGCTCCACAGCACGAATGCCGAAACCAGAAGCGCGCCGATCGGGTCGAAGATCGGCATGTCGGCGAACGTCGCGAGCCCAATTCCGACCAGCACCGCCATGTTGGTAAGCAGATCGCCCTTGTAGTGGAGCGAGTCGGCGGTGACCGCAAGCGAGCCCGTGCGTTTGATGACGCGCTGCTGCATGACGACCAATACCGCGGTAACCACGATCGACACGATCATCACCACCATGCCGGTTTCGCCGTTCGCAACCGGGATCGGATCGGTCAGGCGCGGAATACTTTTGACCGCGACAAACACGACCGAAGCCAGAATGATCGCCGCCTGAAACAGACCGGCGAGCGATTCGGCCTTGCCATGGCCGAACCGGTGCTCGGGATCGTAGGGGCGCAGCGCCGTCCACACCGCGACCGCGTTGATGAACGACGCCAAAAAATCGAGCCCCGAATCGACTAGCGACGACAGCATCGCAACCGAGTCGGTCGCGTACCAGGCACCGAGCTTGATGACCGACAGCGCCGCGGCGACGCCGACCGCGGCATAGCTCACCGTTCGCATCGCGCGCACGCCCGGACCGATCAGGCGGCCGCTGCTGACGTCGCGGGTTATTTGCGGTTGCTGGTCGTTCATGCTTGCGCCGATCCTCGGTCGTGGCTTTTTATCGGATCCGCGTCGATGCTCCCTTAACCTCGGCTAAGGCAGCAGCCGCCGATCCGGTTGTCATGGGTAAAGGTATTCCGTGGCCCAGCCCTCGCCCACCCGGATGTACACCAATCGGTCGTGGAGCCGCGAAGGTTGCTCCTGCCAGAATTCGAGGCGCCGCGGGACGAGCCGAAACCCCGACCAAAACGCCGGCCGCGGAACCGCCTCGCCCGGGAACTCCGCGTCGTAGCGGGCGACCGCGGCGTCGAGCTCGGCACGGGCACGATAGCTTCGCGACTGGCGCGAGGCCCATGCACTCACCCGAAACTCGCGCGGCCTGATGGCCCAATACGCGTCGGCCTCGCTCGGATCGACGGGCGCCACGCTCCCTTCGATGCGCACCTGCCGGTTGAGGCTCTTCCAGTGAAAACAGAGCGCTGCGCGTGGATCGGCGCCGAGTTCGACGCCTTTTTGGCTTTCGAGATTGGTGTAGAACACGAAGCCGCGCGCATCGGCGCCTTTAAGCAACACCATCCGAAGCGACGGCGCGCCGTCGCGCCCGACCGTCGCGAGCGACATGGCGTGCGGGAGGCCGGACTCCTTGGCCTCGGCATCGCGAAACCACGCCGCAAATAAGTCGAACGGGGACGGCACCGGTGTGATCGTCATGGCGCGGCCGGTCGACGCGCCGAAATTCTGCAGGTTTCGCGCATACGGATAATTTATTAACCGAAAAGCCTTATTTTTGCCACCCGAAGGGCCTAGGTTGGAATGGAACCATCCGCGCTTGCGTTCACCTGGTTACCTACCCAATTCCTATACCGTATACTGAAAGGGTGTCGAGACGACGCCCGTACACGCATTCGAGAAAGCGGAGAACACCATGAAGGCGTTGAAATTTTTGACAATCGGAGCAGTCGCCCTGCTGCTGACGGGTTGTTTTGAGGATACCGGCCAGAAGCAGGGTGTCGGTACGATCCTGGGTGCCGGCATTGGCGGCCTT
>CAMDOQ010000155.1 GCA_945903685.1 Rhizobium sp. Q54
GGATCCGACATCGCACCGCCAACGTCAATGAGTACTCGGCGCGCTACTCGATCCTGGACAACGAGTTCTACATTCCCGCGCCCGAGCACCTGGGCGCGCAAGCGCGCGGCAACCGGCAGGGGCGGGGCGAGGTGCTCGAGGGCGCCGAAGCCAAACGCGTGTTCGAGCTGCTTAAGAACGATTCGGAACAGCTTTACGCCCACTACTGCGAAATGCTCAACGAGGACGAGCGTGGCGCGGCGCGCGATCCCGCGCGCCAGGGGCTGGCGCGGGAGCTCGCGCGCATGAACCTTTCGCTCAACTTCTATACCCAGTGGTACTGGAAAACCGACCTTCACAACCTGCTCGGTTTCTTGTCGCTCCGCGCCGACCCGCACGCGCAGTACGAAATCCGCGTCTACGCCGAAGCGATGCTAGAAACCGTCCGCCGCTGGGTGCCGATGACGTTCGCCGCCTTTTCCGAGTACCGCATGGGCGGCGCGCACGTTTCGGCCCGGGGCCTCGCGATCGTGAAACGGCTGCTCGATGGCGAAACGGTGACGCAGGAGGCGAGCGGCCTCTCCAAACGCGAGTGGCGCGAGCTGATGGAGAGCCTGGGCCGCGACGGCTGACGGTCAGGGGGTCGCGACTGCCGGCGGGTGGTGTTCGGTGGTGGCGCGGGCCGCCGCTCGCGACATCGCCGTGGCGAGATCGAACGCCTGACTCTCGACCAGCGGGACCCGGATGGTCTCGACGTGGCCGGAGCCGAGTTCGCCGACAACGATTTGTAGCTCCAGCACGATGTGGCCGCCCGTCTCGACCGTGACCGCGACCTGGCTCGGTGCGGGCAATAGGAACGGACCACGCCCCACAAACTCGATGCGTCCTGTCATGGCCGACCTCCGTGGCTGTCACGCAACCGTGACCCGGCATTGGCCTACACGGTGGCTGACCTCCAGGCGCCGGGCTTTAACGCCGATCAAGCCGGCGGGTGATTGCTGGGCAGGTGATTACTCGATGACGATCTTGGGCGCGGTACGCGCTTCCGCCCCGAGCGCTTCGGCGACCTTCTCCTGAACCCGCCGCGCGATCGCGAGATAGCAGCGCGCCTGCTCGGAATCGGGCTGGGTGGCGACGATCGGAAGACCGGCGTCGGAGGTCTCGCGGATCGACATGTGGAGCGGCACCTCGCCCAGGAATTCGACCCCGAGCTTCTCGGCGGTCAGGCGCGCGCCGCCATAGCCAAAAATGTCCGACCGGTTGCCGCAGTGCGGGCACAGGAAATAGCTCATATTCTCGACGATGCCGAACACCGGCACGTCGACTTTCTCGAACATGGCGAGGCCCTTGCGGGCATCGATCAGCGCGATGTCCTGGGGCGTCGAGACGATCACGGCGCCGGTCAGGGGCGCGCGCTGCGCGAGCGTCAACTGCGCATCGCCGGTGCCGGGCGGGAGGTCGATCACGAGCACGTCCAGATCTTCCCAGGTGACGTCGCGGAGCATCTGCTCGATCGCACTCATGACCATGGGGCCGCGCCAGATCACCGGGGTGTCTTCGCCGACCATGAAGCCGATCGACATGCACGGCATGCCGAAGGCGCGCATCGGCTCGATTCGGCGGCCGTCGGGCGAGTTCGGCCGTCCGCTGATCCCGAGCATGCGCGGGATCGAAGGGCCGTAAATGTCGGCATCGAGCAGCCCGACCTTGAGACCGAGCGCCTTCAGGCCAAGCGCCAGATTGACTGCGGTGGTCGACTTACCGACGCCGCCCTTGCCCGAGGCGACCGCGACCAGCGCTCGCACGCCCGCGATCGCCGGCTTCTTTTGCACCTGACCGCCGACCACCGGGCCGGGGGCTGGGCCGTGGGCATGGCCGTGCCCTGGCGCATGGGTATGGCCGGGGCCGGGCGCGTGGCTGTGGGGGGTAGGGCTCGTGGCGGCTGCTTTGGCGGCGCCGGCCGGTCGGCTCGCGGTCAAGACCGCGCTCACCGAGAGCGTGCCAGGGAGCGCTTCGACCGCCTTTTCGCACGCTTTCCGGATCGGCTCTTTGGCAGCGCCCTCATCGGGGCGGACCTCGATCGAGAAGGTGATATGGCCGTCACGGACGTGGACACCGGAAATCATGCCGGCGGCGACGACATCGGCGCCGCGGTCGGGGTCGATCACCGATTTTAGGGCTGTCCGCACTTGTTCTTCGGTGACCGACGCCATACTTAGTTCTCCGATGCCAAGTGCCAAGAAATCCACACGTTCCGTGGGGTCGCGTTGCGTGAACCGTGTCGCTGTCATATAACCCGGCGCACCGGGAATTCAAAACCCGCGCCCGGCCAACCGTAACCAGCTAGGGACTCGAACATGCCGTGGAACCAACAGGGTGGTGGTGGACCGTGGGGCCAAGGACCGCGCGGACCGCAGCCGCCGAGCCTCGAGGACTTGTTGCGCCGGAGCCAGGAACGTTTTCGCGGCGCGCTGCCTTCGGGCGGCTCGAAGCGGATGGTCGTGCTGGTCCTGGTCGTGCTGGTCGCGGTCTGGGTCGGCAGCGGCTTCTACCGGGTCGGCACCGATGAACAGGGCGTCGTGCTGCGGTTCGGCAAGTGGGTCGAAACCACCAAGCCGGGCCTCAACTACCACCTGCCGACGCCGATCGAATCGGTCGATACACCGAAGGTTACCCGTGTCAATCGCGCCGACGTCGGCTTTCGCGGCGCGAGCGAATCCGGCCGCGGCACCGCGCAGCGCGACATCGCCGAAGAAAGCATGCTGCTGACCGGCGACGAAAACATCGTCGACATCGACTTCACCGTGTTCTGGGTGATCCGCGATGCCGGCCAGTTTCTCTTCAACATCACCCAGCCCGAGACCAACGTGAAGGCGGTGGCCGAAAGCGCGATGCGCGAAGTGGTCGGCAGAACCCAGTTCCAGCGCGCGGTGACCGAGGGGCGCGCCCAGATCGAGGCCGACGTGCGCACATTGGCGCAGGGGATTCTCGATGGCTACAAGGCCGGCATCCAGATCAACGAAGTCAAATTGCAGAAGGTCGATCCGCCGAGCGCCGTGATCGACGCGTTCCGCGACGTCCAGCGTGCGCGCGCCGATCTCGAGCGCCAGAAGAACGAAGCCGAGGCCTACTCCAACGACATCCTGCCGCGCGCGCGCGGCGAGCGCGAGCAGATGCTGCAGGAAGCGCAAGCCTACAAGGAAGAAACCGTGGCGCGCGCACTCGGCGATGCCAGCCGCTTCACCGCGATCTATAACGAATACGCCAAGGCCAAGGAAGTGACCCAGCGCCGTATCTACCTCGAAACGATGGAGCGGGTGCTGCGCGGATCGCAGAAGGTTCTGGTTGATCAGAGCCCTGGCGGCGGCGGGGTGGTGCCGTATCTGCCGCTTCCGGAACTGCAACGAAAGAAGGAGGGCAAGTGATGAACCGCATCCTCGCCATAGCCGCGGTCGCGATCGCGGTTCTTGCTTTCGTTCTCTCCTCGGCGTTTTTCACGGTGCACCAGACCGAACAGGTCTTGGTGCTCCAGTTCGGCGAGCCAAAGCGGGTCGTCAAAGAGCCCGGGCTACAAATCAAAGTGCCGTTCATCCAAAACGTGGTTTCGTTCGACAATCGCGTCCTGTTTTATGACGGCGCCGCCGAAGAAATCATTGCGACCGACCAGAAGCGGCTCGTGGTCGATGCGTTCCTCCGCTATCAGATCGTTGATCCGCTACGGTTCTATCAGACCGTGACCAACGAACTCGGCGTTCGCTCGCGGTTGGCGGCCATGCTCAACTCGAGCCTGCGCTCGGTCTTGGGCGAGGTCCCGCTCTCTGCCGTGCTCTCGGGCGAGCGCGCCAAGCTGATGCGGCAGACCGCGGACCTCGTGAACGGCGAGGCCAAGAACTTCGGCATCTCCGTGATCGACGTTCGCATCAAGCGCGCCGACCTCCCCGAAGCCAACGCGCAGGCGATCTTCGCCCGCATGAAGTCGGAGCGCGAACGCGAAGCCAAGGAATTCCGCGCTCAGGGTGCCGAACAGGCGCAACTGATCCGCGCCAGCGCCGATCGCGAGAAGACCGTGTTGTTGGCCGAGGCCCACCGTCGCGCCCAGATCCTGCGCGGCGAGGGCGACGGCGAGCGCAATCGCATCTTCGCCGAGGCATTCGGCAAGGACCCCGAGTTCTTCGCCTTCTACCGCTCGATGCAGGCTTATGGCGAGGCGTTGGGCGGCAGCGACACCACGATGATTCTCAACCCCGACACCGAATTTTTCCGCTACTTCAACGATATGCGGGGTCGGTTGCCGGGGGCCAAGCCGTAGCGCCCAGGGATCGTGCTCGACTTTCTCACGGCGGTCGGTCTCGTCCTGGTGATCGAGGGGACGCTTTACGCGCTCTTTCCCGACGGGCTCAAACGCTTCATGGCACTGGCCCAATCGTTGCCGGCCACGAACCTACGGTTGGGCGGCCTCGCGATGGCGGTGGTCGGGGTAGGACTGGTGTGGCTGGTCCGCACCTAAGCGAGGGCGAATCGCCGCAATGTTTTCGCAATCGTAGCCTACGATGGGACGTCCCTTTGGCGGACGGTGCCTGAGTTTTGATCGAGTTCGCCCGCCTATCCATGTACGGGGCGGGTGCGTTGCCCTATTTTAGATGAAACCTGGAAACCCCCGATCGGTCGGGTAGACGGAGAACGAATTCCTATGAACAGCGAATGGCAGATCGACATTGGCAGTCGCGGCGCCGCGTGGGCGCGATGGGCGGGCACGGTCGCGATCGTCGCCGCCCTGGTCGCGCCCTATGACGCCGGTGCCCAGTCGGCGCGCGGCAACCGCGGACCGGCCGGGCCGGAAAGCCTGGCCGATCTCGCTGAAAAATTGCTACCGACGGTGGTCAACATTTCGACCACGTCGGCGCCGCAGCAAACGTCGCGCCGCGGCCAACAGCGCAGCGAGCGCGAAACCGTGCCGATGCCGCAGTTTCCGCCCGGCTCGCCGTTCGAGGAGTTCTTCAAGGAGTTCTTCGACCGTCAGGAACGCGAGCGGGGCGATCGCCCGCAGCAAGGCCGCCGTTCGACCTCGGTCGGCTCCGGCTTCATCATCGATGCCTCGGGCATCGTCGTTACCAACAACCACGTCATTGCCGAAGCCGACGAGGTGCGGGTCACGCTCAACGACGAGACCACGCTCGAGGCGACCATCATCGCCAAGGATCCCAAGACCGATCTCGCGGTGCTCAAGCTCAAGACCGAGCGCAAGCTCCCGACCGTCAAATGGGGCAATTCGGACAAGACCCGGGTCGGCGACTGGGTAATGGCGATCGGCAATCCGTTCAATTTGGGCGGCACCGTCACGGTCGGCATTATTTCCGCCCGCGGCCGCA